>CAYLZH010000266.1:0-6553 GCA_964388245.1 uncultured Bacteroidales bacterium
CCAGCATACTCAGATACATCGAGTTTTAGCTGATGATAACCGTTTGCCAGATTTTCATCAACGAGAATATCCATCTCCTCACCAAGCAGGTTATAAATCAGTACTTTTACATCTGATTTTTCAGGAAGGAAAAATTCAAATATCGATTCATCAATACAGGGATTCGGATAATTGCTGATTGAAAATGACTGCTGTTGGGTTTCTGAATCTGTTTTAAGAAACTTACCGACTATACTTATCGCATTAACATTATATAGCTGGTTTCCTTCCGTCCAATATTCCACGGTCATAACAGCAAGTGTATTATTTTGATGATCATGGATTTTGATGATGAATTCCTCATTGCCAAACAATCCGTCTTTGGCTTTTGTCAGTTTATCGGCTCCCCAAACCGGAATGGCCAGGTTTTGCCCGCTAAATACAGCAGAGCCTGCAAGGATTCTGTCCGAAGTAAAAATTCCGATCTCACTGCCAATCGATGGTAACCCATGCCAGGCCGACATAGGGATTCCAATGGTCATGTTGTTTCCAGTGTTTATTGGATTTCCAAAATATTCCGGATTTACAAACCCGGCAGTAGATTGTTTAGCAGTAATGCTGTTTGCAGGATAGATTAATGTTTGGGTAGCACTCATGTTAATCTGATATCCTTGACCAGGCTGCATGTTTCCTATCATATTAAGTCCGAACATTGGCCAGTAAACCTGACCATTTCCATCCTTAATTATAATAAGGTCGTTTACAATTGTGCTCATCATTACAACAACGTCAGCAGGCGATTGCCTTAAATAGGCAATAATGCTCCAACCAACGGGAAGGTTAATGGGGGTTACTTCCGGAACAATAGCAGTACCACAAATACTCAGCATATCGGCTGTAGCCATATTTATCTGGTATCCTTCGCCAACTACTATATTCCCGATCATATTTAAACCGAAGTATGGCCAGTAAACATTTCCGCTACCATTTTTTACTATGGTAACATTTGATACAATGGGGGCAAATACCGAATCTAACAATGGATAGGTCGGATTGATATAGGTTGAAAAAATTGACCAGCCAAATGGAAAATTCATTGTTTGGCACTGCTCAGAGCCCCAGGTTTGCTGAAATCCCTGAGTTAAAATAATACCTCCCTGGGACCAGGTTTCGATACTTATTTCACCCATGGTCCAGCTTACTGATATTCCTGCATTTTCGACATAATCGCCACCTGAGGCAATAACTTCAGGAGAAACGATTTGGCCGAAACTAGTACTAAAACACCAGGTGAAAATAAGAATTAATAGAATTTTTTTCATTTTAGGATGTATTAGGTTAAACTAATAAATTACTATTTGTAAGGGTTTGCATGCCTTCTTACAGTTAAAATTGTGTGTGGAGCGTTCGTTTTCTTTCCTTTCGATACCAAATTTACAACTATTTTTTATACATGTCAATAGCCATGAAATTTGAATGAATCGCATCATACAAAGCAATTATGAATATGGGATTTTTAATGAAGAATTTTTGCAGATCGTTTACTGGCAGCAAATACAATCAGCTAATTGCCTCAATTTTATCAAACTGATGGCAACTTGTTTAAACTTACCTACAAAGTTCAGGAATCTTACTACATATACTTTCGTAACCTTTTCTGATGGTTTGATTCAGGTTAAGGAGATTTTGATTGTATTCAATAATAGTTTCCGACTCCATTTCTTGAAAATTTAATTTGATAAACTCCTGCAGAATTTGACGTTTAATGATCAGTTCCGATGAAATTTCTTTAATCATTTGTATATGAGGAGGTAAAGGGACTGTATCGAATTTGAATTTAAAATAATTATCGATTTGATATTCATATTGTAATGCTTCAAAAATTGTTTCCCGAACATCGATAATTATTTGAGAATTTTCGGCAAGAACAAGTTTTTTCTGTGCAATATCATAATGCTGATTAAACGATTCGATTGCTTTAGCCGATTGTTGCTTACAAAGCATGCATTGTGTCAGTTTTGCTTTTTCAAGCAGTTCATCTTTAATCTTTTGGCCTGCATCATCGGCATTCGCATTATTCAATTGTTGAATCAGCTTGCTGAAATCCTCGCGAAAGTGTGCTCCTTCAAGTCTGGTTTTTGCCGATTCTAAAAACTGAACGAAGGGTGCATCGTCATCGTCGGTTGGCAATTCAACCGAATATATGTTTCGCAAATGTTTTTCCCGTTCGCCGGCAAGCATGGTATATGGATCAACATCATCGAGTAACATGATTGAATTGACTAACTGTTTCACATTTTTTAATGGAATATCAAACTCGAAATAAAGGCCTGCCTTGTTTAATATATGCTGATATTTACTTCTGAAGCTATTGCAAAAATTGGGCTCGTCATTAAATTCCTTCTCACGGCTTTCAAATGTCTTTAGCAGATCGAGATACAACTCCGAAAGCAACAGCATAGTACGCGAGAAATCATTGCTAAGTTCGTTTTTTTTATATAGCCGGTAGGTATTTACCTGTGATTTAAGTTCGGCAAATTGCTCAAGAAATTCAAGGAATAACAATTCATGATTGTAGGCAATTTTATTTGGAATGTTCCCCTGTTCAAATTTCTTTTCAATCCTTTGCCTTCTCTTCCTGATAGCCGCAACTGTAATCTCATCTCCTGAAATCTCTTCAGTCGTATATTTCGATTTATAATTGACAACTGCAAAGTAAGGATAGTTCTTGTATGCAATCAGTTCTTCAAGTTTTTGCCTGTTAATTTCCGGATCGCTGTTTTCAGCAAAAAAGTCCTGAATATTATCGGTATCGATATAGGTCGATTTTTTATCGGTAGGAAGGAAAACATACAAGTCGAGAGAGTAAAATTGCTTGTTAAAATCCTGGCTTTCGTAGAGTCTGATGGTTGAGTTGAACTTATAAAGATTTTTTGTGGTACTATTTTTCATAAACCGGCCCAACTCCCTTATCACTGACAATGCAGCAGCCGATGGATCGGGTATTTCGGACAAACTTATTAGCTGATCGGCAATAGCCCTGATAACTTTGTCTTTCGACCGGTCGGTAATAATTTTTCCTTCTATTGTTGCATCAACGCCTGATATACCAGGTGTTAAAGGAAGGTTGTCGATAAGACGGATTACTTCGTCATTATCCGATACATTAACACGGTAAGCTCCTTCTTCATCAAAGCTTGTCTGAAAACTATAGATCGGATAATTTAAATCGCCACCAAAGTATTTTATATCCCTGATGTTTGCAGTAATCATCAGGTATTCAATTTTTTCTGATTGAATCTTTCTAAAATAGTGCTTCTTGTTTTTTTTGTGTAAATCGTTGATCAGTTTTGAAAATCGTTGGTGATTAAACAGATACAAGTGCGTGGTTAAGTATTGCCATTCACCTGTAAAGTTGAAGTTGGATGTGTAATTGAATTTTTTTATGGTTTTGATAGATGATTGACCATAAGAAGATGTTGTCAATCCGAACAGTAAAAAAACTATCAAATGCCAGTGTTTCATTTTCTGTATACATTATGAGATAGCCACAATTTCGCAGCCCTTACACAAAATACCTGATTGAATCCGGTAATTGCAAGACCATAAATTGTGGCTATCCTGAACTATGAATTATTTCGTACTATTTGTTTAACTCGGCAAAATGCTTGTAAAAATGTACAATCGTTTCAATTCCTTTGTAGAAGTTAAACAATGGGAAATTTTCGTTAGGCGAATGTATGGCATCCGACTCCAGTCCAAAGCCCATCAAAATAGATTTAATACCCAAAACTTCTTCGAAAGTTGAAATTATCGGAATACTTCCACCACTACGAACCGGAACAGGTTTTTTACCAAAGGTATCGGTATAGGCAAGGTCGGCAGCCTTGTAAGCTGTCATGTCGGTGGGCGATACATATCCTTGTCCGCCATGTAATGCTTTTACTTCAACTTTTACCCATTTTGGTGCTATGGCCTTGAAATGAGTTTCAAACAATTCGGCAATTTTATGGTGATCCTGGTTTGGAACAAGACGCATTGAAATTTTCGCTTGTGCAACAGAAGGAAGTACTGTTTTGGCCCCTTCGCCTGTGTAACCTCCCCAAATACCGTTTACATCCAACGATGGCCTGATACCGGTTCGTTCGTTGCTTGAATAACCTTTTTCTCCCCAGACTTCCTCAACATCGATGGCTTTTTTGTATTCATCGAGGTTAAAAGGAGCCTTGGCCATTTCGGCGCGTTCATCATCCGATACAACAAGCACATCATCGTAAAAACCGGGAATAGTAATGTGTCCATCGTCATCGGTAAGGCTTGCAATCATCTTTGCCAAAACATTAGCCGGATTTGCCACTGCACCGCCAAAAAGACCGGAATGCAGGTCACGGTTGGGGCCGGTTAGTTTAACTTCCATAAAAGCCAGGCCTCGTAATCCTGTGGTTATCGAAGGTATATCCTGTGCGATCATACCTGTATCGGATACCAGGATAATATCAGCCTTAAGCATATCAATGTGATCTGCACACCATTTACCAAGACTCGGTGATCCTATTTCTTCTTCTCCTTCGATCATAAACTTAACATTGCATGGAAGCTCACCGGTTTTCACCATCAACTCAAAAGCCTTTGCATGCATAAATGCCTGTCCTTTATCATCGTCGGCACCGCGGGCATAAATTTTCCCGTCCCTGATTTCAGGCTCAAACGGGGGCGATGTCCATAAATCGATCGGATCCACGGGCATCACATCGTAATGACCATAAACTAAAACTGTAGGCAATGCCGGATCAACCATTTTTTCGCCATAAACAACCGGATTCCCTTCCGATGGCATAACTTCGGCTTTGTCGGCACCTGCATCAAGTATCGCTTTTTTCCAATATTCAGCAGTTTTCACCATGTCGTCCTTATGTTCCGATAATGAGCTTATCGAAGGGATTCTGATTAAGTCAAATAATTCGTTTAAAAATCTGTCTTTGTTTTCTTCAATGTAGTTTTTTACAAATTCCATGTTCTTTATTTTAAGTTAAATATCATCAATAAAAGCAGTTGAAAAATAAACAAACAACCTGATACCGACTGTTTGATAGTGTTTGTTGGCACTGCCGTATAATGCCAATCCAATACCAATATCATAAAATATCTTTTGTGTATATTGTATTTCACCGTAGATATTTGGTGTATTGAAACTTAAATATCTTGCTGATATCAATGTTGTATCGGCAGTTATCAGTTGAATTTCACGATTAAAAACATATCCAAATGCATATCCGGGACCAATGTAGGCATACAGGTTTCGATTCAGGTTTTCCGATCGCCAGCCATATCCTCCATGAAATTCGAAATATCGTTGACCACTTCTTACAGTGATAAACTCATTGCCATCGTAATGAAAACCCAGCGTGAAATAATGTTTTTTCCATCGTCCATTCACATCGACACAAAAATTTTTCTGCTGTATTTTAAATAAAGGAAAATATCCTGATCCCCCACCTATTGTAATCCACGAGCTTCCGGTTTTGTAGAGTTTATTCCGGTGAATGAATTCGGGAAAATCTTCATTGTCCTGAGCAGTACTGCATAGCGGAAGTATTGTTATTAACATGAAAAACATTACTAAAAATGCGGTACGGATCATATAAGCTGCTCATTAAAAATCAGGCAATAATAGCAATTAACGGGCAATCTATGAAAATATTTTTCATATGGTTTTATGCCCAAAACATATTGAAAACAGATCACTGTTTTAATTGCTTGTTCCCTCAAGGCGAAGCCTTTGTTCAAAAACTGAATTACCGTGGGCAACGATTCCAACGACACTGACGGTAGTTTCAGAATTCAATAAATTATCATGCTGAACCAATATCATTAATAAAAACAAACCATGGCGTATTCCGGAAAGCATTCTTCAGTTCTTCAAAGTTTACAATAAGTTGATCTAATGGTTCGGGATTTTGCCTTTCAATTTTAGTGAATAACTTTTGATTTGGGTCAACATCAAGAAATCTTAAAAGCTCAATTATCTTATTATTATCAAACAGAAAATTCTCATAGCTTGCTGTGTACGAAAAATGATGGCGAAACACGTATTCAGAAATTTTTTGTTGCAAAATAACACGTTCTATCCAGGATTTACATGTTTTCGGGTTTACAACAACTTTTTTTTCATGAAGGTTTGGCTGCTCTTTTATTCCATACCATACTTTTGTTTTTTTTGCTATTTCATTCGATACAAATGCTCTTAGCAGATTGGACCGTTGCCAATAAATAATCATAAAGTCAGGATCATTTTTTTACTTTATTCCAAATTGTATTTCTTTTTAGGTACTGCATATGATAGGGCATTTTGAAACCTTTGATGATCGACTGATCATTCTCTGAACCAATGAATTTTTGATACTCCAGGTTGCATTCTTCTTCCTCTAATCTATTGAATACCTCCGCTTTGCATTCAATCTGAGGATGAGAATTAAGTAAAGAAACTATCATATGAGACCCGCTCCTGGCATGGGCTAATAAAACGAAATTCGAATTTTTCATGTCCACCGTATTATGTCAATAGATATTACCA
>CAYLZH010000267.1:0-6509 GCA_964388245.1 uncultured Bacteroidales bacterium
ATTGTCGAACACAAAATCGTCGGAGTTTATATTAAAGTCGATTGATTCAAGTACTTCGCGGGTAAAGGCACGATAACCAGTATGATACTCAGATAGTTTTTGGTGCATCAACAGGTTCTGTGTCCATGTCAGCATCCGGTTAAACATATATTTATATGGTGGCATTCCCCCCTTTAATGCACCTCTGCCAAGGATCCTCGATCCGAGCACAACATGGTATACTTCATTGGCCAGCAGGTACGACATGGAATGGATCAATTTTGGAGTGTATTGATAATCAGGGTGGACCATAATTACAATATCGGCACCAATTTCAAGGGCTGTATTGTAACACGACTTTTGGTTTCCTCCATAACCTTTATTTACTTCATGCTTGATTACGTGATTAATTCCAAGTTCATGGGCTTTTTCGACAGTATTATCCCGACTCAGATCATCAACAAGAATTACTTCATCTACAATGTCGAAGGGGATTTCTTTATAAGTCTTTTCAAGCGTTGATGCTGCATTATATGCCGGCATTACAACCGCAATCTTTTTATTTTCTATCACTTGCTTATCTTTTTCTGATTATTTAATCTGTTTATATTTTGGATCCCATTCTGCAGCTTTTGCAAAATATTCCTTGGATTTAGCTTCGTTACCCATGTTCCGGTAGTTTACGCCAATATTAACATAAATCTGAGCATCGCTTGGATCGATGGCTATAGCCCTTTTCGACATCTCAATTGATTTCTCATAGTTTTTCATAAAGCCATAGGCTACTCCCAGGTCCTTAAATGCTTCGATACCCTTCGGATTCTTTTCTATGGCTTTTTCAAAATATTCAATAGCACGTGGCAGGTTTTGAAGATCTTTGCCATAGATACTGCCAATGGTATAGAGAACCTGATAGTTATCCGGCTTCAAATCGTATAAGGTGTGGAAAAAACTTAACTTCTTGTTCGGATCATTCAACTCGTTGTATATGGCATTTGAAAACTGCAGTACCTTTGGATTTACAGGATTTAACCTGAAGGCAGCTAATAAATGATTGTCGGCCTCCTCCATGTTTTTATTGTGCTTAAAATGAGAAACCGCAAGGTCGAGGTGAACATCAAAATATTTCGGATGTACTTCAACTGCCCTGCTAAAATGCTCGATTGCCAGCTTCCAGTACTTATCTTTTTCAGTCGGGACCTTTGCAGCTTCGGCCTGTTCGCGGTAAAGGGCGGCAACAGCAGCATTTCCCTTGGCACTTTTTGTCGATGTGTATGCGTCGGTTGTGAATAATGTATAATCATCGACCCATGCCCTGTTTCTTGATATTGATTTAACAGAATACGACAGCAAAACAACAATCAGGATACCAGATACAACATTGGTTAATGATTTCTGATTCTTTATCAACTTTGGTAGTTTATCAATCAGCAAATAAGCTACAATTAAACAAAAACCTATTGATGAAATAAAAATGAAACGCTCGTTCATGAAAGTACCAACTGGAAAAACAAGATTTGAAACTACAGATAACGTTGCTATATAAAATATAATCCCGAATGAAATCACATTTTTCTTTATCAAACCAATCAAAGCATATATTCCCAATGAAATATAAATTAATAATGATCCCCATGCACGAATATCGTCCCATCCGATTATCGGTATTTGTTTTGGGTAATAATCGTAGGTGAGCGGATGAAGGAAAAACAACAATTTAATATATATCCAGAGGGTGTAGAATATAGTCGCGTATTTTTCACCTTCGGTAGCTTCAAGGAATGGATTGTTCATTAGCTCTTTGGCAACAGGGGTTGAAAAGCTGCCAAGAATAGCCTGCCGTATAGCCAGGAATATAATTGTTGCAATTAAAAGAGGTACAAATGTTACCAGGTTGTCTTTAATTTTATGATCGGTAAAAAAGTAAATAGCCAACGGAATAACAGCCAGGAATGTGACAGTATTTTCTTTCGACAGGAACGCGAGAAAGAAAGCTGCAAAACTATAAATCAAGTATTTAAAATGTTTATTATCGAGGTATTTTAAGCTATACCAGAGTGCGATAAGCGATCCGAGCAAGGTCATAATTTCGTCGCGTCCTTTAATGTTGGCAACAACCTCGGTATGAACCGGATGCGCCATAAATAAAATAGTTGTAACAAACGGAATTGAAAAATACCATTTAATGGCATTGAACCGTGCTAATAAAATGCTCAGAATTTTAAATAACATGATGCCGGTTAAAGCATAAAGAAGGATGTTGAAAAAATGAGATATTCCGGGTTTCAGACCAAAAAGTTGATGTTCAATGGCAAAAGTTACAACCGATAAAGGCCTGTACCGGCCACCTGCTACTAAGTTTTTCTTTTTACCAAAAAAACCGACAAAGGTGTCGTTGCTTAAAATATCTCCAATTCCGGCAACCCCTTGTTTCGTAAATTCATTTTTTTTGATAACAATGGAATCATCAAGCGCATAATCGTAGCCAATGGTTTGACCGTAAAGGATAAACGACATGATTAATATCACACCATAGGCATATCTCATTTCGGCTTTTTGTTTAATGTTAGCCGGATTAATTTTATGTTTGCCTTTACCTTTAACTTTTTTTCCTTGCTTCATCCTTACCGTCCTAATTTCAAAAGTTCCTGCTGAAGTTCTGATGCAATTTCCACATTTTTAAATTGTTAGTTTCTTCAACAGGCTTTTTATTAAAAGTCCAAAAATAATAAAATCGTTTTAGTAATTATGGCTTCAATCTATTAATGATATTTCATCAATAATATAATTCTGATTGGTCTTAATTTCCTCTTCCTGCTACCTTCCTTCCACATCAAGTACCGTACTATTCTTTCTGATTATCAGTAATGTAATAAAGATTATAATACCTCCTCCTAATGTGTAAATCCAGAGATAGTTGAGGAGAAATTTTTCAGAATAGAAATAGTTTTTAATAAAATCGATGACAGCAAATGAAATAATCGTATTTAAAAACGCATGCGATTCACGTTTTAGAACATTACGGACAGAAAAGGCCAGTTTCGATTTTTTCCACTGATGAAGGGCGGGAAAAAAGGCAGGAGTAATTAATGACCAGGTGATATATTCTTCGCCATATTTTTTTCTGAGAAACATTTCTTCTGCAAACATTATTCGCTCATAATAAAGCGCAAATAAAACAATAAGCATAGCAATCAACCATGGAATTCCGGAATACATGATTATTCCAAGCCACATCAGGAAGTTTCCCAGGTACAAGGGATGCCGAACAACAGAATAGATCCCGGTTGTATTTAATTCATCGGCTACCTGTTTGCTTGTATTTTTACCCGATGTACCTTTAGGCACTGTCCCAATGGTAATAATCCTTATCGAAAAGCCAATTATGGAAACAATTAAGCATATCAGTATCCAGTAGATATTTGTATAATCGAAAATCTCACTTCTCTCAAAAAACATGGCAACTACAAATATAATAAACATTACCAGCGGTAACCACGACCTGTACTTAAACAACCAATTTCCGCTCCGGGTAAAATCTTCAATTAAAGCCATAAAACATGATTTAAATTAGCTTGGCAAAAGTAAAATTTTCTGTGGAATGGATTATTTTCGCGGCCTCTTAAAAATTGGTGATATGGAAATACTTGGTTTTATTAGTGCTGATTCCTGGTGGTTTACGTGGATTATTTTGCCATTATTAATTTTTCTTGCACGTATAGCAGATCAAACAATAGGTACTTTACGATTGATTTTTGTTTCGAAAGGATTTAAAGGATTGGCACCGGTTATTGGATTTTTCGAGTCGGTAATATGGTTAATTGCCGTAAGTCAGATTATGAAACATCTCGATAACATTGTATGCTTTATGGCGTATGGGGCCGGATTTGCAATGGGTAACTATGTTGGCATCCTGATCGAAGAAAAACTTTCAATAGGAAAGGTGATTGTTCGGGTTATCCCCAAATTCGATACTTCAGATTTATTAGCATTTTTAAAGGAATCAGGATTTGGCCATACCCGATTAGCAGCTGAGGGGAGTACCGGGCCAGTGAATATTATTATTTCCATTATCGACAGGAAGGACCTGAAAAATCTTGTGGATATAATAAACCGCTTTAATCCCAATGCATTTTATACCGTAGAGGAAGTTAAGGCTGTGAAAGATGGAATTTTCCGAGGCCATTCCCGGCGTAGTTATTTTAGTCAACTGATTGGGATCAAAAAGATTAAGTAGTGCCTATAACATAAAGATGTCCCGATACCCGCCCGAGTCTTATCTGGCCAAATTTGAAGAGTAAAACAATGAGAGACATAGATTATCAGAGGAAACTCATAATTCTTAAGACCTCAAAACATAATTAGAAAATTCCTAACCTGCTTGCAGGTAGTCAAACAATTTTGAAATTTAGATTCCCGAATTTGGTAATTAATTGTTATTTGTTGTTTGAATTTTGGTGTTTTCTTTTTTGAAACTAAGTAGAGATATCGGGATTCTGAGACATCAGCATAATTAAAACAAGACCGGGACAATTCATACATTAATCTCTTTTGACTTCCAATAATTTAAGCTCGAACAAAATAATTGAACGGGGTGGGATTTTGTTTTGGTCGCCAAGGAGTCCATGGGCTAAATGAGGAGGAATAATTAATTTTGCACTTTGACCGGATTTCATCAGGCGGATACCTTCATCGAGACCCGATTCAACATCTTCATAACCTACAACAAACGATTCAGCACCTGTCGAATCAGTGCTGTAACATAATGTTCCATCCAACAACAACAGGTCATAATCAATGGTTACCAGGTCGCCTTCTATTGCGAGCTCTCCGGTTCCCTCACCCGAAATTTTGTAATACAATCCCGTCTCAGATTTTTCCATGTCCCAGTTCCGACGTTTTGCATATTTCTCAATTCGTATCCTGTCTTTCTCAACCAGGTGTTTATTGACCTGAACAAGAGGCTCTTTATATTTTTTTATTTCCTGGGGGCTTGCAACAGGTTTAGGCTCGTTTTTGCAAGAATGAGCCGTTACAATCAAAAACAAAGTAGTTATGAGTGTAATAAGTTGCGACATTATGATATCTGATTTTCGTTTCATTATTATATTAATATTCTCAAATTCATGCTATTATCATGAACCATTTATTGACAAACAATCCTGTCGTACCAATCCTTTTCAATAATTTCATTAGCAAACCTTAAGCGTATTTTTCTTTAATTCATCAGAATATTCCGCTAATAGATCGGTAAACCTTAAAATACATGAATCCATATCAAGGAGACATTCTCCGCCGGCCGCATTCAGATGTCCGCCACCATTAAAATGTGTTGCTGAAAAGCTGTTTGCGGGAAAATTTCCTTTCGATCTGAACGATAGCTTAATACAGTCTTGCCGCTCAATAAATAATGCTGAAAAAATCACACCTTTTACTGAAAGAGGATAATTTACAAATCCTTCGGTATCGCCAGGCTGGAAACCAAATCTACTAAGTTCTTCTTGTGTTATACTAATATAACCCGTGTGATATTCAGGCAATACTTTGAATTTCTCGTGAAGGCAATAACCTAATAATTGCATTCGCTGATGCGAAAAATTATTGTAAATGCGTGAATGGATTTTGTCTTTATCAATACCTGTCTTAAGCAGGGCAGACACTATTGTAAAAGTTACCGGGTTACTGGAATTGTAACTAAACGATCCGGTATCGGTTATTATACCTGTGTAAAGGCATTCGGCAACATCATGATCGAGGAATTTTTCAAATCCGGCTTCAATAATAAATTCCGATAATAATTCGGCAGTTGACGATACTGTCGTGTCAGAAATAATAATGTCTGCGAATTTTTTTGGGTTGGGATGATGATCGATAAGAATTTTACCAGCATCCGATCCAAGTATCAAATCTTCCAATCCTTTAACTCTTGAGAGATCGTTGAAATCGGCCATTATTAACAAATCCGAATCCCTAATTATTTCGCCAGCCAGTTTTTTTTCAGTACTGGCAGTAATAACTTCGGAACCTCCGGGAAGCCACTGTAGGAATTCAGGAAATGTATTAGGACTAATTATTTTAGCGCTTTTGCCCATCTTTGTCAGAAGATTCCAGGCAGCAAGGGCTGATCCAATTGCATCCCCATCAGGATTATGATGTGGAATTACAGCAATGCTTTTGGCGCTTTCGATCAATTTTTTTGCCTTTTGAATTTTTTGGGTCTTCGTGCCTGCGTCCATTTCTACAAATTATAAAACAGGATTTAAATCATTGAAACATTTTTGCCATTCGAATGTTTTTCTTTGTTTGATGAAAATAGCATTCGAATTTATTTTTATAGATTTCGTATTTTGCGAAAATACATAATACATGCTGATTAATTAACATTTAAATAGTAATTCAATAAAATTTAAACGATGAAAGGAAATTACACATTTACAATTATCAAACCGGGCGCAGTTAGCAACGAACACATTGGTCCAATCCTGGCCATGATCAATCAGGCAGGCTTTCATATCACTGCAATGAAATTC
>CAYLZH010000268.1:0-6444 GCA_964388245.1 uncultured Bacteroidales bacterium
CTTTTAAATCGGTTGAACTTATTGATAGGCTCGAATCGATAAAAGAAATGTTAGATCAGCTTAAAACCCATTTAAGTTAACTTCCGAAAATCAGATACAATGAAAGTTCAGGAAATTTGTAAAGCCATTGAGGAGTTATTCCCGTTGGCATATCAGGAAAATTATGATAATGCAGGATTATTTGTTGGTGATCCGGATAACGAAGTAACAGGAGCAATAATTTCCATTGATGTTACCGAAGATGTTGTTGATGAAGCGATACAGAAAAACTGCAACCTGATTTTAGCTCAACATCCGATAATATTTAAAGGGCTTAAAAAACTAACCGGATCGGATTATGTTCAGCGAACAGTTATTAAAGCCATTCAGAATAACATCGCCATATATTCGGCTCACACGAATCTCGACAACCTCATTGGAGGAGTAAATTCAAAAATTTCTGAAAAACTTGGTTTGATCAATTGCCGGATATTAAGCCCTCTACCTAATGAATTGAGGAAACTGGTAGTATTTGTACCAATCGATCATACCAATGAAGTAAGGGCTGCTATATGCGATGCAGGTGCCGGCAAAATAGGTAATTACGATTATTGCAGCTACAACACCAACGGACAGGGCACTTTTCGGGCAGGAGAAGGAAGCGATCCATTTGTAGGCGAAAAAGGGGAATTACATTTCGAAGAGGAGATAAAAATTGAAACAATATTCCCGAAAGCAAAGCAACAGGATGTCATTCAGGCAATGCTCAGCTCACATCCATACGAAGAAGTTGCCTACGACATATACCCCATCGAAAATTTGTACGATCAGGCAGGAGCAGGCATTGTAGGCCAATTGCAGGAACCTGTTCCGGAAAATATATTCCTCGAAAACCTCAAAACCCTTTTTGGTACAGGATGCATAAGACATACAAAGTTACTGAACCAGGACATCAGGAAAGTAGCGATTTGTGGAGGCAGTGGAAGCTTTCTATTAAAAAAAGCTATATCGAAAAAGGCTGATATATTTATTTCGGGCGATTTTAAATATCACGAATTTTTCGATGCCGATGGCAGGATTCTAATTGCCGATGTCGGACACTTTGAAAGTGAGCAGTTTACGAAGGAAATTTTTTATGAAATACTTCAGAAAAAATTCCCTAAATTTGCGCTCTGTTTGTCGGAGCTAAACACAAATCCTATAAACTATTTATAATCAATAGCAAAGCATACAATGACGGATAAAAAAGAACTTACGGTTGAAGAAAAATTACGTGCTCTTTACGAGTTACAATCGAACGATTCGCAAATTGATAAAATAAAAATCCTTCGTGGCGAATTACCACTTGAAGTCCGGGATCTTGAAGATGAAATCGAAGGTCTTGAAACCAGGATTAAAAACTTTAAAGAAGAAGTCCAGGGTTTATCCAATTCCGTTGCTCTAAAGAAAAATGAAATAAAAGATTGTACTGCCCTGATAAAAAAATATGAAGAGCAACAAATGAACGTACGAAACAACAGGGAATACGATTCACTTACGAAAGAAATTGAATTCCAAAAACTTGAAATAGAATTGTGCGAGAAACGAATTAGCGAGTTTTCAACACAATCCGAAGACAAAACCCAGGTTATTTCTGATTCAGACAAAATCCTTGATGAACGGAAAAGTGACTTATCTCACAAAAAAAATGAACTTGATGAGATTATTTCTGAAACTCAAAAGGAAGAGGATGGTCTATCAGAAAAATCAGAAAGGATTCAAACTGTAATTGAGCCAAGGCTGTTAACTGCATATAAGCGTATTCGAAACAATGCCCGGAATGGTCTTGCAGTAGTATCTGTTCAACGTGATGCCTGTGGTGGTTGCTTTAACAAAATCCCCCCCCAACGACAACTCGATATTAGGTCACGTAAAAAGATTATCGTTTGCGAATATTGTGGACGAATCTTAGTTGATAATGAAATTGCCGGAATCAACGAAGAATAATTACATCATTGCATTTACATAGTAAACAGAACGTGCTACCTAAAAGAGGTAGCACGTTTTTTTATTACTATTGGTCAGGTACTTTTTTGCCAAAAAATCTTATTATAAAAAACAATATTGCTATACTCAGAACAAATAGTATCCAGGTTGGAATTTGGAAGCTAGCAAGTGTTGTCCCAAATAGTAGTGAAACACTTCCAACCGTAAGAGCATAAGGCAACTGCGTTTTAACATGATCGATATGCCTGCACGAACTGGCAAGCGAGCTAAGTATAGTTGTATCGGAAATGGGCGAACAATGATCTCCCAAAACCGATCCGGCCAGTACAGTAGAAACTACATTATAAAAAATCTTCATTGACAATTCATAATCAAGTTGAAACTCTTTTGCCAAAAGCCATGTAGCCGGTAATATCAACGGATACAAAATGGCCATTGTACTCCACGACGAACCGGTTGAAAATGCCACAAGCGCAGCTACAATAAATGTGAGAGCTGGCAGCAGATAAGGTTTTAACTCAATTGAAACAAGGAAATTAGTAATGAAATCAGCAGTATGCAAGTCTTCTGTAACCTTTGCCAACGACCATGCGAGGATCAGAATAAGAATTGCTGTAATCATGGTTTTAAATCCATTTACCAGGCTATCAATACTTTTCTGAAGGCTTAATAACCTCTGGCTTAGTGTAAGCAAAAGTGCAATTGTAACTCCCGATATCGACGACCATAACAGGGCCTTATACGAATCGGCCGATCCAATTATAATTGATAAATTTGCTGAAAAACCTAACTCAGAATTCCAACTATTCGATTGTAAACCAGTATAAACAAGACCCCCAATAGTAACCAGAATAATGGTGAGAACCGGAATAACAGCATTAACAGCCCTCGCCTTTTCAGATTCAATATTAAGGATCGATCCAGACGCAGAAATATCCTTATCTCCAGAGTTTATATCTGGTTCATTGTTTCTTGCCTTTATCTCAGCAATAAACATAGAACCATAATCGCGCTTTTGCCAAATCAATAACAGGATAAATATCAGGGCCAAAACGGGATAAAATGAATAAGCAAGTGAATTCAGAAAAACATGATATGCACTTTCATCCAGGCCAATTGTTTTTAATCCGTCCTCAATATAACTAATCTCAGCTCCGATCCAGGTTGTTACGAAGGCAATAGCTGCAATAGGTGCCGCAGTTGAGTCGACGATATAACTCAATTTTTCTCTCGATATTTTCAATCTGTCGGTTACAGGTCGCATTGTATTTCCAACAACCAGCGTATTGGCATAATCGTCGAAAAAAATTGCAATGCCAAGCAACCATGTTATAAATTGACCGGATCGGGGAGAATTAGCATACCTCGATAAAAAACGTACAACACCATGCATGCCACCATTGGCTGATATTAAACTTACCATAGCTCCTATAAGCATTGAAAAAACTATTATGCTTAAATGAGATGGATTATTCAATGCATGTAATATGTAAGTATCTATAACAGCAAGCATTCCCTTCAATAATGCAAGAAAAAAGGGATTAGCCTGATAGAACGAAATAATTGAGGCACCGACCAATATTCCTAACAAGAGTGCTGTAAATACCTCTTTGAATATCAACGCAATAAGGATTGCAAGCAAAGGAGGGATTATTGACATCCACAGGGGTATTGGTTTCACATGAACCACATGAACTTTACTATTTATTGAAAAAATATATTCGGCATCATTCGAAAAGGTAAAGTTTAAAGAGATAACATTATGATCAATTGAAATATCCTGCTGCAAGCTGTTTATTGATACAGAAACCTGCTCCGGAGTTAATGAATCTAAAAGTTCATCAGAAATAGATATACTCACCTCTGTTTCAATACCTTTTAAAACAATTGACGGTATTTGGACATCAATTTCCTCGCCTGCAATAGATTGAGAAACGAATAATGAACTAAGTAAAAGGATGAAAATTGAATTCTTCACTACTCCGTAAATGTTTGAAAAACCTGAGTCTGTAATAATAGCATTTTTATTTTGATAAGCAATGATTATCGTAGTGATCTATCGCAGGTAGGAAGCGCCATTTACATCAATAATACTACCGGTAAGATATTCATTCTCCTCCGACAGTAAAAACCCAATCACCCGTGAAATCTCCACCGGTTTCGCCGCTCTTTTTAAAGGACTCTGTGATTTTATTGATTCTCCATTTGGGCCATCCAGGGCTTCCGATGCCATATCTGTTTCAACAAAACCCGGAGCTATGGTATACACACATATGTTATATGGAGCCAGTGCCTGAGCCAATGACTGCCCAAAACTATTTAAACCCGCTTTGCTTGCTCCGTAAGCCAGGGCATCAGGTTCGCCACGAAACGCTCCTCGGGAACTAATATTAATAATTTTGCCTCCACCTCCTGATTTCATATAATTGGACATCACAAAGCATAAATCAGCAACACTGGATAGATTAATGCTTATTGTCTTTTGCCAGACCCGTCTCCATTCTTCAATATCGAACTCTCCGATTTTTTTTTCGATATAAATTCCGGCATTGTTTATTAGTGCGTCAATTTTTCCGTACTTCTTCATTAAGGCACCAATAATTGTTTCAAAATCATTCGATTGAGAAAAATCTGCCTGAAAAATACTATGCCCAGCCCCCGGAAGTGATTTTAATAGTGAATTTGCAGCAGTTTCATCATTATTAAAGTGGATAATAACAGTACCTCCCCTTTGAGCCAGATATTCAACTGTTACTCTTCCTATTCCTCGCGATGCACCAGTAATTAAAATTGTCTTATTCTTTAAATCCATGACAATGCAGATAAAAAAAGGGGCAAGTTACGCCCCTTTGGAAATTTATATTATCAGTTCAATTTTGATATTTTTAAATTATACCCTTCTTTTCTTCCGGTCGAGATTGAAAAAGCGTTTTATTTTTTGAGAATTAGTTAAAGGCTTTTGTTCATCGTCATAATATCCCTGTCCATATCCATAGGCACCATATCCATAGGTTCCATAACCATAGCCATAGCCATAACCATAACCATACCCTGAACCATAGCCATAATAACTTGGCATCTTTATATCATTTACTAAAATACCTAAGTTCTTAAAACTCTTCTTTTCGTAAAAATCATTTATGAGGTCAAGCACGTCTTTTCTGGAGTAATTTTGCCTAACAACATAAATGTTTGTATCAGTATATTTCGAAACAAGCAGAGCATCAGTAACAAGGGCCAAAGGAGGAGTATCCACAATGATATAATCATATTCAGCCTTCAATTCCTGGAAAAAGTTTTCTGTTGCTTTCGACTCAATTAGCTCAGCAGGATTTGGTGGTACAGGACCAGAAGGTGCAACAAATAAATTTGTAATTGGAGTTGGCTGAATTATATCTGTTTTTCGACTTTTCCCTATCAATAGCGTACTGATTCCTGTGTCGTTACTTAAATTATCAAATGCCCTGTGGATTTTTGGTTTTCTAAGGTCCAATCCAAGCAATACGACCTTTTTATTAGTCATTGCAATGATAGCTGCAAGATTGATCGCACAAAATGTTTTTCCTTCACCACTTATTGTCGAGGTAACACCTATAACCCTTGTATCACCGTTAACATTCAAATATTGCAAATTGGTTCGCAGCGATCTAAACGACTCCGATATTGAGGATTTAGGGCTTTCAAAAACCGGAATTTCTGTCTCTTTAACATTACTTCCAATTGTGCCAAAAATCGGAGATTCGGCATTCATCTCAATATCTTTTCGATCTATGATCTTATCATTAAAATAATCTTTTCCAATTAAGAACAATAATGGGATAAGCACGCCCAATACCAATGCAATGGCATAGTTCATTGAGCTTTTCGGTGCAACCTGATCAACATTTTGTATTATTGCGGGATCAAGCACCTTATTATCCGGAATATTTGATGCCTGTGCAATTCCCGCTTCTGCCCGTTTTTCAAGCAGATAGGTATAGATATTGTTGTTAAGATTGAATGCACGCTGAATGGTAAGCAATTGTCTTTCAGTAACTGGGAGACTTTGAATTTGCTTATCAACTTCGCCTATCCTTTGCTCTATATCATCAATCGAAATATTAGATGTGGTTATAATATTCTGAATGTTTTCGAGTAATGTAGCCCGTGTATTCTGAATGTTAAGATTAATAATATTTAAGGCGGGATTGTTCTCAGTTGCACTATATAGCATAATGTTCTTCTCCTGGTATAATTCCCCCAGTTTCTGGATCAACGAGTTTAGGAGCGGGTCTTCAATTCCCATTGTTGATGGAGCAATTACATCCCTGAAATCATCTTTTTTCTGAATATATTCGTGCAAATAATCATAATATTCAGCTTTAATTTTAAGAAGTGCTTTATCAGCTTGTAATTTTTCATATTTTGACAAGTAACCTGATCCTTCTTCGCTTAAATTTACAATCTTATTATTCAATCTAAAGTTTTGAAGGTCATCCT
>CAYLZH010000269.1:0-6391 GCA_964388245.1 uncultured Bacteroidales bacterium
AAGAATAACGCCCCGTAGCCGATTTATGTATTTTGACCGGGGTTATGGGAGCATGCCGGAAATTCCAGGTAATTCTGTTAATACCTTTCTTAACAGCCGATTTCAAGCGTGTAACTGTTTCTCCTTCTGTATCATAAATTGTAAAAATCAAAAAGGGTTGTTTTTCAATATCTTCGGCCCGAAGTTCGTCCCAGTCAGGATAACGGATTTCACTATTTGATTTGGCAGCTTTTTTCTCGTCAGCTATTCGCTTTTGTTTACGGGTTTTGTACGAATTCTTAATGTAATAAGTAAATACTGCTCCAACTGGTGGATTTGAGGCTGCATAATACGATTCACCCTGGTTGCCTTTACCACGGTTACCGAGGGGCCGCTCTTCGACAAACATTAATGCATCTTTTACTGGAAACAGGTGCGCTTCTTTCTCGAGTAACTCCGGTGTTAAATCGCGTAAAGGCGAATAATCATCAAGTATATAAAATCCTCGTCCAAAGGTGCCAAGTACCAAATCGTTTTCTCGCTGTTGGATTGCAATATCTTTTACGCATATGGTCGGTAATCCGGCTTTTAATTTAGTCCACTTTTGGCCTCCATCGACGGTAAAATAAACGCCAAACTCAGTTCCAATAAACAGTAGATTCGGGTTTAGGTGATCTTCGGCTATGGAATGTATAGGTAGGTTTTCGGAGAGGTTGCCACGAATTGAGCTCCATGTTTTTCCGCTATCCGAACTTTTAAACAAGTAGGGGTTGAAGTCAGCATTTTTACGGTTGTCAAACGAGGCATAAACAGTCTTGTCAAAATGGTTCGAAGCGAATAGACAACTCACATAGGTCATTTCCGGAACACCTTTCACTTTGGCAATCTTCTGCCAGTTTTTGCCACCATCGTGCGTAATTTGTATAAGGCCATCGTCGGTGCCAACATATATCAGGTTTTCCAATACAGGCGATTCGGTAAGCGATACAATATTACCATATTGCGATGTTGATGCATTTTTGGCTACTGCATCAACACTTTGGATTTTACCCATAACTTTAAGTTTGTTCCTGTTCAGGCGACGCGAAAGATCAGGACTAACCTTTTGCCAGGAATATCCCTGGTCATCAGATTTAAATAGATAATTTGCAGCAAAATATAGTCGTTTATGATTATGTGGGCTGATAATCAATGGCGAATTCCAGTTCCATCTATATGCATCTTCACCCTTATCTTCAACGGGCTTTATGTTGATTTTTTCTCCGGTTGCTTTATTGAACCTGTTTAATCCACCATATTGTGACTGGGTGTAAACAATATTCGGATCGACAGGATCGATTACCGTTTCATACCCATCGCCTCCGTTTGTTATAAACCAGTCGGCATTGGTGATACCGGCACTGTTTGTAGTCCTTGAAGGCCCACCCATGCTGTTATTATCCTGGGTGCCTCCGTAGACATTGTAAAAGGGTTTGTCATTATCAACCGAGACCCGATAAAATTGTGTTACCGGAAGGTTGGCTTTGAAATCCCAGAATTTTCCACGGTCATAGGTTTCATAAATTCCTCCATCGCCACCAATCAAATAGTGATCGGGATTGTGTGGATCGATCCAAAAAGCATGATCATCGACATGGCGGTGCTTATTGCCTAAATTTTTCCATGTTTTTCCTCTGTCATCCGAAACTTTTGTCCAGGTATCGAGAGAATATATCCTGTCTGCGTCGAAGGGATCGCAGACAATTTCCTGGTAATACTGCGCTGAAACGGTTTTGTAATCCGATGTTTTTTTCCATGATGCTCCTCTGTTTTCCGACCGGTATAAACCTCCTTTGTTATCACGAGCTTCAATCAATGCAAAGATATAATCAGGATTTACAGGCGAAATTGCGAGTCCAATCCTTCCCAGGTCACCTTTAGGCAAGCCAACTTTTAAAGTGTCCCAGCTTTTACCTGCATCTGTTGATTTAAATATTGCAGCTTCAGGTCCTCCGTTTATCAGTGTCCAGACATGCCTCCGGCGCTGATAAGATGAGGCATACATAACATCGGGATTTCTATTATCGACAACAAGATCGGTAACACCTGTGTTTTCACTTATTCCAAGAATGAGTTTCCATGTTTTTCCGCCATCTTCGGTTTTATACAAACCACGGTCACCTCCTGGTCCCCATAACGGCCCCTGGGCTGCAACATAGACATGATTGGAGTTACGTGGATCAATATAAATTTTTGCAATATGTTCAGATTTTTTAAGACCCATGTTTTTCCAGGTTTTACCTCCATCCTCCGATTTGTAAATTCCATCGCCATACGAAACACTGCGCTGGCTGTTGTTTTCGCCCGAACCGACCCAAACAACATTATGATTTGTCGGATCAATTTCAACACAGCCAATTGAGTAAGAGTCCTGCCCATCGAATACCGGTGTGTAGGTTATTCCTGAATTGCTTGTTTTCCATACTCCACCTGAGGCAACAGCCACATAATACTCGCTGGTTTTTGCCGGATTGACAGCAAAATCAATTATCCGTCCCGATGTAAAGGCCGGCCCTATCGACCGGAATTTCAAACCATTTAGTATACCAGGTGATAACAAGTCTTTGCCTTCTTTATCTTTTTGGGCATTGAGGCTAACAATGACAAGGCAAAAAGCAATTGCTGTCAGAATAGTTTTGCTGATATTATTAATAAATCTCATTTTACGTGTGTTTAGTTTTTGAATATCCTGAAAAATCGTCAGCAAGTATAAGAATTATGACATTGTTGTGCAATTTCGATCAACTCTTTAGCTGTTCTGAAAATATACTGTTTTATTGTTTACCGGATAGATCAGAACATACCGGGTGCCCAAACCGGAAAAAAGGACTACTTTTGTGCATATTCATCAAAAAAAGAAAGATTGAAATTTTCAGCTTTTAATTTCCATGAAGAAGTATTTAATGGCCTGCAAAGTATGGGATTCGAAGAGGCGACACCCGTACAGGATCAGGCTATACCTCCTGCAATGGAAGGCCGGGACCTGATTGCCTGTGCACAAACTGGTACTGGAAAAACGGCTGCATTTTTATTACCTATCCTTAATTCAATATTGCACGGCGAACATGATGGAATAAAGGCCTTAATAATTGCTCCAACACGTGAGCTTGCCCTACAAATCGACCAGCAATTGGAAGGTTTTGCCTATTTCTTAAATGTATCATCAATAGCGATTTATGGAGGAGGCGATGGCATGTCTTGGGATCAACAAAAGCGTGCCCTTGTAGATGGAGCCGATATTGTAATAGCAACCCCAGGACGGTTAATTTCACATTTAAATTTCGATTATGTAAAGCTTGATAAACTGAAATTCCTTATCCTCGACGAAGCCGATCGCATGCTCGATATGGGTTTTCATGATGATATAATGACCATAATAAATTATTTGCCAACACAACGTCAAACGATGTTGTTTTCGGCGACCATGCCACCCAAAATAAGGCAATTGGCCAGGAAAATACTAAATAAGCCTGCCGAAGTAAATATTGCAATTGCAAAACCAGCCGAAGGAATTTTCCAGGCTGCCTATCTTGTTTACGAAACTCAAAAACTCGATCTAATAAAAATTATCCTTCAAGAAAAAGATGTAAATAGCATTATTATATTTTCATCAACAAAATCAAATGTAAAAATTCTTAATCGCGATTTACGAAAAGAAGGATATCGTGCGGCAAGTATTCATTCCGACCTGGAGCAGGATGAACGTGAACAGGTGATGTTGGATTTTCGAAACAGGAAGATAAATGTATTGGTCGCCACCAATATTGTGTCACGGGGTATCGATATTGAAGGCATCGATCTGATAATTAATTATGATGTTCCACGCGATGCCGAAGATTATATTCACCGGATTGGCCGGACAGCCAGGGCCGAATCGACCGGAAAAGCTATTACATTAATTAACGAAAAAGATCAGGATGCATTTTTAAAAATAGAAAAATTACTTGACAAAGAGGTTCGAAAAGTTGAACTACCTGATCAGTTTGACGAAGGGCCGGAATATAAGCCACAGCGGCATTTTGGGAAAAGAAGAAGGTCTCATGGATCTGGAGCAGGAAATAAATCACATCGTAAAGGTAGTAAGGGTAATAAGGAACAAACATTAAAAGCAGAAAATACCAGAAGCAAACACAAGCACCCTGCTGGAAATCATCCACATAATAAAAAGCCCTGGCGAAAAAAGAAAAAGAACAAAAAGACAGGAAGCGATGATGGAAATTCTAAATCAGATTGATACAGATTTGTTTTTATGGCTAAATAGTTTTCACAACGGTTTCTGGGATAAGATTATGTTTTATTCTACAAAAACCATTAGCTGGATTCCGTTGTACATTATTCTTATTTTCTTCATATTTAAGAAGTTTTCGTGGCAAAATGCTGTAATTCTTTTAGTGCTGATATCATTGATGATTACAGCTTCGGACCAGGGATCAGTGCAACTTTTTAAAAATGTTTTTGAACGCTTACGGCCTTGTCATAACCCGGATCTCGCCGGTTTAGTCCATCAGGTAAACGGGAAATGTGGCGGATTGTACGGCTTTATTTCTTCGCATGCTTCGAATACTTTTGCCACTGCAATTTTCATTTCATTGTTATTTCAAAGAAAGTGGATTTGGATTGGTATGCTTGGGTGGGCTTCCTTTGTTTCCTACACACGTATTTATTTGGGTGTGCATTATCCCGGCGATATTACCGGGGGGGCTATTTGGGGAGGTTTTGTCGGCTTAGTGTTTTACTATATTCATAAAATTAGATTCAAAAGGTGCGTAGAAGCATGTTAGTTCAAATTACCGGTTGGTCTATATTACAATACAATTATAAATATAATACCTCCCCGGGTCGTTTATAGGTGTATCTAATCTTTATCCATAAATCTTTTTGTAATTTGTATTCTTTTAACCTCTTATTACAAAGTTTGGAAATTCGCCAGGCAGATTTGTGAATACATATTAGGAATAAAAAAGTGCGAAATACAAATTTACAAACAAAAAAAGGGGCTCCGAAGAGCCCCTGTCAATAAATATTCTTGCTTCTTATTTGAGCATGAGTTTTTTAATTAATCTTTTTTTTCCTGATCGGGACTCTAATAAATAGATACCTCGTGAAAGTTCTGAAACATCAATGGTTTCCGTTGAAGAAGGATTCGTTTTTACAACAATTGCCTTACCTGTAATGTCTCGAATAGTTATCTCATCGATTTGCTGAATTGATTGAATTTGTATCTGAGAACCTGCTGGATTTGGATAAAAGTTGAACATATCTTCTTCTATGTCTAAAACGCTTGCCGTTCCTGTTTTTACTAAAACATAGTGCCAGTATCCACCACCAAAATCAATGTCAACATACATTGTATCACCGTCAGCAGAAAATATAACCGGATATGTTATTGAAGCCGGTGCGCTTGCCGGATCAGTAATTTCAGCGCCGTTAATCACCTTAGGAAGACCAATATGGGCTCCTACTCCGGTTAGCATCAGTTCACCTGTTCCTGCATTATAATCCCAGGTAGCTGTATTTGAACCATCATGCGGTGCAACCGGAACACCACAAGCATCCGGAGAACCACTTTGCCACTGCTCGAGCCATGTTTCACCGTCCATTACATTATTGAATGAACCACTTGCATCAAAAACAAATTTGTCATCGAAATAGCACGCACGGGTAGTTAAATCATCAACGCTATTCGACCACCAGGAGATATCTCCCAGGGTTGGACCCACACCAAGGGCAGCAGCCTGATTTGCCATCATCCATGTACCCTCTACTTGAGAAAAAGCACCTGTAAATGCAAATAATAATACGATTGTGTAAATGTTTTTCATCATGTCATTTTTAGTTTAATTAATAATTGTTTTATAAAGAATCACTATTAGTTTAAAAAATAAACTCTGTTAATTAATACATCAGTTTCAACAAATCCATTGCTGGCATTCTGAGGATTCCATATTGCATGACGAATTTTCTTCATTGGCAACTATCCCAGAATTTTCAAGAGTGTTGGCATAATTATATAGTACATTATTACACCAGCCAATTGGTAATCCATAATCTGTTCCATCTCCAGTTTCAAATTTCCAATTGGAAGGATAAATAGTTAGGTCATTCAATTCATCCGACCAAAATATAGTGTAATTTTCCGGCACTTCATTCTGATTCACAATATCTGACTCATTTTTATAGCACAAGAAGACTAAAACGAAAGTTAAAAATGGTATGAGATAAAACAACCTTTTCATTATGGACATTAATATAATTTGAAGCTACAAAGTTAATCCATGCGACAAAAAAGCGAATAGATTTGTTTACATCAACAACACAACATTAAAGAATTTAACTACATCAAAATTACTTCAAGACTAAAATATCAAATCAT
>CAYLZH010000270.1:0-4393 GCA_964388245.1 uncultured Bacteroidales bacterium
GTCCTTCCGGTTTCGAGTTTACACTCTACCAAAGAGACATATCCAAGATTCTCAATAACCTTGTAATGTGTAATTGCAGTTTTTCCATATTCACCATCCGGAAATACAGTCATCATTTTCCGGTCTTTTAAGCTACGGCCAATATGTCCTGTTATGGTTCCTTCCGGATTATCAAATTCGCCCCATACAAGTGCAATATACCTGCGATCGGTAGTACGATCGAAAAACTGTTTTCCCAACCGGTTTTTCGATTCCTCAGTCTTAGCAACAACCAGTATTCCCGAGGTATTCTTATCGATACGATGAACTAATCCCGGACGGGCATCGCCGGTGTTAAAAAGTGGTAAGTCCTTGAAATGCCATGCCAGTGCATTCACCAAAGTGCCGGTGTAATTTCCATATCCGGGATGAACAACCATGCCTGCCTCTTTATTTACTATTACAAACTCATCGTCCTCATACACTATATCAACAGGAATATCCTCAGGAATCAGCTCTACCTCACGAGGGGGATAGGCCATAACAATGCTGATAACATCTTCGGGCTTAACTTTGTAATTGGATTTTACTTGCTGTTCGTTAACGAGAATTGAACCTGCTTCAGCAGCTTGTTGAATCTTACTGCGCGAGGCATTCTCAATCCTGTTTACAAGAAACTTATCAATACGCAATAAGCTCTGTCCCTTGTCAGCAACAAACCGGTGATGTTCGAATAATTCACTGTTCGATTCAAGATCATCATCCAATTCAGGGGTATCGTCAAATTCAATCATCAAATACGATAATTTTTTATTGAAGCAATATCAATTTACCGGTATGAATATTTTTACCCTTGTCTGTTGTTTTCAGAAAATACACGCCGGCAGGCAAATAACTGACATCAAGCTGAGATACGCCTTCAGTAATCTGATATTGCAACACATGCTGTCCTGTGGAATTAAAGACATCCATGATCGGTTTCGTCCTTACTATTTCTTCAGATACCTGTATTGTAATTTGACCATTCGAGGGGTTTGGAAAAACTGACAGCTCGAAAGAATTTTTAGCCTGAACCGGAATACTAACAATTTGTTGCTCAGAAAATACCGGCCTGATCATTAAAGCACCTTCAAGTGAGGATTTTTGCCACCCTCCCGTAACATTGTAAAAGATCCAGGGATTTCGCCAATATGCTGAATCACGGGTAACCAGGTTTTTATCGAATCCAACGTTTAATAAATCTGTAGTTGTTTGCTTCCAGCCAACATAAAAAGTATCAGGAACAAGAAATGCTGTATCAGGGCGTTCATTGCCCTGTAGAATATACCGGTGAAACATATATAAACTATCATGATATTCAGGGGTAACACCTATTTGGGAGTACAACAGGTCACCTGGTAATCCTGTATTTTCGTTGTGGGCCCAAATCCTTAAATAAAAGTATTTTTGGCTTGCATCGCCAATAGTACGGTTAAAATACATATCAACCGCACGCAATGAATCGTCTGACTTGTAGTTGATAAACTTATAGGCAAGCATTGCATTTTGAGTTCCCTCGCCACTTAAGCCATACCCGCTTTCAGGGGAACCGTCGTCATGCGCATAGTAATCATCAAAAATCTGAACATATCCTGCTGTATCGTTACTTTGTGAAAAATCGGTCGCAATTTCACCAGGTTTAAGATAAGCCTGAATCAGAAACCGGGCTTCATCTGATGTTGAGGAAGTAAAAGAATAATTCAGGGTATGTACAATTGTTGTGTCACCAGGTACGAAATTATCTGATGCTCCACCGCCTCCGATTAATTCATGCGGAGGACCTCCGTCGATAAGATTATAAATTTCAATTTCCCTTATTATACTAATGGTATCAGTCCTGTGGTTGGCAAATGTAAAATTATATTTTTCGACCAATTGAGAATTATCAACCATATAATGGCGCCAGGGCATAGCAGTATAATCCCGAAGGAAATAGGATGGTCCGGAAATAAAAGCCAAATCGGTCAGTAATGTATCTCCTTCTGTCCGTCCTGTATCTAACAATACATAATCGATATGCCACTGATCGGCATTACTTGACCAACTTGCTTCGAATAAACCAGTAAGGCTGGCATAATTCTTAAACCTGAATTGAAATCCTTTTTGGTAAAACAAGGTATCGTAGCGAACAGGCAGCATTACTTGTTTGAAATCAGTTACACCGGTTCCGGGGGTACTCCATATCAAATGCCATACATCTGTTTCGGGTGCGTAAAACTCTAAAACCAGTGAATCACTTTCCTCCGGGCTATCAGCAATTCCCTGAGGTTGATAGAAAAAGCTGAAATATAAACTGTCGGCGTCGGTATAATGTGAAAGATTTATTGGCAGCGAAGTCAGATAATCAGCAACAAAGGAAGTTGAACTGGCATTCGAATGTAACGCTCCTACACTACTGATAGCATCAAATGTGGCAACACCAACAGATGGCGGATTAACCGGATAGCCATTGTTTATATAAGCATCTCTATCAGCCCAAATGGTATCGGCAGGAAATACTGAATAGCTTGAAAAATCATCAAAAAACGGGAGCTCCAGCGTATCGGTCTGCTTCGACTGGTTTGAACTGATGTGAGGATTTTCCCTAATAAAATTAATAATAGTAGGATTTTCAGATAATCCAATTTCAATTTCTTGTGCAAAGGATTGATTAACAATCAAAAAGCCTAAAGAAAATATATAGAACAGATGAAATCTTTTCATGCTTTGAAATATTATAACACTATATTGTTTTTAAGAGAATCGGTTAAATTAAGATTTATTGTGTCAGCTTCAATTTTTGTTGTGTCCACAGTTAGCCACAAATCAATGGATGATCCAAGCATAATTGTGGTTTTCGGTTCAGGCTCGGGCTCTTGTTTGAATATTTTTGCATTCAGCGAATCTTCGGCGTTTAACACAGTTTCATCATATAGAACAACGCCTATGTTTAAATAAGCAAAACTAGCATACGACCGGGCCGAATCGAGTTCCATATTTATTAAACCGGGAATCCGGGTTTTTTCTTCCGACACCTGTCCCAGGACTAAATCAATCACCGAGCCTTTTGATATCAGGCTGTCGACAGGGATCTCAATACTGTCGCACATTTGCCTAAGAACGATATTAATGGCAAGGTCGGGCTCATAACTAATCCGGCCTATTTCAAGTCCCAGATTATCAAGTATCGATTTCGCTTTCCGAAATGACAGGTCAATTAAATCAGGCATCTGTACCTTTTCTGCTTCATATGCATTTACAGTAAAATAGATTGTCCTGTTTTCTTTAACCATAAATCCTGAATCAGGAATATGGTCAATTATCACACCTCCGGGCAAATGACTTACAAAAACCGAATCAACAATAGTGTATCTAAGTTTTTTTCCAATACACAAAGAGGCAGCAGAATCAATAGTGCAAAGCCTGAAATCAGGAACCGGGTATTCCTTATCGTGATGTGTGTAAACACGAAGACCCCATAAAGTTCCGAATATCAGAACAACAAAAATAAGCAATGCTATTATTAAGTTTTTTATGAACCTTCGACTAATCAAGAATGTAAGAAATTCCATAGAGATATCATATTCGTTTTATAAATCAAAACGCAGTGGCAAAGATAAAATTTTCAGACACAAAGTTGATTGACCAAAGTAAGGAATTATGTCAAGGATGAAATCATTTAAAAAATAGTTGGAAGTAGGCAGTTCTCAGTAGACCACAACTGTAGACTGTGTACTGAAGACAGAAGACTGTATCACAGAGCCACTTCTTTCATCGAAAGCTGGATACGTTTACGTTGTACATCCACCTCGATAACCTTAACCTGAACATGCTGGTGAAGCTTTACTATATCGGCAGGATTCGATATAAATTGATTGGCCAGGTTTGATATATGAACAAGGCCGTCCTGTTTAACACCTATATCAACAAAAGCCCCGAAATTGGTTATATTGGTTACAATACCCGGTAATACCATCCCGATTTCAAGATTATGTATATTTTCAATTCCTTTGGCAAATTCGAACACCCTGGCCTTTTGCCTCGGATCTCTGCCTGGTTTTTCAAGTTCCTTTTTAATATCCTGCAATGTTGGTAAACCTACGGTGTCATTCACATAATTGTTAATATCAATTTTTGATTGCAGCTTTTTATCCCTGATTAAGCCCTCGATTGAAATATTCAGGTTCCTGGCCATTTGCTCCACCACATGATAACTTTCAGGATGAACAGCCGAATTGTCTAACGGATTTGCTGCACCGGAAATCCTAAGAAATCCTGCGCATTGCTCGAATGATTTTTTTCCCATCCGGGGAACTTTCAATAGTTCATGCCGCGAAGAGAAGGGACCATTGTCGGAGCGGTATTTCACGATATTCTCAGCCAACTGGGATCCTAA
>CAYLZH010000270.1:4403-6378 GCA_964388245.1 uncultured Bacteroidales bacterium
GGAAACATATGTCAGCAAATGTTTACTCGATGTGTTTACTTCTACGCCGACTTTATTAACCGTATTTTCAACTACCTGATCGAGACTTCGTTTGAGTTTATTCTGATCGACATCGTGTTGGTACTGCCCCACACCGATTGATTTGGGATCTATTTTTACTAATTCGGCCAATGGATCCATCAGCCTGCGACCAATCGACACAGCGCCCCGTACGGTAACATCAAATTCAGGAAACTCCTGCCGGGCAATACTTGATGCGGAATACACAGATGCACCATCTTCGCTTACCACAAAAACTTTTATTTCCCGGTCGAGTTTCAACCTTTTGACAAGAGTTTCAGTTTCGCGACTTGCTGTTCCGTTCCCAATAGCAATTGCCTCAATCTTATAAACACTAACTAAATGCGCCAGTTTTTTAAATGCCTGTTTAGTCTGATCTTGTGGCTTATGCGGATAAATTGTTTCATTATGCAGCAAATCACCTTGCTCATTCATACACACAAGTTTGCATCCGGTACGATATCCCGGATCGATGGCCAAAACTCTTTGTTGTCCTAATGGTGCAGCCATGAGTAACTGTTGAAGGTTTAGAGCAAAAACTCTTATAGCTTCCTCATCGGCCTTATCTTTTGTATGATTTGCAAATTCTGTTTCAATAGTAGGTGCCAGCAATCGCTGATAGGCATCTTTTACTGCCATTGAAACCTGAGAGGCGGATTCATTGTTGGCCTTGACATAAAACCGATTTATCATATCCAGTGCATCTTCCTTTGAGGGAGCAATCGATACCTTCAGAAATCCCTCCTTCTCCCCTCGTCTAATTGCCAATAATCGGTGCGATGGTATTCTTGAGATTTTCTCTTCGAAACTGAAATAATCTTTGTACTTGGTTCCTTCCTCTTCTTTATCTTTCTGAACTTTCGAGGTAATCACGCCATCACGCTCAAACAATCGTCTTAATGAATTTCTGGTCCTGATGTTCTCATTTATCCATTCGGCAATAATATCTCTTGCACCTGACAATGCTTCCTCCTTGTTTTCAACTTTATCGTTAACAAACCTTGAGGCCTGATAAAATATATCCTGGTTGTGCTGGGCCATAATTATTTTTGCCAGGGGCTCCAGACCTTTTTCACGTGCCATGCTTGCCCGGGTTTTCCGTTTCGGTTTGTATGGCAGGTATAAATCTTCTAATTCAGTCAAAGCGGAACAGTTCATTATTTTAGCCTTTAAATCGGGTGTCAGTTTACCTTGTTCTTCGATTGATTTTAAAATCGTGTTTTTCCGCATATCTAGCTCATGCAAACGATCATTATGATGTTTAACTTCAGCAATGACCAGTTCATCCAGATTTCCTGTCCTTTCTTTCCGGTACCGTGCAATGAAAGGTATGGTTGCCCCTTCGGATAATAATTCGAGACAGGCTTTTACCTGCCATTCATTAATTTTTAATAATCCGGCTATTTGTCGGTTCATAGAGATTACCAATAGTTTTTATTGTGGCATGCAAAAATATGGATTATTGAGCGTAACCCATCATATATTAAAAAAGAAAAGCTGCCCCCATTTAGAACAGCTTTTCCTTTTATTCATTCAATTATTTATTTCGGCCCAACCATTAATTCTTTAGGAAGGGTTGTTTGTATCAGGCTTTTTCGCAAAGCAGGATAAAAATCATGATGCGTTGGATAGTTGTTTCCAGCATACCAAACATTATAATCGCACGAAAAAGTATCGGCAAGGGCATTATATGTTCCGGTACCATCAACTGATCCTACAGTACCATCACTAAAGATAAATGGTTGATCTGATATTGTGATTGTTCGATTTTCATCGCCAGAGAAATCGTAGAAAACAGTTTCTCCTATTGCAGCCCAATCCCAAAAATTTTCATTATGAATACGGTTTGGGATAGTTGGATCTAAAATAAATGACACATTATATTCACCATACCCTGTCTCGTTGCAGACAAAGT
>CAYLZH010000271.1:0-4567 GCA_964388245.1 uncultured Bacteroidales bacterium
GTACAATCGCAATAAATGTGCGTCTGTTCCGGTATTAGTATGAAATTGCATATTTGCGATTACTTCTCCGCCTGATACTATCCGGTTCCAAATTCTCACTTCATCCACAGATCCATTGAAGTATGCAGGGCTTATAGAATTAACTGATCTCCCAATATAGGCAGTCCCCGAAAGCTGTGTGTTGAAATTTCCTGTTATGAAATTGCTGTTTGCAAAATTTCCATTTATGTAAAAAGTGTATTTATTCGACGGATCGGTTCCGATCATAATGTGGGTCCAGGTATTTTGAGGTATAGTTTGCAGGCAATAATATTCATCAAGATTGATTGTAACACTTAAGGAATCGAACTGATTGATGTAGATAGAAAAATCATTATTACCGATAGGATCACCGTAACTGAATATACAATTTTGTCCTGTTTGGCCATTATTAAAAACCCAGGCCTCAAATGTTCGTTCTGAGTTTGAGACAGGAAATCCATCATCAGAAAAAGAAACATAGCTATTATTACCGTTTAGTACAACGGAATTCGTATTTTGACTGTGTACCCAACTTGTAACATTTAGTGAATCACCGTAACATAGATTAGTGTCGGACTGGTTTAACCCTGCATCAATCAAACTAAGCAATACTGAATCAATTGAAACGCATGAGCTGTCGTCGGTTATTGTAAGCCAATACATACCGGAATATCTCAGAATAACCGACTGGCTTGTGTCTCCGCGACTCCAGTGGTAACTTGTGAAACCTGAGTCTGCAGTAATCTGAATACTATCTGTGTTACAAAGAAATACTGTATCAGGGATATTGCTGTTGAGCGTTATGGTATCGCAATAGTTTTGGCTTGTTACAGTTCGAAAATTGATTAGTAACAAGAATAATATCAGAATTTTTATAAAGTTTTTCGGGTTAGAATAACTCATCATTTTTTCTTTCACTTAAAGGGTTAATCACATTAATATAGCTGGACTTGTACTGAACTGCCTGAGTTTATCGAAAAATTTTTCGTTATCGTGTAAATAGTTTGCTTTGAGTTTTTCGTGCGGAACGATACAAAATAATTTCCGGGCTGGATGATAAAAGTTTGCTTGGTTACTTCAGAATCAAGGTTCTGAACCCAGGTTAACTGATTGTCTTCGACCAGGTAAATACTTCCAAATCCGGCCGCCTTAGTTAAGAAGGTAGCCATGCCAGGATTCGGTATCTCAATTTTTGTTTCGGTGCTCTGTTCTACGTCAATATCAAAAAGTTCGATTTTCGGGAGGGTTAAAACCTCTACATCATATTTGCCAATCAGGTACTTTTCTTTATGGTTAACTTTTTGCCTGTTTAAAGCATCGCAATTATCCTGTTGCCTGATAATAAATTCCAGATCACGGTAAAGATTGCTTCTCGATTTAACTTCGAGTGTTCCTTGAGGTGCATCTGTTGCAATAATGGTGTGTTTGCCTGGTATTAAGCTTATGCTATCGACCCGAACCTGTGGAATAGTATGTACAACCATATCGTATTTGACCAGAGGATCAAGAATAACTGTATCAGGAACACCACGATTGTTTATTGTGTGTACATAATTATGCATCATTTTACCTGAGAAGTTATCGTAAAAGGTCATGTTTACATTGGTCTCACTGGGTTTTCCAAAAACATCCAACAAGTTAACCTGTGCAGTTGTTGAGTTTAATGCCTGTGATATCACAACATTAAACACTTTTTTAAATTGTTCCTCATCGGCTGCATCGAAATAATTTCCGACACATTCGAATGTCTCCCTGAATTCAACATCAAGCCCAATACCAATTACAAATGGTTTTAGAACAATACCTTTTCGTTGCAATGCGAGCGAAACAGCACATGGATCGCCATCACAGGCTTCAATGCCATCAGTAATTAAAATAATGATATTACGGCATTTATCGCAATTCGGAAAGTCTTTTCCTGCCAGCTCAAGCGAATGGGCTATTGGAGTTGTGCCTTTAGGATTAACATTCCGCAGCTTTTGTTTGATCTGGAAGGCGTTCTTTTTGCCAAATGGAACTTCAAGCTTTGTGTCGCCACAATCTTGTGGTGGGACATAGCTTTGGTGTCCATAAACCCGTAACGCCATTTCTACGTGTTCAAGCTGTGCAACACTATCTACCATTTCGACCAGCATAGAGCGGGCTATGGTTATTTTGCGATCACTTTCCCAATATCCCAACATACTTTGAGAGGCATCAAAAACAAAAAGAATGCGCGTTAAAGGAGGTTTGGGCTTTTTTTCTTGCGACAGAGTAACCAAGTTAAAAAGTAATCCAATGAAAACTAATACGATAAATATTTTCCCTGATCTCAAATGTTTCTGTTTTTATCAATTTTAATACGATGTAATGTTACCAAAAATTGCTTTTACGTGCAATAGAGTGTTTTTCATGGTATCCGAACTAATTTGCATTTTTGTAAAATGAAAAAGTCGAATTTCTGGAAGGACATTAATAAGCCTGTTTTTTCATTAGCTCCAATGGAGGATGTTACCGATACGGTGTTTCGTGAAATCGTACTCTCGGTTTCAAATCCTGATTATCTGCACGTTTTATTTACTGAATTCACATCAACCGATGGCATGTGCCATCCTGTTGGGAAAGAAAAAGTAAGCCACAGGTTAAAAGTTAACCAAAGTGAGTTGCGCTTACTAAAAAGTTGAATGTTAGATTGGTTGCGCAAATTTGGGGTTCCGATCCTGAAAAATTTTATCAAACTGCAAAAATGCTGAGCGAAGAATGGAATTTCGATGGTATCGATATTAATATGGGTTGTCCTGTTAAAAAGATTGTAAAACAGGCCACCTGCTCAGCTCTGATTGCATATCCCGAACAGGCCAAAGAAATTATTCGTGCAACACAAGAAGCCTCTCATTTACCCGTAAGTGTTAAAACCCGGACAGGTATAAAAAAACACGAAACCGAAACCTGGATCCCTCACATTCTTGAAACCAGGCCGGTTGCACTGATTTTACATGGCCGGACACAAAAAATGCAATCTGATTTTCCGGCCGAATGGGATGAAATTGGCAAAGCCGTAAAACTAAGGAATGGGTTATCGCCCGAAACCATTGTAATAGGTAACGGCGATCTTTTTTCGATGGATGACTGTCAGAAAAAAATCAATCAGTATAATGTTGATGGTGTTATGATTGGGCGGGGAATTTTTAAAGATCCCCGGATATTTAACCGGAACAAGATAGATGTTACTCCAGATGAAAAACTTAAATTATTGTGGAAACATGCCAGTCTGTTTGTTGAAACATGGGGCGATACGATGAATTTCAATATTCTGAAGCGTTTTTTTAAGATTTACTGCAATGGCTTTTATGGTGCTGCCGATCTTCGGACCAAACTTATGGAAACAAAATGCCTGGATGATGTGGACAAACAAATAGACGATTATACTTCTAAGTTGTGATAAGAGATTTATGGGAATTACTTCTCCGAAAGATTTAGTATTTTTGATAGATAACTAAATCCTAACACAATGGCAATCATAAAAGATCTTCGGGTTTCAAACTTTAAATCAATAAAAACATTAGAGCTCGATTGCAAAAGAATCAATATTTTTATTGGAGCACCCAATGTAGGTAAATCAAATATTTTAGAGGCATTAAGCTTATTTAGTATCCCTATACTGAAAGTCCAGAAAACAAATTTAAAGGACTCATAAGGTTTTCAAATCTTAAAAACCTGTTCTATGATAACATACCTAACAAAAACATCGAAGTTGAAACAAATGTTGCAAGTGCAATCTTCAGGTTTCAACCTAATCTTGATATGTTTGATTTAATCCTTTGTCCTATCAAAAAAATTGAGGAAGAATTTTCTTTGGGCTCAAATTTTCGGAATTTAATTGACAAATATGAAAGACTTAGAAATGATAGCCGATATAAAAATAAGGATATAAAATTATATTATAATTATTTTGAAAAATCAGGAAAAGAAAATTATGCTCAACATTCTATATATTATAGCTCAATCCGAAAATATTCATTCAAAGAGAATTCAAGACTAAACGATGGGTGTCATCATTATCTAAAAGCTCCAAATGGTCAAAATCTTATAACCATTATCCAGAACAACCCTGATTTTTTTAATGAAATTAGCACATTCTTCGATGATTATAAACTGGAATTGCTTTATGATGTTGAAAGTAATTTATTTGAGATTCAGAAGAAAGTAAAAAAACTGGTCTACAAATATCCCTTTAATCTTGTGGCAGACACTCTTCAGCGAATAATATTCTATTTAGCCGTTGTTGAGACAAACAAAAACATTAGCATCTTATTTGAAGAACCAGAAACACATTCTTTTCCTCCATATACAAGAATGTTGGCCGAAAGAATTGCAGATAGTGAAACTAATCAGTTTTTCATATCAACACATAGTCCATATTTATTACATAATATTATTGAGAATACAAATATGAAGGATCTTAACATTTGTCTTACATATTTTGAAGATTTTCAGACTAAATTAAAAGTTCTTTCAACTAAAGATATAAGAGAGATTTTAGATAATAATACAGATATCTTTTACA
>CAYLZH010000271.1:4577-6372 GCA_964388245.1 uncultured Bacteroidales bacterium
TGTTGAATAGGAAAAACATCCAGTTTCTCGCAGAAGGCTATGCCGATAAAGTTTTACTTACTTTAATGGAAGTCCACCCAAAAATGATAGATATTCAGAATGGAAATTCCGGGATTGCTAAAGCTATGCGTAGTCAGCAAAAAAAATTTCATAAAGTTATTGTGGGTATTACAGATATGGATAAGAAAAACATACCTGATTATTTTTCTCATTTTATAAAAGAAAGTGATCCGGATGATATTATACTGAAGCGATATCCTGAATCAAATCAGTATCTTATTTTTTTATGTTGTCCGGCCATTGAGAATTGGCTTTTACAAGCAGCAGCAAGTGTTGGAGTTGAACCGGAAGATTTCCAACTGCCATCGAAACTAAAGGAATTCTGCAGATTATCCAAGAGTCAAAATGTGTTAAAAGATAGAAATTTCATGGATTTTATTAGAGAAATTAAAAAAAGAGAAGCTATGCCATTTAAGTATTTGAAGGAGATTATTGAAAGACTTTTGCTGATAGATAATCGTACTATTGCAAAATCTTAAACTCCACCCTCCGGTTTTTCTTTCGTCCTTCAGGATTATCTGATCCATCATCATCTTGATTAGGAGCAATGGGCTGTTCTTCTCCATAACCTTTTGCAATAAGTTTTTTTCGATCAATCCCTTTACTGCTTAAATAGGCAACCACCGATTCGGCCCTTCGTTGCGATAATTTTTTGTTGTATTCATCGGCCCCTTTACTGTCAGTATGTGCCGAAATTTCAATACTGATCTCCGGATTATCAACCAATACCATGTATAGGGTAGTGTCGAGGTATGTCTTAACCGATTCATTTATTTCATGACTGTCGAAATCGAAATAAATATTTTCGAGAACAACCGGTTTGTCAGTTATTGGGTCAAGCTTAATATCAAGGTTTAATGAATCGGACCACTGCATATTATGGGTCGAGAATCGAAAGGATTTTCTGAGAAAATCAGGTGCTTCGGCAATTAGCAAATAATCATTTCCGGGCTCAACTTCGAGCTTGAATTTTCCATCGGGCCAAACTGAATCATTTTTTAAAAGTACAGGCTTTTTATCAATAGGATCAAGAACAAAAAGTGAAATAAATGTTTTTCGCAGATCAAGTTTAATAACCTTGTCGCGTACTTTCACATATGCCGTTTGCCCATCAGATTTACCAGTTTCTATAGTTTCCCTAATTTGGGCAATTTCATTTTCCCTCCCTTTAACATATTGCTGCCAAGCATTGCTTTCTATTTCAACTCCCATTTGCCTGAGTTTTTTCAACTCCTGCTTTAGTGCTTTGGTATCATTTTTCTGGATCAGCTCATCGATTGTATTTAGTTTATGATAGAGGGTTATGGAGTCTTCCCAGTTTAACCTTGTATTTTTTTTATCGAGAAAAGTATAAAATGAAGACGTATCGGGTTCAAGATTAATTAATCCGGTCACTGAATCAATCAGATTTTGGTTTCGAAATTCATCAGTAAAATTTAAACTGTCATTTTTCGTATACATTGGAATATTTACCGGGGTATTAAGGTTTGCATTCAACATTGCTCCAATACTACCCATCACGGTCATGGCGGTATATTCCTGCCACTCATATTCATAAATATCATCGCAGCAATTAAAGTCCCGGTAGCTTGCACTACCACTACGGTTTGAGACAAAAAATCCTTTACGGGAATCCTTTAAAACTGTGAAATATAAATCGTCGGCACATGAGTTTAGAGGATAACCAATATTACCTGCCTCAAGACCTGGGAAAACCAATACGTTAGCTTTTCCT
>CAYLZH010000272.1:0-6345 GCA_964388245.1 uncultured Bacteroidales bacterium
AAGGCCTTTATGATTATTTGCGGACAAAGAATATATTTCCTCAGGTTCATTATATACCTGTGCATTTAATGCCTTACTACAAGCAGTTTGGTTGGTCTAAAGGAGATCTTCCAAATGCCGAAAAGTATTATGAGCACTGCCTGAGCTTGCCAATGTATCCAACTCTGACAGATAACGAACTCGAATTTGTAATTGATACAGTGAATGAATTTTACGCTTAAAAAGCTATCGGAATTAACAAACATTGAAAAAGAGGAGCTGTTTAATTCTGATTTTTGGAAGAAGAACAATTTATCATGGAAATATTCTCCAGGTAGTATCTCCTATTACCGCGAATACTTCGGGCAGGAATATACTGATAACTCATTTGTAGTAAAAACAAAGCACGATATATTAGCAGCTGCATTAATTTTTATGAAGGATGATGTAAGTTTCTTTAATCTGCCAATCGATATTTATACCAATACAGAAATATTAATTAAAAAAGTTGGTACAAAAATCATAGAATACCTTTTATCCCTTATAAAGGAAAATGGTACAATTCTAATGTATCATAATTCGAACATTTTTTACGAAACTTACCAGAATCAATCATTTATCACAACACTTACCAGAGAGTTTAATTATTCCATTGATTTATCAAGAGGCATCCAAACCATCAAATCAAATATCAGAAAAAGTTATAAATCACTGGTTAATTGGTCGGTTCGGGAAATTGATTATAAAGTTATTAATCAGTCAAATTTTGTTCATACTGAATTTAATGCATTTAAAAATTTCCATTTATATATTTCCGGACGGTCAACACGTTCAGATCAATCATGGGAAATTCAATCTGAAATGATTAAAAACGATGAGGCTATTCTGATTAATGGATATCTAAAGGATAAATTGGTTTCATCTTCCTTTTTTATGTTAAACCATGATGTGTATTACGGTGTTGGAGTGTATGACCGAAAATTAATGGATGATGGCCTGGGAATAGCTCATGGGTCAATGTTTAAGGCCATCAGTCATTTTAAAGAGTTAGGTTATAATTCACTTCAAATTGGTTTCTGGACAGAAGGCCAGCAAATTGACGAGAAGGTTGACAACATATTTAAATTTAAAAGGGGTTTTGCAAACGAGTTATTTATCAGGGAAGTAGTCAAAATTCAGAAATGAAGATAAAAGGCAAAGATTTTTTTATAATAACGGGGCTGGCACGAAGCGGGACAACATATCTGTCTAACCTGCTAAATTCCCATCCTTCATGTAATTCATTTGCCGATCCAATAAATGTTTTCTTTAAGGCATTTTTATTTGAAGTAAGCGTTTCCATATTTAAAAATTCTGATTCAAGTATGCATAATCCAGTTCCCAACTGGTTTTTAGAAAGCGCAATAAAAGATTACATACATGGCTCCAGATTAGAAATCTCACTAAATCAGGATCGTTTAGATGGCTTTCTTAAGGCGATTATAAATAATTGTGAAAGCTTTGTTCCCGGAGCAGCCAAAAGAATGAGAAGAATTAAAAATGCCGGAAACTTTATGGAACTTTTTTTACAACTTGCTGAAAGTGTGTATAACTCAGATTCGGATAATATAACTCATTTCGGAATAAAAACAGCCTGGTCCGAGGGCATTATGCCCACCATGATCAATACTTTTCCCGATTTAAAAGTTATTCATATTATCCGCGATCCAAGGGCTGTTATTGCATCGAACTATAAAACGATGAACAAACGCTATCCTGTTTTATATAATGTCAGAGATTGGCGAAAATCAGTTTATTATTATCAATATCTGAAAAAGAAATATCCCGGGAACTATCTTATGGTGAAATACGAAGACTTGCTATCGGATTATGATCAAGTTTTAGCCGAAGTGTTAGGATTTATCGGGCTGGAAACAAGTGTTGAGTTTTCCGATGTATTAAATACAAATAGTTCGTATCAACAATCTGTTAAGGATACGAAGGAATATATCGAAAGATGGCGAAGTAACATGCCTGTTGAGTTGGCAACATATGTAGAAAAAACCTGCTCTCCCGAAATGAAAAAACTTGGATACCATGATCATGTTGGTGATTATCATTTTAATCCGAAAGATGGGTTGATTGATTTTAATTCACTTTCGGGTTGGTGTCGTGATAACTTTCAGCATACGGAAAAAGATTATTTGAACTGGATTAATGATCAGAATGCGCTGGAGGAACTCAGGTTATCGATTTACAAACGGCGTAGTGCAATTAGCAACGATATTGCTGATGCATTCTACTTTGATCAGGATTATTTTAAATGGTTAACAGAAAATTAAGTGGAGTCGTTCGAAAAAAAAATATCAATTGGAACAGCACAGTTCGGATTAGATTATGGTATTGCCAATAAGTCGGGACAGGTATCGCAACAAGAGGTCGCTAATATTCTGCATTATGCTGCAAAAAAGGGAGTAGTGAAAATCGACACAGCCCAGGCTTATGGCAATAGCGAAAATGTTGTGGGAAAAGCTTTAGGTCAATTCGAAAATCATTATTTCGAAGTAACAACCAAACTTCTACCTGAAAATCTTGGCAGGATCCAGGCATCAATCCAGGATAGCCTGTCAAAATTAGGTATTCATAAGCTCGACACGGTCTTATACCATGACTACCAGTCGTGGAAGGAAAATATGAACTCAATTCACGAACTTGAGGAATTAAAACAATTAGGTCGTATATCGAATCTTGGTTTCTCGCTTTATTTTCCTGATGATTTACAGTATTTATTGGATAAGAAAATACCATTTGATGCAATACAGATTCCTTACAATGTATTTGATCGACGGTTTGAATGTTTTTTCCCAATCCTTAAAGAGAAGAACATAAAGATCCAAATTAGAAGTGTTTTTCTGCAAGGATTGTTTTTTATGAATCCCAATAAACTATCGGCACATTTTAATCCTGTAAAAGAGAAGTTGTTGCTGCTTCACAAGATTGCTAATGAGCAAAACACACCGTTAAAAGATATCCCCCTGGCATTTGTAAACAATAATCCACATATTGATACGATAATTCTTGGCGTTGACTCACTCAATAATTTAAAAGATAATCTCTCAACCAATTTTTCGGTTTTAGAACAGTTATTTGATAAAAATCAACTGAATGATTTACGAGAAGATAAAGAAAACATTATAATCCCTTCGAAATGGAAAATATAAATGTGCTGGCAGTTATCCAGGCCCGTGTTGGCTCAACCCGCCTACCAAATAAAGTTTTGTTACCCCTTGGTGATAAAACAGTATTGGAACAGGTTGTCGATAAAGTAACCCTGGTTGGTAGCATCGACGAAGTTGTTGTAGCTACTTCGATTGAAAAGAACAACTTACCATTAATTAATCTTTGTGCTGAAAAAGGCATCAGGATATTTGCCGGAAGCGAAAATGACGTCCTTGATCGGTTCTATCAGCTTGCAAAACTACTTCAGCCCATGCAAATAGTCAGGATCACAGCAGACTGCCCCTTGCACGATCCCGAAATAATCGAGGAGGTTATCCAGGCTCATCTTAAAATAGATGCAGATTATACCAGTAATGCCGATCCTCCAACTTATCCTGATGGTCTGGATGTGGAGGTGTTTACATTTAATGCATTAAAAGAAGCATGGGAAAAGGCAGCGTTAAATTCAGAGCGTGAACATGTAACTCCTTTTATCCGAAATAATCCTAAGTTTAAGAAACACAATGTTGAATATCAATCCGATTTGTCGACCCTCAGATTAACCATTGATGAAGAAAAGGATTATGAATTACTTTCTCTGATATTCAATAATTTTTATGACAGGGAGGTTATTCATCTGCACGAAGTGTTGGAATTTTTACAGGCCAATCCTGAAGCTGGAAAAATCAATAAGGAAATTATTCGTAATGAGGGATATCTGAAATCACTAAAGAACGACTGATATGGGGAAAGGACAAGACTTATATAAAAAAGCAAAAACCATTATTCCCGGAGGAACAATGCTGTTATCGAAACGGCCCGAAATGTTTTTACCGGAACAGTGGCCTGCTTATTTTTCAAAAGCCAAAGGATGCAAAGTTTGGGATTTGGATGGAAAAGAGTACATCGATGTTTCCATAATGGGAATCGGCACAAATATTCTTGGATATGGAAACGATGAGGTGGATGCTGCTGTAATGAAAAACGTTAAGGCTGGCAATATGTCAACATTTAGTTGCCCTGAAGAGGTGGCATTGGCCGAACGATTGATTGAGTTGCACCCCTGGGCCGACATGGTGCGCTTTGCCCGTACCGGTGGAGAGGCAAATGCAGTAGCTATTCGTATTGCAAGAGCAGCATCAGGGAAAGATAATGTAGCAATCTGCGGCTATCATGGCTGGCACGACTGGTATCTGTCGGCAAACCTGGGACACGATAAAAACCTCGATGGGCACTTACTCCCGGGTCTCGATCCGGCCGGTGTACCTCGAAATCTAAAAGAAAGTGTCTTCCCGTTTAATTATAATAATTATGTTGAATTGGAAGAGTTGGTAAACACCAGGAACATTGGAGTTATTAAGATGGAGGTATCCCGAAACATGGGGCCTGAAGATAACTTTCTCCATAAGGTGAGAAAACTGGCTACCGACAAAGGTATCGTCCTAATTTTCGATGAGTGTACATCAGGATTCAGGCAAACATTTGGTGGTCTTCACAAGATGTACGGTGTAGAGCCCGACATGGCATTGTTCGGGAAAGCACTTGGAAACGGATATGCCATTACTGCCTCAATTGGTAGGAGGGAGGTGATGGAAGCCGCGCAAAGAACATTTATCAGCAGTACTTTCTGGACCGAACGAATTGGACCAACAGCCGGGATTGCTACACTTCAGGTAATGGAACAAGAGCAATCGTGGGATAAGATTACCAACACCGGAAAACAAATTAAACAAGAATGGCAGCAAATGGCCAATAAGCATAACCTGGCCATAAGCCAATGGGGAATACCTGCACTATCTGGTTTTAGTTTTAATTACAAAAATAATCTGGCGTATAAAACATATATTACCCAGGAAATGTTGAAAAAGGGATATCTGGCCGGAAACAGTATTTATGTCTGTACTGCTCATACACCTGAAATCCTTAGTGGCTATTTTAAAAATCTTAATGCTATTTTTGCTGAAATACGAGCATTTGAAGATGGAAAGGATGTGTATTCTTATCTTGACGGTCCTGTGTGTCATGGTGGTTTTAAACGCTTAAATTAACAATTTTGAAAAGGAAAGTAATTCTTCGTGCCGATGGCGGACCTTCAATAGGCATGGGTCATTTTATACGTACCCTTGCCTTAGCTGAAATGCTAAGGGATGACTTTCATTTAATTTTTGCAACGCGAGAGCCCAACCAATATCAGAAGGATGAAATCAATCGGGTATGTCACGGTTCATTAATTTTACCCCGTGATGAGACTCATTTCGATGTATTCTTAAATTTGCTGAAAGGCAATGAGATCGTTGTTTTGGATAATTACTTTTTCGATACCAATTATCAGATTAAAATAAAAGAAAAGGGTTGCAGGCTGGTTTGTATCGATGATTTGCACGATAAGCACTATGTGGCCGATGTGGTTATTAATCATGCCGAAGGATTGTCTGACCATGATTTCTCGGTTGTAAATGAAACAATGCTGTTAACCGGATTTAAATACGCATTGCTACGTAAGCCTTTCTATACAGAAAGGAGCGATGAAACCAAAGATTTTGATTTGATAATCGGAATAGGAGGAGCAGATCCATTGGATATTTCATATAGATTAACTGATCGGTTAACACAAAAATTTACCGATTTGAAAATTGCTATTATTATCGGTAACGCTTACAAGGGTAAGCTTAATAGTATATGCTCTGATAAAATAAAAGTATACCGGGAGCTTTCAGCTACTGAAATTTCAGATTTGATGACACATGCTAAAATTGGCATTTTCCCATCAAGTACAATGGCTGTTGAAGCAATTGCATCACGTTTACCAATAATTACAGGATATTTTGTCGATAATCAGATCTATTTATATAAAGGATTAGTTACTAAAGGACTGAGTTTAGGTATTGAACAGTTTGACAACCAAATGGAAAAGCGAATTGAAGAAAAGCTTTCAAAATTGATTCATGACAGTCAGTTATGTCAGGCAATGAAGAATAAGCAGGCTGATATTATGGACAAGAAATCGCCCCGGCGATTAAGAGATGTCTTTTTAAACCTGAAATAAGAAATGGAAATGTTGGAATTTAGAAAAGCACAACAATCGGATGTTGATATTTTATTTCGATGGGCTAATGACCAGGAGGCAAGATCAAATTCTTTTAATAATGCAGAAATTCCTTACAATGA
>CAYLZH010000273.1:0-6336 GCA_964388245.1 uncultured Bacteroidales bacterium
GGAGCGGTTTCTTATTACTGAAACAGAAGCATATAGAGGCACAGAGGATATGGCATGCCATGCAAGCAAAGGCCGTACAAAGCGGACCGAAATAATGTTTCATCAGGGTGGCCATGTTTACGTATACCTTATTTATGGGATGTATTGGATGATGAATTTTGTATGCAGCCGCGAAGATGAAGCCCAGGCAGTATTAATTCGTGGTATTGAGGGATACGATGGCCCCGGAAAACTTACAAAAGCTTTAAAAATTGATCATGAATTTTATGGCGAAAACCTGGTTAATTCAAACAGGATTTGGATCGAAAACAATAACAAATTATTTCTGATTCATAAAAGTAAAAGAATTGGAATTGAATATGCAGGCAGGGAGTGGGCAAATAAAAAATGGCGATTTACAATAGCCTGATTATCTGATTAATATTAATTAAGAATTCACTTTGATTCGTAAGAATACTATAATCTACTACTCCAGAATAGCGATTCGTTTCATAAAAATACACTCACCAATAACCATCTTAATAAAAAAGACCCCTTCTCTTAATCCCAAACTTTTTGATTCGAAGGTAAAGTGCTGAGATGCAACTTTTTTCTCAGTAAATTTTTTCTCAGAAAGAATCCTTCCACTTTTATTCATAAAATAAATTTCGATTCGCTCAGGCTTTTCCAAAAAACATGAAATATAAAACTCATCTTTTGCCGGATTTGGAAAAATTGAAATCAGATATGGATTCATTTCCTCTTCGATGCTACGCTCACCAATATCAAGAAAATCAACTACATTGGATCTGAAATTCGGAATTGCCAGTGTATTCTTTTTGCTTGAATAAAATATGTCGGCCGGGCCGTAGTGTCCATTTGATACCTCCTCAGGATTGGTCTGAAAATCAGGCGAAAACTTATAAACAGCATCGGTTGCCCAGCTCGAAACATAACAATTACCTTCTGAATCAAGCGTAATTCCATCGAGGTAATCGAGTGTTACCGATGATAACTTTATTAAACGATTCAGTTTCAGATCGTAGGACTGAATAGTCGATCCTTCTCGATATGAACAGATTAAAATCCGGTTCATTTTCTCATCATAATATAATCCATTTGGTGAATTCAAATTTCCGCCTGTACATAAGACTTCAACCGAATTGGCAACGATACTGATTTTGTAAATTGAGTGAGTGGAATTATCGCTGACAAAAAGATTTACGTTGTCGCTGGTGATATCGTTTAAAAAACCGGAACCGGGAACATCTACCCTAAAAATCTCTTCGCCATTTATCAGGCTAAATCCTACAACACTTGTAACATCCGTGCAATAAACAATCTCATTTACAATGCATAAACCCTTCGGAGAATTTACTCCTGATGAAACAAAAGAGGAGATTTCATGTGTAAGCGGATCGAGCGAAACGATACTTCCTCCGGTTTTGGTGTTTGCTGCATTTGAAATTAAATAGCGTTTATTCATTGAGTCGAAAACAACACTTTCAGGTGAATTTAAAACCTGTGAAAACAAGGGAGTTACAGTTATTACAAAAAGTACAAATAAGAATAATCTTTTCACTTCTGAATTAATTAAGTTGATATCTATAATCTAATGATAATTTTGGATGAAAATACTTATTTATTTTTACCCGCAAAAGGAAAGTTATGAACTATAAACAAGCAACAGATTTCATGTTTAGCCAACTTCCTATGTTTCAGCGAAAAGGAAAAGCTGCTTATAAATCTAATCTTGATAATACCCACAGGCTTGATAAATACTTCGGTCATCCCCATCGAAAATTTAAATCGGTTCATGTGGCTGGTACCAATGGTAAGGGATCTGTTGCACACATGCTTGCTTCAATATTACAAAATGCGGGATTTAAAACCGGATTATATACTTCGCCACATCTCAAAGATTTCAGGGAAAGGATAAAAATAAACGGAAACATGATTCCCGAATATGAAGTCGTTGATTTTGTTGAAAAACATGCGGCTATCATCAAAGAGGTTAAACCATCATTTTTTGAAATGACTGTTGCCATGGCCTTTGACTATTTTGCCAGGCAACAGGTTGATATTGCAATAATTGAGGTTGGCCTGGGAGGAAGACTCGACTCCACGAATATCATTTTGCCTGAAGTATCAATTATTACGAATATCTCCTTTGATCATACCGAATTTCTTGGAAACAGTCTGCAAAGTATCGCCTTTGAAAAGTCCGGTATTATTAAACCACAAGTACCTGTAGTTATTGGTGAAAGCCAACGAGAAACTAAGGATATCTTTATTGATAAAGCTTCCTTGTTAAATAGCGCAGTTACTTTTGCTGATAAAATCTATCGCATTGATTATTCCACTATTTCACCAGATGGATTGCAGATTTTCAATGTCAAATCACAAAGAAGCGAAGGCTATGAAAATTTATCAATCGATTTACACGGCATGTACCAGAAGTGTAATGTAATTACCTGCCTATCAGCAATCGATCAGCTACAATCAAAAGGATATACTATAAACAGAAAGCACATTTATGAAGGAATTTCCAGGGTAGGTACAGCAACAGGTCTGGCCGGACGCTGGCAGGTAATTGGTAATAATCCTCTGACTGTAACTGATACAGCACACAACGAAGAAGGGATTAAACAAGTTGTAAATCAAATTAATACAACAGCCTATAAAAACCTTCACATTGTTTTCGGAATGGTAAACGATAAGAACATTGATAAAATCCTGACTCTTTTGCCAAATAATGCTGCTTATTATTTTACGAAGGCAAATATTCCGCGGGCTTTGAACGAAATTGAATTAATGAAACAAGCATCCAAACATCAATTGACAGGAAAAAGCTTCTTTCAGGTTGCCGATGCCCTTGAAAATGCCAGAAAAAATGCTCAGCCTGAAGACATGATTTTTGTTGGAGGATCAACCTTTATTGCTGCTGAAGTTATATAATCCGGAATATATTCGACTAGTTTAAAAAGAACTAATTCCTGACACCCCTGTTATTCAGAACCATAGAAACTAATTATGGATTTATCGAATCAAACCATTTATGATTTTATGTATTATATTATTTATGTTTTTATGTTTTATCGTATTTATTAATATGTGTTATAACATAGTTGTATATGTATTACTTTACGCTTTTTAATACTTATTGATATGCATAATATCATCTTTACGATCATGTATAAAACCAATTTTATACATTTGCAGAAAAACAAGAAAAAATATTTATGATTATATCAGTAGTAAGCCTTAAGGGAGGAACAGGAAAATCAACCATAAGTCAAAATCTTGCAGTATGTTATGCCCATATGGGATACAAAGTAACCATTGTCGACACTGACACAAACGGAAGTACAGTCAGGTGGTCGGGTTTGCGAAGCGACGACTTACCTACCATTACGGTACTTGCGCTGAACGATGGAAATGCATTGCGCAAGAACGTAAAATTACTTCACAACGATTGCGACATACTCATAATTGATGGTACACCGGCTTTATCAGAACTGGCAAGTACAACATTACTTTTAGCCGACATTGCTATAATTCCAGTAAAACCAGGACCACTTGATGTTTGGGCAACAGAAAAATTTTTAGAAAAATATGAAAACGTCAGAACTCTAAACGACGGATTAAGTGCACATTTTGTCCTTAATCAGTTTCTTTTCCGTAGTAATTTGGGGCATGAAGTTGTGGAGGTTCTGTCCGATATGGAAATTCCCCTGCTTAAATCTATAATACATTTACGGGTTGCATTTGCCGAATGTATTGCAGGAGGAATGGGTGCATTTGAATACAAAGATCCTAAAGCTGTAAATGAAGCAGTTACTCTTTCCAATGAGATTTTGGAAATCCTGGAAAAGCGAATTTTAAAATAAAAAAGTATTTCTGTGCTTAATCATAATTTAATATTTATGATTTTATGCTTATATTACTTTACGACAAATAATAATTATGGCTAAAAAGAAAATTGAACGACCTGTGCTGGGCTCAACCTTAAAGAAAAAAATTGAACTCGCGAAGCCGGAAAAAGAAATCGATCTTGTTGAGCAACAAATCAAGGAATTACATTCACATAAGAGCACTAATCCACAACCAAAAAGTGACGAACAAATCCGAACTACTTTTTTCGTATCAAAAGATGTTTACAAAACAATAAAGGTCTATTGCGCCCAACAGGACAACCTTAAAATCAAAGATTTTGTTACACAGGCAATCTATGAAAAATGTAAAAAATTAAAATTGATAGATTAACATTCCTTTCAGCATCATTAAGCTATTTTCATATTTTTGCAATTAAATTTTAGAATACAGAACTATACGGTTTATGGCAAGTATATCAACATCCCAAGATGAAAAACGTTCTCTCAATTTCATCGAACAATTTATAGAAGAGGACCTGGCTAATGGTAAAAATAACGGACGAATTCATACACGTTTTCCTCCTGAACCAAATGGTTACCTGCACATTGGCCATGCAAAAGCAATATGCCTTGATTTTGGAGTATCAAAACGCTATAATGGAAAATGTAATTTGCGTTTCGACGACACCAATCCTTCAAAAGAAGAGGTTGAATATATCGATTCCATCAAGGAAGATATTCATTGGCTGGGATTCGACTGGGAAGACCGTGAATTCTACGCCTCAGATTACTTTGGGAAATTGTACGATTTTGCTGTCGATTTGATAAAAAGCAATTTAGCTTATATCGATGATCAGCCAGCCGATTTAATCAGCGAACAAAAAGGTACACCAACCCGTCCTGGTATCGAAAGCCCCTATCGTAACCGTCCTTCAGAAGAGAGCCTTGACCTGTTTCACAGAATGAATCTGAGAGAGTTTGAAGAAGGTGCCCGTGTTTTAAGAGCTAAAATTGATATGGCGTCCCCAAACATGCACATGCGCGACCCAATCATCTACAGAATAATGAATTACCCACATCATCGTACAGGTACGAAATGGAAGGTATATCCGATGTATGATTTTGCCCATGGTCAATCAGATTATTTCGAAGGAATCACACACAGTCTTTGCACACTTGAATTTGAAGTTCACCGGCCTTTGTACGATTGGTTTGTCGATCAATTAAAAGATAGTGATTATCGTCCAAGACAAATTGAATTCAACCGTCTTAACCTTACCTACACGGTAATGAGTAAAAGGAAGCTTTTGCAATTGGTCGAAAAAGGAATAGTTTCGGGCTGGGACGATCCACGTATGCCAAGTCTTTCAGGACTTCGACGGCGGGGGTACACACCTGAATCGATACGTAATTTTGTCGACCTGATTGGTTATACAAAATATGAAGCGATTAATGATGTGGGACTTTTAGAGCATGCTGTCAGAGATGATTTAAACAAGACTGCCACACGCGTAATGGGTGTGTTACGGCCGTTAAAAATGATAATCACAAATTATCCTGAGGGGGAGGACGAATTACTGGAAACCATAAATAATCCTGAGAATCCTGCAGCAGGAATCCGGACTATTCCATTTAGCCGTGAAATATATATCGATAAAGACGACTTTATGGAAGATCCTCCAAGGAAGTTTTTTCGCCTTGGCCCGGGTCGTGAAGTACGCCTGAAATCAGCATACATCATAAAATGTGAAAGCTTCATCAAAGATCCTGACACTGGTGAAATAACTGAAATCCATTGCACATACGATCCTGAAACCAAGAGCGGTTCAGGAGTGAGCAGAAAAGTAAAAGGCACATTACACTGGGTATCGGCAAAACATGCTATCGATGCTGAAGTAAAATTGTACGACCGCTTATTTCTTGATGAAGATCCTGACGGTCATAAAGACAAGGAATTTACGGATTTTCTAAATCCTGATTCCTTAGAAATATTGAAAAAATGTAAGCTCGAACCAAGCCTTAAAAATGCCAAATTTGAAGACCGTTTTCAGTTTACACGCTTAGGATATTTCTGCCTCGATAACAAAGAATCAACACCTGAAAATTTAGTTTTTAACCGTACGGTGCCTTTAAAAGACTCCTGGTCGAAAAAAAAATAGATTTTCAAAATCTTACTTAGCGAATTAATTATTCATAACAGGAAAAAAGTATTCAGTTAGTTTGTTTGCTGATTCTCACGATCGTCTGTACCGGTACGTTGAATAAACTTGCTTTTTAGTAAGTCATCCTCCTGATAATTAATCTTTAATGCTTCTTTGTTCTCATTAGCGTATTTCTGTCGGATTAGAGCTATTGCAAACGGAATGACGGCCGTAACCGGAACCATTTCATCAGGTGGGATTAGTCCTGCATATTCTGTTTTTATTTGTGATTGCTGAAGGGCATATTTCGAATTGGCTTCTGCATCCCATGTAGCTTCACG
>CAYLZH010000274.1:0-6314 GCA_964388245.1 uncultured Bacteroidales bacterium
TATTTCTGCATTTACAATACGGGATAAAATAGAATATGGTATATTTACAGACCAATAATTTTATGTTATATGAATCATATGAAATTAACACCACTCCTATTTTTTCTGATGATTATTCCTTTTGTCGGAACAACTCAGATCAATGAAAAGAAGTTGCCGTATAGCTCAACATATCATATAAATTCCGAAATCCCATTCTTCAATCTGCAAGCTGTTGATAATGATAGCCTGATAAAAATAAACAATCAGCTAAATGGATCAAAAGTATTGCATTTTGCAACTATGATTGATGTTAAATTTGATATTAAACAGTTGGGAGAATGTACCAAATTTGACAAAGGAAGAATCTGGCAGCTTGGAGTTGTCTCATCAGGTGCCCACTCCCTTTACACCGAATTTATAAACTTCAACCTTCCTGATGGAGCCAGATTATTTCTATATAATCCAGATAAAAGTCATGTTTTAGGAGCCTTTACAAATAAGAATAATAAAACCAACTCCAAACTTGCGATACTTCCGGTTATTGGCGATAGTTTAATTGTCGAATACTTTGAGCCATTTGAAGTACAAACATCAACTGCCCTGGTTTTGGAAAGAATTGGCCACGATTATATTGGTGTTGTTCAGTTTCTTGATGAGCCAAAAGATGAGAGTTTTGGCGATTCGGGCGATTGTAACTACGACATTAATTGTTTCGAAGGAAATAACTGGCAACGCGAAAAACATGCTGTTTGCCGGATAATTGCAAACGGAGCATTGTGTTCAGGAGCCCTCGTAAATAATACAAATCATGATGCACGACCATTGTTCCTAACGGCTAATCATTGTGTAAGTAATCAAACTATTGCTGACAATATGATATGCGTTTTCAATTACGAGAGCCCTGATTGCAAAGGCATCGACGGTTCTGTTGAACAGGCAATCTCAGGCGGAACAGTACGGGCTACATCGCCTTTAATTGACTTTTGCCTGATTGAGTTGAGCTCACCTCCATTACCTTCTTTTCAGCCATATTTTGCCGGATGGGACCGTAGCGACCAACAAGCACGCCAAACAACCGGCATCCATCATCCACAGGGTGATGTAAAAAAGATTTCAATCGATTTTGATCCGCCCACTTCCGATGATTATCCGCCCTATCTACCCAATACACATTGGCACGTACACGATTGGGACAAAGGTACAACCGAGGGAGGATCGTCCGGTTCACCTTTGTTCAACCAGGATCACAGGATTATCGGAGACCTTACCGGTGGCGAGGCAAGTTGCACTTTTAACTACAACGACTATTATTCGAAATTTTCCAGTGCATGGGACACTTATCCGGAAAGTAACAGCCAGTTAAAATATTGGCTCGATCCGGCGAATACCGGTGCAGAAACATTGAACGGTTATGATCCATATTGGGGACAAAATAAACCGGTAGCAGTTTTTTCAGGTAATCGCACCAATGTGCTTGAAGGAGGCACTGTTGATTTTACCGACTTGTCGGAAGGAAATGTAACTTCATGGCAATGGCATTTCGCAGGAGCATCACCTTCGTCATCAAACGAGCAACATCCCGCTGATATAAGATATACTTACCCGGGTATCTTCCCGGTAAGGCTTATTGTAACCAACAATCATGGATCTCATGAGATAATCCTGAACGATTATATAAATGTCCAGGAAAACTGTGGAGATTTTAGTAACATTGAAGAAAACGAAGATCTTTTCCTGTTTACCTTTGCAGAAGGAGAATGGGGTTATTGGACAGGGCACAATCAATATACTTTTTCAGGTTTTGCCGAACGATATTCAAACCAAAGCGGAAGGTTTGTTCATGGTATCTACATTGTGCCTGCTGTTGCCTATGCAAGCTATCCCTCAGCAGTTATTACCGCCAAAATTTGGGAAGGAGGCCCCACTCCGGGATCAGTGCTTCGTGAATCAGTGCAATATATTTCCGCATTTACACCCGGAGTATGGGAATATATATCATTCGATCCGGCTGTTGAGACAAACGGTAACTTTTATGCCGGATTTGAGATCAATTACGGTACACCCGACACTTTTGCCGTTCCCCATTCGTATCTGGATGGTCCAAACGGAGAGAATACTGCGTACATTAAGCGAATGAATATTTGGAATCCAATTAATGCATATTCTCCCGATATGACCATTTCTCTTTGTATTGATGCCCATCTTTGCACATCGCTTAATAATATTGAGGCAGTTAATAATCCTGCTAATTTTAATGTATTCCCAAATCCGGCCAACAGCTATCTAGTTGTTGATTTGCACGACACGGTAGCTAACTCAGCAAACCTGCAAATTGTATCATTAACAGGTCAGACTGTTTTTTCTAAAAAACTGAATTCGGATTTAGATCAAATTAAAATCGATATTTCGAAATTAACTCCGGGCATGTATTCAATAATGATCCAAACAGAAAGATCATTACAGGTCGCAAGGTTTATAAAAGTGAAACAGTAATTATTTCATCTTTGCTGAATCTGACCATACAACTTTGGATTTAGTTAAAGTTGCTATTAAAAACACCGATGTTTCTGTTTGAAAACTTGTTGAGAAAATCATCTTGAAATGTTCGGAATGATTCAATATCTTTATTGCCTAATTTTTAATTAGGTTTATTTTTGATATAAAATAATTAAAACCAGGGACTATGAAAAAAGTTGTTGCTCTTTTTTTAATGATTATGCTGGGCTTGAATGTTAGCCAGATCAAGGCTCAGGAGGATACCGATGTTATGACCAAGGTACCTGCAGGAACAATATTGACATTGAAAGAAGATTTTATAGTAAAAACCTATCAGGGAGTAATTTCGCTCGAGCCCGATAATAAAAATTATAGTGTTTATAATCTTGTGTTCGATTCGAAAGACAAGCGCCGCATAATGCGTAAAGGAACACAGTTTATTGTTGACCGGATTGAGGTTGGAGCCGGTTTTCTAAAAATTCATATCAGGAACAAAATTAACTACATATACTTTGGCGAAGTAAAAAACCTGAAACAATTGAAAATTATATCGCTTCGGAAATATTTTGATATTGATTTTCCGATGATTGAAGAGTTTTAGAATTTTTATTTCAAAGTAAAAACGCTCTCTCCGATAATCTGGCCATCCAGGAAAATATCAACGTTGTAAGTTCCAGGAATCAGTTCTTCGTAATTATTGTAGAAGATGCAGGCATCATTGCTTATTAGGTTGTTGTAGTCAACAATTCGCATGGCCGAGTAAACGATTTCTTTGTCTTCGAACAGGAATAAATTTGTTTCCGACTCGGTTAAAACCAGCTCGTCGGGGCGGGCAATCCGGATAAAAATCTCCTTGCTGCCACTTTCGGCAATAGCATTTTCAGGCAATAGAAAACAAACTTTTACTTTCTCGACCCGCTGTGCCGATTTTGTCATGCGACCCCGTTTTTTCAAAATCTCAATATTAATTTCCTTCGCCTTAAGAGTTGATGCAATTTCGATTTTTTCTTCGAGTTCATCAGCCATCGATTGTAGTTTCTCTTTGGCCTTTTTCTCGTTTCTGAATTTGGCTTTAACCTCTTTGTTTTCAGCAATTAGCAATTGGTTGCGGGTATTCAGCGAATCAATCTGAAAAATATAGCTTTTCATTATGTTTCGCATCGTAGTTATTTCTTTCTTGTACGACCTGATCTCAAATTTCTTGTTATTAATATTGTTTAACAGGCTTTTGATTTTGTCCTTTTGTTCATCCCTTATAATGATGAGACTATCGTTATCTGTTTCCAACGAATCGTACTGAATATACATCGAACTTAACTCGGCCTTGATTTCGGCTTTTTCTTCAGTTACTTTTACAATTTCTGAGATTTTTTGCTCGGTTTCATCAATCTGTTGATTGTATAAATAGCTGATTATGCCTATTATCACTACTAAAACCGAAATTACTACAATATAAAGAATACGAATACCTTTGCTTTGTTTCTTATTAACCTGTTCAGTCATAATGTTTAATTATCAAGTACAAAATAACAACTCTGCAAAAGTAAATAATATTTCATTGATGATTGAGGTTGTAATAAATTGCAATAATATTGCAAGGATGAAAAAACAAGATAATAATTCATTTCAATTCATATTTATGATGAAAGATAAATACAGAACCGGACTTAGTTTATGGATAGGGATTCTTGCTTTAATTGTATTCAATGCATGTACTCCGGATGAAAAGGAAGTTACAATACCTGAGGGATTAATTCCTCGTGACACCTTGCTACCATTACTTGTCGATATACATTTAGCCGATGCTTATTTGTCGCAAAATCGTTTACCGAAGAAATCTAAAAACCGCAATGTTTTTTATGCAGGAATAACCCGAAAGTACGGTTACGAAAGAGCCGTTTTTGATTCAACAATCCGGTTTCTTGCCACACAACCAAAGCTTTATCAGGATATTTACGAGGAAGTGATCAACGAACTAAGCATGATAAAAGGGCAGGTTGAAAAGGAAAAGCAATTGGACGAAAAATATGGTGATGAGCAAGAAAACTTCTCATATTCACACGAAACAACAAATTTAAATGAAAATAAAGGTCAGGTGAATGACGATGATTCAGTTTCAATAAAAAAATTCAGGGAGGCACAAAAACGCTTCGAGCAGGTTCGGAAAAACCGGAAATCACGTATGAAAAACAAGTAATGGTTTATTATATTCGAAAAGCAGGCTTTTGGTCATTCCCGGATTAAAGAATTTTGAAAAGAATCCCCTGCGTTTTGTCGTAAATGAAACAATGTCGATATTGTTTTGAGTCGAATAATTTTTGATTCCTTCAATCCAGTCCTCATCTTCTATCAGTTGAAAATCAACAGGGTGTTTTTTATAGAAATGAGAAAACTGCTTTTGTAACAAAATCAACTGATTCTGGTAAGTCTCTTCGTCGCCGGAATGTCCGACATGCAGAATAGTTAACGAAACCTCAAATCCCGATATTAGCCGGATTAATTGATTAAAGGATTTTAGTTCATCTTCCTCAAAGCGGCAAACAAATGCAACCCTGATTTTATTTTCCAATGGTATTAACACATCTTTCGGAATGACAAGCACCGGAATCTGCACCGATTTCAGCAAATGATATGACAAACTGCCTAAAAATTTTTTCACCTTATCGCCTGTACTATGAGTAGAAAGGAGTAAAAGCTCAGGATTTTCTTCATCACAAAACCGGATTATTTCATCGGCTGGTGTACCATACAAAATTGCCTGATCGACATTTACATCAGGAAAACCGAGTTTATCTCTTAGTTGTTTCAGGTTATTGAGAAAATCGTGCAGAGCCGTTTTTGTCTGTTCTTCGCTGCCCGATTGCAATGGCGAGGTAATCTGATAAGGCACCGATGCTTTGTCCATATAAGAAATAACAGGATAGTTTTTGGTTTCGCTAAAACAATGCAAAAGCTGAATTCCTGTACCAAGTCTGGCTGCCAGCCCGAGACTAAATTTACAGTTGTTTTCAGAGCAATCAGAAAAATTTACAGGTACTATAATATTTGCCATGTTTAAAATTTTTCGAGATGTTAAGATACAAAAAATCTATCTCTCGCCTAATTTATTAGCGATTATAAAATTTATCGTGAAACAACCAGCTTAATCTCCGATACTTTTTCTCCATTTATTTCAAGGGCAAGGAAATAAACTCCAACCATAAGATTTTTAACCGGAATTCTGGTATAAGATTCATCTCCGGCTAATTTTTGCGTAAATATTTCAACGCCACGTGTATCGAAAAGCTTAAGTTTTTTTTCACTGTTCGAATCGATATGTACATTGAAAGCATCCCAGGATGGATTTGGAAAAGCTGTTAACATTTGCTTTTCATCTTTGATAAGCAAATTCGATGAAAGGGTTAAATCGCGATAAGCCAGGCAATACTCTCCTTTTTCAACAATATCAGTAATTATCCACCCCGATCGGCTGTTCCCAAGACGTTCCGATGGTATCTCTGTCCAGTTAGAACCGGACCCCGGCCTGTACAAAAGCACAAGCGAATCGGCTTCCAGTGGATATGGGAACCAGGTATGATCGAGCCATCCGAGACCGTTCTCCTTATTATTGTAATTAAACTTAAATTTACCAACAAAGGTTGATGGAAAAATACCGTCTATTTTCCAGTAGCGCGAATCTGATATTGTATAACTCGGATAATTTCCTTCAAATGGATCGGGGGCAACCCAGTTATGTTCAACCCTGAAAAAAGCCGAATCGGTGATTTGATTTACCTCCAACTTAAAATATGCCTTACTACAATCAGGATATCCAATTGTGTCCAGAACATAGTAAT
>CAYLZH010000275.1:0-6232 GCA_964388245.1 uncultured Bacteroidales bacterium
TACTAAGATACGACAATTTTTGTTTCGTCGATTGGTAATTTTAACATTTTAAATTCGCTTAAATCAATAATTTAAATCATTGAAAGGACTAAACAAAATTTGTATGGCATGGTTCATAGCTGATACGATAAAATTTTCATTATTTTGAAGCGATGAATTATTCATTTATGTGAAAATGTAAGAAAACAAATCTGGAATGAACAATAATAAAAAGCTACTCTGTTTAAATGATATCGAGCACATTATCTGGGATTATAATGGTACTTTGCTCAACGATCTGGATGTTTGTGTTGATGTAATCAATAGCTTACTCATAAAAAGGGGACTGGAAAAGCTAAGTCATGATGCATATAAAGCGGTGTTCGATTTTCCAGTAAAGGATTATTATGCTAAAATCGGTTTCGATTTTCAGAAGGAATCGTTTGAAATAGTCGGCACAGAATTTATCGATAAATACAACCTGGAGCAGCAAAAGTGCGAGCTGCAGTACGATGCATTAAAATTGATAAGATCGTTTTCCGCTCTGGGGCTTGGCCAGTCAATATTATCGGCACGGTTGCAGGAATCTCTCGAAGATGAAATAAATGCATTTGGTATTGAACCGTACTTTACTAATGTTTTTGGACTTGATCATCATTATGCCGATGGTAAACTCGAAAGAGGCCGGCAACTTGTTAAGACCATTAATATCGATCCTAAAAAGATATTATTTATTGGCGATACCTTGCATGATTTAGATGTTGCTGATAAGCTAAAGATTAAATGCCTCTTAATAGCTCATGGACATCATAGTTATAAAAGGTTAAGGGCCAGGTCAGAAAATGTTTTTCAAAATCTTACTGAAGTAAGCGAAATCCTGGATCAGCAAGAATGTCCTGAAATAAAGCACCCTAATTTAAATAGTGTTTGATCTGAAATGCCTGATTTGCTATCTGAGGTTATTTTTCTTGTGATAAGCAACAGTTGAGCTCCGGATATTAAACAGATTTCAAAGATTCTATAATTCTCTTTTTTAATTTCAGTAATTTAATTATTTCCTTTACGTTTAATAAGATACAACAAAACGCAAGTGACTGTAACACCGGATAATTGAGTTTTTTGTTTAAAGGAAAAGTAGTATTTTTACCGCAATTCAATTGCTAAATTAATAGATTAGTTATGAGAAATTTGAAATTGATTGTTGCACTTTTAGTGTTTATAATTTCAGTATCGGGTAGCCTTGCTCAACCAAAAGATGTTGTTAAAGGATTCGAGCACTTCGAAAATGGGGAGTGGTTGTTAGCAAAAGATTATTTGAAGGAAGGTTATTCGAAAATCAAGAGCGATAAAAAATTAAAGGCAGAAGTAACTTTCATGGTAGCAGAGTGCTACAATAACATGAAGAATTCGAAAGTTGCTGAGGTTTGGTATTTGAAAGCCATTAAAAGAGGATATTCCGATCCCGTTACAATTTTAAATTATGCCGATATGCTCAAGATGAATGAGAAATATGAAGAAGCAGTTGTTGAATATAAAAAGTATCTCGAAAAAGTCCCGGGCGATGAACGGGGATCCTACGGCGTAGAATCCTGTGAGTTGTCAGCAGTATGGAAAAAAACTCCCACCAGGCACGAAGTTGAAGCAATGGCTTATTTTAATGACCGTGAAGCCGATTTTGCCCCAACATATGCAAAAAAAGACTATAAAGTAATTTACTTTACTACAGCACGCGAAGGAGTTATGGGCGATAAGCTCGACTCGTATACAGGAATAAATTTCACCGACATCTTCATGACCAGCCTCGACAGGAAAGGAAAATGGAGTATCCCTGTACCTGTTGGCCCTCCGGTTAATACTGAATTCTCCGAAGGTGGTACCTGCCTCAACCGGAAAGCCAATGTCTTGTTCTTTTCAAGGTGCCCGCTCGACAAACGGGAAAATCTTGGATGCCGGATCTATACCGCAAAAAAGAAAGGCCTTGGATGGGGCGATCCTACCGAGGTGCCCATCGGACCTGATAGCATATCGATAAAATATCCAAGTTTATCGAAAAATGAATTGATACTTTATTTTGCTGCTGACCTTCCGGGAGGATATGGCGACATGGATATCTGGATGGTAAAAAGAGCCAAAAAAACCAAAAACTTTGGTGAACCAATCAACCTTGGACCCGAAGTAAATACATTCGGAACCGAAAGTTATCCATTCTCACACAACGATAGCACACTTTATTTCTCATCGAACCAGCATCTTGGAATGGGTGGCCATGATATTTTTGAAGCCAGTCTTCAGAAGGATGGAAAATGGGAAGTTAAGAATATGCAATACCCGATCAATACCTCTGCCGATGATGTTGGATATATTCGTCAGGGAAAGCGTCCTGAAGGATTCTTTGCTTCAAAACGGCCTGGAGGAAAAGGTAGTTTCGATATCTATTTCTGGGAAATTCCACCACTTAAATTTTCGGCAGGAGGTTTAATCGTTGATAAAAAGACCGAAACACCCATTGTTGGAGCAAAAGTAAAACTGCTTGGTGATAATGGATTCTTTCTTGAAATGGATTCTGAAGCCGATGGATCATATCTGTTTAAAAATATTCCTGAAGAGGGCGACTATACCGTTTCGGCAGTTTATGACGGATATCTTTTAAATAAATTTGAATTCTCAACCAAAGGTCTGACAGAAAATAAATACTGGACATCGAATATTGTACTGGAGGAAATTCCTATGATGACTGCCATTGATATTCCTGATATCTTCTACGACTTCGACAAGGCAAAACTCCGTCCCGAATCGATGGTCGCACTTGACAGCCTTGTAATTTTCCTCGAGGAAAATATTAAAATTACTGTCGAATTAATGTCCCATACAGATAGAAAAGGAAACGATGATTATAATATGAATCTATCGAATGACAGGGCTAAATCTGTTGTCGATTACCTTGTTTCGAAAGGAATCGAACAGGAAAGGCTTACCTGGCAGGGCTACGGCGAAACCGTTCCTCATACTGTTGGTGCTCAGCATGCTGCAAAATATCCTTTCCTTAAGGAAGGAGATATTTTATCTGAAGATTTTGTAAACGGACTCAATGGTGTAGAGCAACAGGATGCAGCGGATCAAATTAACCGGAGGACTCAATTCAAGATTTTATCTGATGATTTTGAAACTAAACTGGCACCAAAACCAAAACCAGTTTACAAAGATCCTTATGCCGAAGATGACCTCGAGGATGATGAGTCTGAAGATGGCAATTAACTTCGATCATAGAAATAAATTATGACAAACGAATTTCGATAACATAGATTTTTATACCTGAAAAATTCAGGAGAAAGTATTTAAAGCGTCTCGAAAATTTGGGGCGCTTTTTGTTTTTAAGAATTACAGATATTCATTTTATAATGACAGGTAAATCAAGATATACACAGCGGGGTGTTTCGGCATCGAAAGAAGATGTTCATACAGCAATAAAGAATATTGACAAAGGTATTTTCCCGAAAGCATTTTGTAAGATAATCCCTGATATTTTGAGTGGAGATCCCGAATGGTGCAACATTATGCATGCCGATGGGGCAGGCACAAAATCATCGCTTGCTTACATGTATTGGAAAGAAACAGGCGACCTGTCTGTTTGGAAAGGCATTGCACAAGATGCCATTATCATGAACCTTGACGATCTTTTATGTGTTGGCGCTACAGAAAATATTCTTCTGTCATCGACAATAGGAAGGAACAAAAATCTTGTTCCCGGCGAAGTTATTTCAGCTATTATAAATGGCACTGAAGAACTGCTGAACGAACTAAGGGAACTTGGCATTTCAATTTATTCGACAGGTGGTGAAACTGCCGATGTTGGCGATCTAGTCCGTACAATTATTGTAGATTCGACGGTAGCATGCCGCATGAAACAGATTGATGTTATATCGAACCATAAAATTACAGCCGGTGATGTAATTGTAGGTCTTGCATCTTATGGACAAGCGAGTTATGAGAAATCATACAATGGAGGCATGGGAAGTAATGGCCTTACTTCGGCCCGGCACGATGTGTTTTCAAAGTATCTTGCCAAGAAATATCCTGAGAGCTTTAATAATTCAATTAACGCCGATTTGGTTTATTCGGGCTCACTAAGATTAACAGATGAAATAAAAGGGCTTGGGATTGATGCGGGAAAACTAGTTCTTTCGCCTACCCGTACCTATGCACCGGTTGTGAAAACTATAATCGGTGAATTTCGCAAACACATCCATGGAATGGTCCATTGTTCGGGAGGCGCCCAGACCAAGGTGCTTCATTTTGTGGATGATGTTCATGTTGTGAAAGATAATATGTTCGATGTTCCTGCTTTGTTTGAGATAATACAGCAGGAATCCGGTACGGCCTGGCACGAAATGTACAAGGTTTTCAATATGGGTCATCGTTTCGAGATTTATATGCCAGAACAATACACCAATCGAATAATAGAAATTGCTGATAGTTTTAACATCGATGCCAAAGTTATTGGAAGGTGTGAAAGAGCGAATCTAAAAAAGCTAACCATAAAATCAGATAAAGGTACATTCGAATATTAACTTCTCTGATTGAACAACTGAATTATTACAAATCCAAAAGAATTATAATAAGTCCTTTTAGGGCTAAATTAAAGTAGATTAAAATGAGTAAAAACGATATGATATTAGATAAACTCGAAGGTGTTAAAGTTCGATTCGAGGAAGTAGGCCAGCTTATTACCGATCCTGAAATAATGGCTGATATGAAACGTTATATCAACCTGAGTAAAGAGTATAAAAATTTAGAACCTATTATTGCTGCTTACAAAGAGTACAGAAATGTGATGGATAATATTTCATCGACAAGGGAAATTCTTGGCGAGGAAAAGGATGAGGAGATGCGCGAAATGGCCAAAATTGAACTGGAGGAGTTAAGCAAGCGGAAATCAGAATTAGAAGAGGATATAAAACTTCTACTAATCCCGAAAGATCCACAAGATGGCAAAAATGCCATTGTCGAGATCAGGGCTGGGACCGGAGGCGACGAAGCCAGTATTTTTGCAGGTGACCTGCACAGAATGTATACGAAGTTTTGTGAGGGCCGCAACTGGAAAATTGAGACCATCTCCTTTACTGAAGGAACGGTTGGCGGATTTAAGGAAGTTATATTCGAAGTGAAAGGTGAAAATGTATATGGGGTACTTAAATATGAATCGGGTGTTCATCGCGTACAACGAGTTCCCCAAACCGAGACACAGGGCCGTGTTCATACCTCTGCGGCATCGGTAGCGGTACTACCCGAAGCCGATGAATTTGATATAGAACTTAAGAACGAGGATATCCGGCGCGATGAGTATTGTTCGTCGGGACCGGGAGGACAATCAGTAAACACAACATATTCTGCAATTCGTTTAACCCATATTCCCACAGGAATAGTTGTTACGTGCCAGGATCAGAAATCGAAACTAAAAAACCTGGATAAGGCTATGGTTGAATTAAGAACACGTTTGTACAATCTTGAATATCAAAAGTATCTTGATGATATTTCAAGCAAGCGAAAAACAATGGTCTCAACCGGCGACCGATCGGCCAAAATCCGTACTTACAACTGGCCCCAGGGAAGAGTAACCGATCATCGCATTAACCTTACACTTTATAACCTGCCGGCCATTGTCGATGGCGATATCCTGGGGATTATCGACAAACTCCAAATGGCAGAAAATGCTGAGCGTTTGAAGGAGAGCGAGATGGTGTAAAACAGACTATTTCTCTTTGTTTTCTGAATGCCATAAAAAGTCTTTACCTTTGTAAATAAAGAATATAAAGATGCATGAGTTCAGGGAAAAATACATTAACCCATTTACAGATTACGGATTTAAGCGGCTGTTTGGGGAGGAGTTAAATAAAGATTTGTTGCTTGACTTTTTAAATGAGCTTTTGAGAGAGGAACAAGGTGTAATCACTGAATTGACTTATTTAAAGAATGAACAGCTTGGCTCTACAGAATTAAATCGAAAAGCGATTTTCGACTTATATTGTACCAATGAAAGAGGTGAAAAATTCATTGTTGAGTTACAAAAGACCAAGCAAAAGTTTTTTAAAGACCGGGCGCTTTACTATTCAACTTTCCCAATTCGTGACCAGGCAAAAACTGGTAGTTTCTGGGATTTTGAATTAAGAAAAGTGTATGCAATTGCTATTCTTGATTTTGTTTTTGATGATGACATTCACCAACCTGACAAATTGCGTTATGATGTAAAGTTAAG
>CAYLZH010000276.1:0-6118 GCA_964388245.1 uncultured Bacteroidales bacterium
CTTTGAATATTATCATAATTAATAATTTCCGCCGGATACAATTCCTTCACAAAAAATATTTTATCGATGAAAAAAAGGAACGCAATAAATACATTTTTAAAGATAGTTGAAAAAGGGGGTAATGCCTTACCACATCCTGCAACACTTTTCGGAATTTTTGCCCTGATCATTTTAGTATTGTCTGCTGTCTTCGGCATTCTTGGTATTAGTGCTGACCACCCGATTACAGGCGAAACATATGAAGCAATAAACCTGCTTAACAAAGACGGCCTGCATAGTATCCTCACAAAGATGGTAAAGAACTTCACCTCATTCGCACCGCTTGGGATTGTAGTAGTTGCTATGCTGGGAATTGGTATCTCTGAAAATTCAGGGTTAATTGCAGTACTGATTCGCGCCCTGGTACTGAATTCTCCACAGCGCTTGCTAACGTTTATTATTGTTTTGGCTGGAATTGTTTCGAACCTTGCCTCATCTGTAGGTTATGTGTTGTTGGTCCCTCTTGCAGGAACAATTTTTCTTGCAATAGGACGTCACCCCATTGCAGGAATGGCCGCCGCCTTTGCTGGAGTATCAGGTGGGTTTTCAGCAAACCTGGTACTTGGAACTATCGATCCCCTATTGGCAGGTTTGTCTGAGGAAGCAGCTCATCTTGTTGATAAAGCTTACCATGTAAATCCAACGGCCAATTACTATTTTATGGTTGTTTCAACTTTTATAATAGCCATAATCGGAACCTGGGTAACCGAAAAGATTGTGGTTCCATCGCTCGGAAAATATGACGCAGACGACGTAAAGCAGGAAGAAATAGAGCGATTATCGCCCGACGAAAAAAAAGGATTACGGAGGGCCTTATACGTTTTCGCAGGCTTTATTGTGATACTTGGGATTGGGCTTTTGCCATCGAATGGAATACTCCGGGGAATGGACGGCAGTTTCCTTCAATCGCCGGTATTGAAAGGTGTGGTAGCTATCTTGTTCCTTGTTGCCGGCATTATGGGGGTTGTTTACGGCTTTGCAATTAAGAAATATAAGAATGATGCTGATGTTATGAAGGGAATGGCCGAATCGATGAAATCGCTGGCTGCCTATTTGGTGCTGGTGTTTTTTGCGGCTCAGTTTGTTGAATACTTCAAGTGGAGCAACCTGGGAATAATCCTGGCGATAAATGGGGCCGCCTTTATAAAAAGCCTCGACTTAAGCCTGATACCATTGATAATCCTTTTCGTAATTTTTTCAGGCACAATCAATTTAATGATGGGAAGTGCGTCGGCTAAATGGGCATTGCTGGCCCCGATATTTGTCCCGATGTTCATGTTTTTGGGTTATAGCCCTGAGCTCACCCAGGTGGTATACCGGATTGGAGATAGCGTTACAAATATCATTTCGCCCATGATGAGCTTTTTTGCTTTGATTATTGTTTACTTCGAAAAATATGATAAGAAAGCAGGAATAGGTACCCTTGTGGCAACCATGTTACCCTATTCGGTTATGTTCTTTATCGGATGGGTGATATTGCTTATAATATGGCTATATGTTGGGATACCATTAGGGCCCGGTGCAGGAATTTTTTACGAAATGGCACCAGTGCATTAATTTCACCTATTCCGGCCCAGATTACAAAGCTATTTCACTGCGATGGTTTCAATCTCTACCATTGCACCCTTTGGCAATTTCGAAGCCTCGAAGGCTGCCCTGGCAGGAGGGTTTTCTGAATAATATTTTGCATAAACCTTATTCATTGCATCAAAATCATCCATATTGATGAGCAAACAGGTAGACTTTACAACATCGGAATAAGAATACCCAGCTGTGTTTAATACAGCACCTATGTTTTTCATTACCAATTCGGTTTGTTGAGAAATGTCGCCATCGATCAATTTTCCTGTTCCGGGATCAATCGCTATCTGACCGGATACGAAAAGCATCCCGTTTATTTCAACAGCCTGACTATAAGGCCCAATAGCCTGAGGTGCCCGCACGGTTTTTATTATTCGCTTCATTTTCTGGTACTTCTTTAATTAATTCAGATAAATATTAATAGTAATAAATTAAAAGGTACACTACCGGAATTATTATTCCAGCCAATGTGAGCCATAATCCACGGCCGGTAATTCCTTTTTTGCCCCTTATAATAATTATTCCTGAAATGGCGAGAATTACCAGTGCACCGGCATAAATATCGGAGAAAATGGTCCACCATTTTACAGGATTGTAATGGAGATAATTCATTGGGCCAAGGATGGGCCGTTTCTTTGTTTTCTCAATTATCCCCCAACCCGATTCCATATCGATAGTTAAGGTGCCGCCTTTAATAAATGCTTTTACGGTGAATGAGTTTGGAAAATAATGTTTGCGGTAAGTACCTTTTTCGCCATTTTCAGCAAGGATATTTTTCACCGATTTTTTTGTGAAATCCGATTTCGATAAGCCTTCTTCGATTTGGATTTCTTTACTGGTAATGATGTAATTAGGATCCCAGTCGTCCAGGTGGTTGATTGCAATTCCTGATACGGCATAAATAATGGTAGTGAAAAAAAATATGTATCCGAGATCACGATGTATAATCCTGTTCCATTTTCTCCATTTCATTTGAAAGATTGTTTGATGTAATTATGAAAAAAATGGAGCTAACAAATATCAGCCCCATCTTCTATTCTTTCTATTTCAACTTTTATTCTTCGCTTGCTGTTGATCCTTCAGCTTCTTCTGATTCCTCATCCTCAGTATCATCAGTAGCTATTTCTTTAACCTCGTAGCTCTTGCAAATAATTGAATAATACGACAGGTGATCGGTACCTGACTCGGCAATTTCGTTCCGAAGATCTTCGATTTGTCCAAGCTCGTCTTCAGGAGTATATTCCTGATGCCCGTCTTCTCCAGTATGTAAACCTTCGTCCTCTTCTCTATGTTCGGTATCACCTGATGCAATTTTCTCTTCAATTTCGTTTTGCCAGGATTGGAGATATTCTTCATCTACCCTGAATTCATCAACCAAACCTATTACAACTACATCGCTTCCTTCCCATTCAGTATTAAAGGCAGCCATACCTTCACCTGTTGTAATTTTAACACGGTTATCCGAATCTTCTCCAAAAATGAACATTCGTTTACCACCATGCTGACAAACATGAACAATTGTTCCTTCCATTTGAATCTCCTTGCCAACATATTTCTCGGCTACAACATCAAATTCATCGGGATTGATCATCGCAAGTTTTTCAGCCTCTTTTACATTTTCATCAGCTTTTTTATCTCCGTCCGTTTGCTGGTTTCCACCGCATGAAACCAAAACTATTGCTACAATCGCAAGGGTCATTAGTCTTTTTAACATTTTATTCCTCCTGATTTTTATAATAATTTGCCGCAAATTTATTGAAATATTTGGCATTTCGAGTTTTGCTTTTGTAAATATCTTATAAACAAGGCAGATGACTACGCTGCTTTATAGCCGTTCAGCTTTTGCAAAGTATTGCTTTGCTTTTTCCTCGTTGCCTAAATTTTGGTAACTAAGCCCAATATTAATATGCAATTGTTTGTCGTTTGGCTTAAATTGAAGAGCTGCTAAAAATGTATTTAAAGCATTGGTATACTGGTTCGAAAGTCCATAGGCCAATCCAAGGTCGTTAATTATATCTATATTTCCAGGTTCCAGTTCCGATGCCCTTTCCAAATATTCAATCGCATTATCGAGATCGTTTTTTCGCTTGCCATAAATCAAGCCTATCTCATGATTAATATCTGCTCTGTCAGGATTAATTTTCAGGAATTTAAAATAATAGTCCAGCTCTTTGTTCGGATCTTTTAAGCTGCCAATTACAACCGGCAGGTTTCGGTAAACATCATACATATTGGGCTTTAATTCAGCAATCCGTAAATAATAATGTAAAGTGGAATCGACCGATCTGTTATACTCAAACCAGGCGTTTGCCAATAAAAGCATTGCATTTACATATTTCGGATGAATGGATATTGATTTCTGAAAATAATGAATCGATTGTTCAAGAACTTTTTTTCTTTCACCCTGATCTTTAATTTCCTCGCCCTTATGGTATAAAATCTCGGCATAACCGGCATTGCTTTTAATGCTGTTCGATGAAGTTTTAATATCGGTGGAGAAAAGGGTTTCGTTGTCCTTCCATGCCGAATTCCGGGCAATGGTTTTTACTGAATAAAGTAACATTATTGCTCCCAGGCCAAAGTAGATCAACTTTTTAAAGTTTTCCGGATTCTTCATTTTTGGCTGTAGTTTTTCGATCAGAAGCCAGGCTACAACAAAACTAAACCCGATAGACGAGAAATAGATAAAACGTTCGTTCATAAATACCCCAACCGGGAACAACAGATTGGCCACAATCGATAAGGGAATAAAATACAACCAAATAGCATAGGCGATCTTACTCTTATTCTTAAGTCCGATAACAGCCACAACAAGAAGAGCTATGTTTACAAGAAGAGACAAAACTACTTCCCAATTAGCCCACTTCATTAATGGGATATGGTAGGGATAATAATCGAATGTGAGCGGATGAGGAAACACCAATAGTTTCAGATATAGACCCAAAGTATAAAATACTGTCGCAAACCGTTCTTCAAAAGAGGCATCCAAAAACGGATTATTCAATAATTCTTTTTCGATTTCCAGGGCTGCGCCACCAATTACTGCCTGCCTAACTGCAAGGAACAAAACTGTTGCTATGCCCAGCGGAACCAAACTAAGGATGATATCGCGTAGCTTAAATTCAGTAAAAAAATAAACTGTGAGTGGAATTATTGCCAAAAAAGTTATTGTGTTTTCTTTCGATAATAATCCGAGGAAAAAGACAAAACCACTTTGGATCAGATATTTTCTGTGGCGCAATTCGAGATACCTTAGGGTAAGCAAAGTGGCATACAAAGCCCCAAGCAGGGCAAATATTTCATCGCGGCCTTTTATATTGGCAACGACTTCGGTATGAATTGGGTGAACCAAAAATAACAGCGTGGTTAAAAAGGGAATGCTTAGGTAGGGATTCTGATCTTTTCTACCGGGAAATAATTTCAGAAACAGCAAATAAAGCACTATTCCTGTCAGGGCAAAAAATACGATATTCAGGAAATGGCTAATGCCTGGGCTTTCACCAAAAAACTGGTATTCAATTGCAAAACTAAAGATGGACAAAGGCCTGTACCGTCCGCCTACGACAATGTTTTTTTTATCACCATATTTTCCGGCAAACTGATCACTCGAAAAAATATCCGGGATACCGGCAAGGCCCTGCATGGTAAAATTGTTCTGTGTAATTACATACACATCGTCGAGAGCATACTTGTGCCCCAGTGTGTTACCATAAACAACAAAGCTTACCAACACGATTATCCCATAAATAGTTAATCTTGCCTTGCGTTGTTTTCGTTCACTAATCCTGGCTGATATCGAGCGTTTGTCTTTCTTTTTCATCGACCCTTTTTTTGATAAAAAGCAAAAGTAAAAAGATTAAAACTTGACTCAAATTAAATTGCCTCATTAAAACTAAAATATTCTGATTTAACATCCGCACAATTCCACAACAACAATTTTCCGCTGTTTCAGGAGGTTTAATAAATCCTTCTTTCTCATTTGTTCGCTAAAACCAGGAGCATCTCCCTTTTTATATAGTTGAACAAATTCGTTTACAAGATTAGTCGAATCCATATTTTTATTAAAGCTATATATTTCCAATCTACAACCCGGATCATCACCCAATGGGTAATTAACATCGTATGGTTTTTTCATCCAAAGTGTGTCAGTTGGATTAATTTCAGTTAATACATTTACTCCGAAAGCATCACGAATCCACACTTTTATTAAAGATACCTTCGATATCAGGTCAATATCTATATAAGTTTTAAATTCTTTGTCGATAAAGAATGGCATCATTGGAAATGGTACAGCTTCTGCAATTTGAGTTTGATCAATAAGCTTTGTATATACGATTAGTGAATCGTTGTGTTTGTACCGGTTAAAGAATTCACTTGTGAAAATAAAATCGTCGCTAATGAATTGTTCATAGTTATTTTCCCAGTAGTTGCCAGAAATATATCCGGTAATGATTTTTTTATCAATAGCTCTTTGAACTCTTGATCGGAATTCTAAATC
>CAYLZH010000277.1:0-6106 GCA_964388245.1 uncultured Bacteroidales bacterium
ACTATCTCTAAGCCATAGCCTTCTAATCCTGCACGTTTTACCGGATTATTTGTCATTAACCTAAGACGGTGTATGCCAATTTCCCGTAAGATTTGAGCACCAACTCCATAGTCACGTTCGTCGTCGCGAAATCCAAGGTGATGATTAGCCTCAACAGTATCAAGTCCTTCTTCCTGAAGTTTATAGGCTTTTATCTTATTGAATAATCCAATGCCGCGTCCTTCCTGGTTCATATAAACAATTACACCTTTTTTGGCTCTGTCTATCATGTACATTGATTGATGGAGCTGTTCGCCACAATCGCATTTTTTCGACCCAAAAATGTCGCCTGTAACACACGATGAGTGAACCCTAACAAGTATTTCTTCATCGGGCTGCCACGAGCCTTTGATCAATGCAACATGTTCGAGGCCGTTGGACTTTTGCCGGAATGGGATCAGTTTAAATATGCCGTAATCAGTAGGAATATTTACTTCAACTCCTTTTTCAATAAGGCTTTCTTCATTTAACCTGTATTTAATAAGATCTTCAATTGATATTATTTTCAGGTTAAAATTGTCAGCTATTTTCATAAGCTCAGGCAGTCTTGCCATGCTTCCGTCTTCGTTCATAATTTCAACCAAAGCACCGCCAGGTTGAAGTCCTGCCATTCGTGCTAAGTCAACCGCAGCTTCAGTATGTCCGGCACGGCGCAGGACGCCTCTGCTTTTAGCTTTTAACGGAAAAATATGCCCGGGACGTCCAAGCATTTCAGGTGTGGTGGATGGGTCAACAAGGGCATTAATCGTTTTAGCTCTGTCGTGTGTTGATATGCCTGTTGTGCAGCCGCTTCCAATTAAATCGACTGATACAGTGAATGGAGTTTCGTGAAGGGCAGTGTTTTTTCCTACCATTAACTCCAGATCGAGTTTGTCGCAGAGTTCTTCAGGGATAGGTGCACATATTAATCCACGGCCGTGAGTGGCCATAAAATTTACTATTTCGGGTGTAATTAGCTCGGCTGCTGCAATAAAGTCGCCTTCATTTTCTCTGTTTTCATCATCAACAACAATAATAACTCTTCCTTGTCTGATGTCTTCAACAGCTTCTTCTATGGTGTTGAGTCGCGATGTTTTATCGGGTTTACTATTATTAGTCATGCCAGTATTATTCAGTTATCTGAAATGATTGATCCATTTCTTTGATTCAAATAAAGCTGCAAAATTAAGTAATTAATGTGTTTCCAATTCTATTATATTTGTGCCCCTTTAGAAATTTAACATTTACAGAAACAATGCAGAAGAAACCCACTTTAGTAATATTGGCTGCCGGCCTTGGAAGCAGGTATGGTGGATTAAAGCAAATGGACAGGTTTGGTCCTTCAGGTGAAACAATTCTTGAATATTCGATTTTTGATGCGATAAGAGCAGGATTCGGTAAAGTTGTTTTCGTTATCCGCGAAAGTATGGAGGAAGATCTCAGAAAAACAATTTTTTCGAAAATAGAAGATCAAATAGAAGCTGAATGTGCATATCAATCGCTTGATGATTTGCCCGCTGGATTTAAACTTCCGGAGGATAGGGAAAAACCGTGGGGGACAGCACATGCCATATTAGCAGCCCGAAACAAAGTCGACGGCCCTTTTGCTGTAATCAATGCCGACGATTTTTATGGCGAAGATTCTTATAAGGTGATCTCAAATTATTTTGCTGATAACAATTCTCAACATGATGAATGTGCTATGGTAGGATTTGAATTGTTTAATACAGTCACTGATCATGGTTATGTTTCAAGAGGTATATGCACACAGGATCAGGATTCTTGCCTGGTTGATATTGTTGAGCGAACCAAAATATTTTCACAAAATAATAGGATCTTCTACAAGGAGGAAGACCAGAAAATTCCTTTAACCGGCAATGAATTGGTGTCAATGAATTTCTGGGGTTTTCAGCATAATGCAATGAAAATGTTTCAGGATGATTTTATAACATTTCTGAAAACCAATATTGATAATCCAAAATCAGAATATTTTATTCCATGGGCAATCAATGAATGGATAATCAGAGGTGATGTCAAGGTAAAAGTATTGAAAGGAAAATCACAATGGTTTGGAGTTACCTATCAGGAAGACAGGGAATTTGTTAGTAAGAGCCTCACGCATTTAGTTGACAACAAGGATTATCCTGCCAATCTCTGGGAAAAATAAAACCAGCCATATTCTTTAACAAGGCGATCATTCAAAAAGTATTGTTAAAAGTGGAACCATGATTTCCGTTCTTTAATGTTTTTTTATCTTTACTGCAAAATCAGCAGAGTGAGGATATCATTAATCGTATTATTTGTTTGTTTGTATCTCAATGCAAGTACTGCTTTATCGCAGAATGCAACAACCAATCTGCTCTCTAATAAACCAACTTTCCAGCAACTTACAAATGACGATGGATTATCGCAAGGATCAATAAATGATATTGTCCAGGATAAAAAAGGATTTATTTGGATTGGTACAGATGACGGCCTGAATAGATATGATGGTTACAACATCATAGAATACAGGAAATCAATCAAAGACACTTCTTCATTATCAAGTAATCAGATAAATAATATTCTTGTTGATAATCAAAATCATCTATGGATAGGAACGGATAATGGATTAAATTTTTTTAATCCTAACGGAACAACCTTCAAACATGTTTTAGTAACAGACTCAATTAACAGTGTGACTATTCATGATATGGATTTCGATAAAGAAGAAAATATCTGGATTGTTACACAGGACAACATACTAATTAAATACAGTAAGAATGGTAATCGTAAATATATTCCACTGCCATATCATGATGATCCAAGATATAAGACCATTGGAAGGAATAAAATATTTGTCGATTCAAATTCAAATATATGGCTTGGATTAAAATGTGGTGGCCTTCACAGGTATATCCCTGAAAAGGGATTATTCGAGGAGATTGATCCTGGTGATAACATTCCTGGTAATGTCGATAATTTTAAAATTACATCAATTATCGAAGATGACAGCGGAAATTTATGGCTTGGTAGCTATTTGCGCTCAATAATCTATTATAATATTCAGGAACAAAACTTTACATATTATAAAAATAATCAGGTATTTAACGATTCGGTATTTGCAATTGCCGGTTTGTGTTTAAGTGGTGATACCTTGTGGATTGGAACATTCGACCGGGGATTAATCGCACTTGATTTAAAGTCGAATGAATGGACCGAATTTAGAGAGGGAATAAGCAAGAATAACGTGTTGTATCGCACGGTTAATGTTTTATTTGTTGACAGAGATAAAAATCTTTGGATCGGAACCAATGGCCGGGGAATAAATGTTTTAAGTCCATACTTCAAGAAATTCTTTTTTATAAACAACGACATACCTTCTTCAATACAGATTTCATTTTCAAGCATCCGGTCGATTTACCAGGATGATGAAATGATTATATGGATTGGAGGATACAATGGATTTGAACGGCTTGATATAGATTTAGGGACATCAGATTTTATCCGCAAGGAAATTATCTTTTCGATATGTCCCGATCCTGTTGATAAAAACAAACTATGGTTAGGATCGGAGGGGGGAGGTATTTTCTCTTTCGATAAACCAACAAAGAAATTTAGCAAATTTGTGTTCAATAAAACAATTGAAACTATTATTGATGTTGAGCAAAATGTGTATGGCATGCAAGTGTACGATATTGAATTTAAGAACGATAGCATGCTTTTTGCCGGTACAAACATTGGCATAGTAGAAATAAACACATTTACAGGATTATCAAATGTTATCGAATTTGGTAATGATGAAGGAAAACTTCCACACGGAAAAGTATACAATATCGATTTTGACAAAGACGGAATTCTTCGGGTAAGTTCAGGAAAAAATGGAATTTTTGAGTTTTCAGCAAACGATGGTTCTTTTAACAGGCCCTTTTCGGGAAAAGGAAACTATCCTGAAACCCACATATTTAGTATTCATGAAACAGATGATGGCATTTTTTGGCTGGGTACCGACATGGGACTTTGCATGATGGATACTAAGAATGAAAACTTCACCTACCTTACTGTAAATGAAGGTTTACCGAATAATGTAGTTTATTCAGTCCTTGAAGATAGAAATAAGAATTTATGGCTAAGTACCAACAAAGGTATCTCGAAATATAATCCAACTTCAGGTCGCTTCTATAATTTTGATATCAACGATGGATTACCTGGAAATGAATTTAATGGAAAAGCCTTTTTTCAGGGCGATGACTATTTTTATTTTGGAGGAGTTAATGGCCTTGTAATTTTTAATCCCGATGAGATTTTGGTAAATCCTCAACCTCCGAAAGTCGAAATATCACAATTAATAAAATATTCGAACCAGGTTGTTATCAAACAAAATGGAATAGGTTCAGATAAAATTGAAATTAAGCCTGATGAAAATGTCATTGAGCTTAACTTTTCAGCTTTTGAATTTTCTTTTCCAAAAAGTTGTATGTACAAATATCGTATGTTAGGATTCAACAAAAAGTGGATTGAACTTGGAAACTCCCATTCAATAGTGTTTAATAATCTGAATCCGGGAAGGTATCAATTGGAAATCCTTGCCTCTAACAGCGATGGAATCTGGAGTGAAAATCCGAAAAGGATTGAGATGAAGGTAATCCCTAAATTTGTTGAAACCATCACTTTCAAACTGATATTAATATTACTTTTTCTTTTGATTGTTGGATTGATCTACTATGGACGGCTAAAAATAATCAAAAAGCAAAATATTGAACTTGAGACAAAAATACTTGATCAAACAAAAGAACTGGTTGAAGCAAATGACGAACTCCGGATTTCGAATGCAACAAAAGATAAATTTTTCTCAATTATTGCTCATGATTTAAAAAATCCGTTTAATTCGCTACTTGGCTTTTCCGAACTTCTTCAGGAAGAGTGGTTTACAATGGAGGAGAGTAAACGACTTGAGCTGGTTCGTGTGATGCACAAAACCATCGATGAAACATTTCAGTTGCTTACAAATCTTCTCGATTGGTCGAGGCTGCAAAGAAATAAACTGAAGTGGGTCCCGGAATCAATCGACATGCACGAATCAATTCATTTGGCCATATCTCAGGTTAATTCATTAGCGATTCAGAAGGATCTGAGTATTATCCCGTCAGTAAGTCAGCGAACTTTTGTATATGCCGATAAAGAGATGATAACTACCGTGTTGCGAAATCTTCTGTCGAATGCCATAAAGTTTACCCAGCAACGTGGCAGGATTATGGTTTATACAAGAATAAAGGATTCGATGGTTAATTGTTGTATTGAAGATTCCGGGGTAGGTATCGATCCACAATTCCTTTCAAGTTTATTTGAATATGGACAGAATGAAACCACACTGGGCACTAACGGAGAAAAGGGAACAGGATTAGGTCTAATTTTGTGTAAAGAATTAATGCAGATTAACAAAGGCGAAATAAGTGTGAAAAGCAAGGTAGGAAGGGGAAGTACGTTTTGTATCAGCCTTCCTGTGGCTTCAGAACCTGCTGATAAATAATATTACAACTATAATGATTTCCTTGCCACTAATGTTTTGCATAAGATTTTACTCCGGCACGGATTTCTATATTTAAATCATTTTCCGACGGTGGAATAGGGCAGGAGTATTTGTGATTATATGCGCAATATGGATTATAAGCTTTGTTGAAATCGATAATTAGTGTATCCGACAAAGGAATTCTCAAATCGATATATCTTCCTCCGCTATAGCTTTCATTTCCATTGGTAATATCGGTGAAGGGCAAAAACAGGTAATCCTCATATCCTTCTTTGCTGATTAATTCGACATTCTGATAAACGTTTAGCTGATATGCTTTTTTGTTGAAGGAAAAGGATAAAGTACCATATTGCTTATACACAGGAAGGCGATCGGTAGTTGTTTTCATTTCAAATTCCCGATTATTTAGTGTTTTGGACAATTTTGCAACAACCTTAAAACTTTCATCGATAGGGAAAAAATTTAGACTGGCAAACGCCTCCCGGTCAACATCGGTTAATGGAGATTTCTCATGATCAGCAAATTTCTTATTCATTTCCGATTGATATTGCCTTAGTTCATCAATATAGGCAGAATCTT
>CAYLZH010000278.1:0-6104 GCA_964388245.1 uncultured Bacteroidales bacterium
AGCATTTTAAGGAAAAGATATTCCGGTATTTTTTATCTCGAACGGAGCCCACCCCGATTACCACACTCCTAAAGATGATTTTGTATACATCAATCCGGAAGGAGAAAAAAAGGTACTCGATTTCACACTCGATCTGTTATTGAACCTTGCAAACCGGGACACCAGCCTCACCTTTCAGGAAGCAGGACCTAAAACTGCTTCACGACACGGAAAGCGTTATAAAGTTACCCTGGGAATTATGCCGGATTTTGCTTCGGAAGAAACCCGCGGATTGCGTGTTGATTTTGTCCGTCCGGGTGGCCCTGCAAAAAAAGGAGGAATGATCAAAGGTGATATCATCACAGCTATCGATGGCATGCCAGTGGGCGATATATATGAATATATGGGCAGATTAAAGAAACTCGAAGCAGGTAAAATTATTACTGTTGATGTTATAAGGGAAGATAAGAAAGAAGTATTGCTGGTTCAATTATAAGGATTTCGGGATTCTATAAAAGTATGGTCAATCAATTTTGAGTTCGGTCTAAAAAGCATCTTTATCACTCAACTCAATTTATAAAAATTAATCCCTGATTGCATCTACCGGCTTTATTATTACTGCACGGCGCGCTGGTATAAAACCCGCTATTGCCCCTGAAATTACCAGGATAAAAAGTGCTGTTAATGCAACTGTAAAATCGATTTCAGGACGTTTGAACATTTCACTTTCAACTCCAAATTTAACAAGGGCAAAATTAATTCCCTCCACCAGACCAACACCTATTGTTAAACCTATGTATCCTGCAATAGTTGTAAGAAATATCGATTCAGTAATTATCTGACTTATTATCTGATACGGGGTTGCACCCAGGGCTCGGTGAATACCTATTTCTTTTGTTCGCTCCTTTACTATCACCAGCATTATGTTACTTATACCAATAACACCCGCCAATAGTGTACCTATTCCAACCAACCAGATCAATCCGTTTATTCCCTGGAACAATCCTTTCATCTGATTGAAATTTTCCTCAAGGTTGAAATGTCCGAAAGCAGCTTTATCGTCGGGGTGAATTGTATGCCTTCTGGCCAGAAGTGTGAGTACTTTTGCTTCGAGTACCGATGCCGGGACCTCATCTGCAGATGTAATAGAAAACCAACCAACTATGTTCCCGTAATTATATGTTTTTTGAAGCGTGGTAAACGGGATGAAAACCATTTGTTCTTTTTCGCCACCGAAATTTATATTGTTGTTTAATGGCTTAAAAACACCTACAACCTTGAAATATACATCCTGCACCTGAATGTATTCCCCAATAGGATCTTCATCAGGTTCGAAAAGAATTTCCCTTACACGTGTCCCAATTACTGCTACTTTACGTTTCTCTTCAATATCAGTATCATTAATAAACCGGCCCAGAATCATTTGCATAGGATCAATTTTATTCCAGTCGGGATATTCACCAACAATTGAAAAAGCACCGGTTTTGTCGTTCCGTTTCGTATTGTTGTTTCCATCACCAGCTGACCATCCCCTGATTTTTGGTGCAAGGTATTCGATCTCAGGAATATTATCGCGTAAGGCATCAATGTCGTCGTTGTTGAAATAAAAATGGCGCCCACGCGGAAATCCTTTGTAAGGCATAGTTGTACTTTGTGTCCAGACAAAAATGCTATTGGTTGCAAAATCGCCCATACCTGACTTTACTCCATTTTCCAGTCCTTTACCAGACCCAAGCATTATAATCAGCATAAAAATGCCCCAGAATACTCCAAAGGCTGTCATAAATGTACGCAGCTTATTCTTCTTCAACGAATGAAATATTTCCTGCCAGCGATCTTTGTCAAACATTTTTTAAAGTTATCTTTTCAGTTTTCAGTATAAAGGATCCAGGATCAAGTATCCGATATCCGTCATCTCCATATCTAATTCACTTCCGCTATTCATCTTTTAATGCTTCTACAGGCTTAATTGCAACTGCTTTTCGTGCGGGGACATATCCGGCAATAACACCGGCAATAATTAACACAATTGTTGCACTAATGGCAATACCCAGGTTTGCATCAGGATTTCTGAAAAATTCCGATTGCACATAAGGAGAGATCAATTCTAATAAACCAACACCCAGGACCAAACCTATATATCCTGCAATTGTGGTAATAAATAAAGCCTCCTGCATTATAAGCATTAGGATTGATGCAGGAGTTGCACCAAGCGATTTGCGAATTCCTATTTCTTTGGTGCGCTCGTTTACTGCAATCATCATAATATTGCTTACACCAACAATTCCGGCTATGATGGTACCTGTACCAATAATCCAAATAAAAATACGTATGGCAGTAAAAAGATCCATGAATTTTTTGAACTCCTCCACAGCATTCCAAATAAACATTGCCCGTTCATCCTTTACGTCAAAAATGTGCCTTGCAGCTATTTTCGACCTGATTGCTTCCTCCATCCTTTTGCTATCGTCGACATCGTTTGAAGCAACAGTTATGGCAAGAGTTTGTAAACGGTCCCGACCCATAAATACCTTCTGTGCTGTAGTTATTGGAATATATACTGTTCGTTGATTATCCTGCCGGCCATCATCATCCTCAAAAATGCCAACCATTTTAAACGGCACACCCTGAATGTTTATATATTGACCGATTGCATTTTCGTCATTAAAAAGTGCCTCTTTTACAGCTATACCAATGCATGCAACCTTTAATGATTTCTCAACATCGTTAGGATTTACAAACCGGCCTTCACGCAAAGTAACCTTTTCTATTAAACCATAATCGGCATGAACACTACGGATATCAAAGTTCCCATATTCGCTTTTATAAGAGATAACTCCATTGCCCCAAACATGAGAACGTCCGGCAATGTATTCAATACCGGGTACATGTGTCTTTACATTTGAATAATCTGCATTTTCGAAAGTAATATCCCGACCAGGCTGTAATCCCTTGTATGGCATACTTGTTTCGCCTCCCCATACCCACAAGGTATTAACTGCTGAAGAACGAAACTGATCGTGTACACCGTTTTCAAGGCCCCGCCCTGAACCAAGCAGAATAATCAGCATAAATATCCCCCATGCAACACTGAATCCGGTAAGAAAAGACCTTAGTTTGTTTTTCTTAATAGTGATAAATATCTCTTCCCATCTGTCGAGAATGAACATAATTGGCCGGTTGATTAATTAAACGTAAAACTTATGGTCAATCAGAATAGTATATTTAGCATTTAAATTTTCTCATCATCCGTATTATCCTGATAAATAATTAATATACATTACTTTATAATTTTATTACAGATTGAATGTACAAGGTGCAGATCGTCTTCCGAAAGAAAAGCAAGTCGTTCTAATATGCGATTGTAAATGTTACTGTTTTGTACAAAATCCATCTGTTCAAGCGCTTTTTCAGCCTTTGATTTTATTATTGGATAGCCTTGTGAAGGTTCATTCTTCATTGTTTTGCTGGAATGATTCAATCCTGAAAACATATAGGCATACAGCATAACCGATTGAGCCAAATTTAATGAAGGATAGAGATTCTTCATCGGGACAAAACTTAACAGATCGCACAGGCCAATTTCATCATTTGTTAATCCTGATTCTTCTCTGCCAAACACAATTGCCACTGTGTTTATTGAAGATCCTTTTTTCATGATTATTTCAAACAAATCATCAATTGGAAAAAAATCTGCTTTTACATGTCGTGGTTTTGCCGATGTTGCAATAATATAATCAATCTCTTGGCTTGCTTCCGGTAAACTGGAAAAAACTTTTGCATTTTCGAGGATATCGTTCGATGCATGAGCAAGCCACCTGGCCGGTCCGGATAAATGGTTACAGGGATTCACAAGGTAAAGTTTATCGAAACCCATTGTTTTAATGGCCCTTGCTGCAGCTCCTATATTTTCGGCAACTGCAGGTTCAACAAGAATAAAAACAACATCCATAGCAGAAGTTCTAATAATATTCTGAATCGTTTGGCATTACGAACCATAAAATTACATAGGCGATAATGCCGGGAAATGCAACGCTTATTATTGATATTGCAACATATAGAACCCGGACTAATGTGGGATCCCAGCCCAGAAAATCAGCAATTCCTCCACAAACTCCGGCAATTATGCGGTTATCTGATCTTGTTAATTTTTTATACATGATTTGAGATATTATTTCAATTGATGCTTCAACGAAAATAATGAAAAATCATTACATGAATAAATGATTGAATCCGGGATTTAACCAAGAAATCCAATTGAATAATTGCCGGCTCTTTTCCATCAGGCTAACCTGGATGTTAAACTACTTTCTGAACAATTTCAGTTCTGTAAAATCAAAATCCGGATTAGGAATATCGATACGTAATTCATTTGCATGGCCGTCTGTGTCAAGAATAAATTGTACCGATCCCTCGGGCAGCGATGGTGTATTTTTTAGTTTAATGCTGAATGTATCGAAATGCCAATGATCGAGTATTCCAATAAATCCGGGCGTTGGGATAAAATAAAGTACTAATTTCCGGTTTTCGAGTTTTACTTCCACATCGCCATACAAACTGCAATGATATGTTCCTGTATATTCGGATAATTTCAACGATGAATTTGTATTTCGAACACGGGCTTCTTCTTTCTCCTTCTTCTCTTGCTTTTTTCTTTCCTCAAACGATTTTGTCCGTTCAAGGAATTTTGTACTCCAGTCAGTTGTATTGTCGCTTAAAAATGTGTCAAGAATCTTGTAAATTAAACTATAATACAGCGAGCTGTTTCTGTTGGTAAGAATAACAAAACCCAAATTTTCCTCCGGAACAAGGCAGGTATAGCTGAGTATTCCATCGTATCCTCCACTGTGTCCAACAATTTTTCTTCCATGATAGTCGAACAATGACCACCCAAGACCATAAGCTTTAAAATGCAACGATGGCCATAATCTCTTCGCACCTTCACTTACATTTTGCACCGTATGGGCCGACCACATGGCTTGTGACGATTCATCGCTAAAAATCACTTTATCATTGTATTTGCCCTGATTTAGTTGAAGCTTAAGCCATTCCCCCATATCCGCAACACAGCAATTAATAGCCCCTGCCCCACCAATATTATCCCAATTCATGAAAGGAATTGAAACAACCTGATCGTTATTGGTAGTATGTGGCATTGCAATATTTCCAAGTTCATCAAAATCGCTAATAGTGGTTGTCGACCGGTTCATTTGTAATGGTTTAAAAAAACGGTCAGCAATAAAGTCATCCCACGATTTTCCAGAGACCTTTGAAATAATCTCCCCGGCCGCAATAAACATAATGTTCTGATACCCAAAGTGTGTACGGAATTCATAAGTCGGTTCAAGGTATTTTGCACGTTTTATCACTTCCTCACGTGTATAGCTTGATCCATACCAGACCAAATCGCCACTGAAAGTTTCCAGCCCACTCCGGTGGCACAACAAATCGCGAATTGTCATATTTGCCGTAACCCATGGATCGTATAACTCAAAATATGGCAGGTACCTTATTGCTTTGTCATCCCACGAAAGTTTGCCTTCCTCGACCAAAATTGCCATAGCAGCAGATGTAAACGCTTTGGTATTCGATGCAATTGGAAAAATAGTATTGATATCGACAGATACCTTCTCCCCGATATGCCTTACTCCATATCCTTTTGCAAACAATAAAGAATCGTCTTTAACAATTCCGATAGCCATACCAGGAACTTCCCAATCTGTAAGTGCTTTTCCAAAATAGTCATCTAATCCTGCAAGTTTCTTACTAATTTCCGGTTGAGCATCTACTTTAAGATTCAGAAATAAAAATATTGCAAGAAAGACTGAAATTAATTTTAGGCTTCGTATTATATCCATCTATTTAGATTTTTATTTTCGAAAATAAAGAAAAGCATTTATTCTGAACCATCAATGCAGTGATTATGCAATCAATGATGTATTATCATTTTCACGGCAAAGTATTTTTTTGTAATAGACAATATTTTTTTAATTTTATAAAGCATTTTATGAGCGAGCAAAGTGAACAGAGGGGTAATACTTTAAAAGTCTTTACAAATTGGATTCACATCGATTACCATGACATAAAAAATCAATTTAACTAAATATATCACTATGAAAAAGAAA
>CAYLZH010000279.1:0-5998 GCA_964388245.1 uncultured Bacteroidales bacterium
GTTTCCATCGGAGAAACAACTTACGGTGGCCGTTCAGAACTGTCTATGCCACGCGAAGGGCAGATTATGGACTATGGATCGTTGATGTATGTTACCCTGCAACGTTCTAAAACAGCGCGCGAAGCCATTAAGGTTTTGGCTGAACTTATTGACAAATACGGGTATTATAGTTCGGGCGAATCGTTTTCTATTGCCGATCCCAACGAAGTTTGGATTTGGGAAATGATAGGAAAAGGAGGAACTTTTAAAATCGAAAAATCGAAAGCAAAAAAAGCAAAGGCCTTCTTACCTGTTAATTTATTCAAGGTGTTTGCAAAAGAAATACTCAATAAGGAATTTTACAGTCAGAAACTTTTAAACAACGCTGCAGGCGATGCCTTTAAAAAAACTGTTCCTTCAATTTCCGATGATGATATCAAAAAATATACTGATAAACTAACCGAACTTACGAGCAAAAAATGGAACAATGGTGCTGTTTGGGTAGCCCGCTTAATTCCAGACGGATATGTTAGCGCTCATGCCAATCAGGCAAGGATTACAACTTTTCCGCAAAGCGAAAAAAACGACTGGTTCAATAAAAAACAGACTACCTTTCATTCGCCCGATGTGGTATCGTTTGCCCGCGGCCGTGAATGGTTTACAGGCGAAGACAAGGATTTCTCTTTCTCTGATACCTATGCTCCGGTAGGTTTTGGTGGTGCCCGCTTCTGTGAGATCAGGGTGTGGTCATTTTTCAAGGATGTAAAATCTAATATGGATCAATATCTGCCCTATGCCAGTGGAACAGATATTCAGCATAGCGAGAACGGATATGCCAGTAACCGAATGCCTTTATGGATCAAGCCTGATAAAAAAATTGATGTTCATATGATGATAAACTTTATGCGCGACCATCTCGAAGGTACCGAGTACGATATGACCAAAGATTTTGGTGCAGGCCCGTTTGGCAATCCCTATCGTTGGCGTCCGCTAACATGGAAAGTCGATGGTGTTTCGTATTGCAACGAGCGCGCAACTGCAACACAGCAAACCGGATTTTCATTTGTAAGCCAGATGCGCTCATGGCTACCCAACCCAATAGGTGGTATCCATTGGTTTAGTGTCGACGATGCGGCAAGCACTGTTTACTTTCCAATGTACTGTGGATCAACCAGTGTTCCTTTTGGGTTTAAAGAGGGTAACGGAAGCATGATGGAGTTTACCAATAAGGCGGCATTCTGGGTGTTCAACCAGGTATCGAACCTGGCTTACACTCGTTATAGCTATATCCATCCTGAGATTCATGAAAAGCAACAAGGGTTAGAAAAAAAATATATAGAAACAGTGGCCGGTATCGATAAGGTAGCCGATGAGTTGTACAAAACCGATAAGGCCAAAGCGATTGAGTTTATTACCGATTACTCTTGCCAGACAGGCGATGCACTGGTACTGGAATGGAAGAAGTTTTATCAGCATCTGTTTACCCGTTTCATGGATGGAAACATTAAGGAATCCAACAAAATCCCCGAAGGACAATATTATACACCGGCAAAAGTGAAGCAGCCCGGCTACAGCAATGAATTCTACAAACAGGTTGTGAAGGACACCGGTGAAAAATTGAAAGTACACGGATCGTCCCATTAAGATATACAATGCCCTGGCAAACTTGCCGGGGCTTTTACATTATGAGTCATGACCAACCTTAGACAATTTATAGCAAGGGTACGACATACAAATCCGTATCAATCTTTGCTATCAGGATTTATAAATGCTATACTCGCTCAGACATTTTGACCATGCGAATTTGGAACTAAACTGAATATAAGAACATGATACTTCTATTTGCTTATTTATTTCTTGCACTATTTGTTTCCTTTCTTTGTTCAATAATGGAATCTGTCCTTCTTTCCACGCCAAAGTCGTTTCTATTAGTGCAACAGGAAAAAGGCCATAAATGGGCAACAGTTTTTATCGATTTGAAAACCAATATAGATAAATCATTATCAGCTATTTTATCGCTAAACACCGTAGCCCACACCATAGGAGCTGCCGGTGTGGGAGCCCAGGCTATTAAAGTTTTTGGTGAAGCCTCATTTGGAATAGTCTCCGCCATACTTACCATTTTAATATTAGTTATCACTGAAATCATTCCTAAAACAATTGGTGCAAGGTATTGGCGGAATCTGTCAAGATTCTCATCCCATATTACAAACTCCATGATAATTATCACTTATCCTTTGGTAATAATGTCAGCCTATATTACCAGAGCCATTTCCAAATCTCATAAAGAAGAAACTACAAGCAGGGAAGAAATTGCAGCACTTGCCAGCATCGGTACAGATGAAGGCGTTTTTTCCGCAAAAGAAGACAAAATTATTCAGAATGTACTAAAGCTTAAAAATGTTAAAGTATCTGATATTATGACCCCTCGTGTGGTAGTGGCATTGGCTGATGAAAATATGAAATTAGAGGACTTTTTAAAAAGTAAGGATTATTTAAAATTTTCCAGAATACCTGTTTTTTCAGGCAACGATGAAAATATCACCGGTTATGTAATTCGTCAATATGTATTTGAAGAACTGGCCGAAGATAAACATGACCTGAAGTTGAAAGACATCAAACGAAATATTCTCATTGTTCCAAACACGATGGTGCTGTTTTCATTATGGGAAAAATTACTTAAAAACAAAGAACACATTGCTTTAATTGTAGATGAATATGGAGGTTTGGACGGTATTGTAACAATGGAAGATATTATTGAAACCCTGTTGGGTCTTGAAATAACTGATGAAAAAGATACAATAGTTGATATGCAAAAATATGCCAGAGAAAGATGGAAAACCAGGCAAGCTAAATATAATTTACTTGATCGATTATGAAATGATAAATAAAAATTCTGATTACTTGTATTACAACAGGTAGGGTGTAATGGACTATATTTGATCTTACATCAGATCAATTCCTCTAAACCAGATATGCAACTATTTCCTGTAGACAAACAATCCTGCCCAGCGAAGTTTTCAAAATTGGTCGTTTGAGAATGCGGTCTGTGACCGCCGTCGAAGTGTTTTGAAACTGGAAATGGTACGAAATGCCGTCATTCTTGCGAGCCACCAAACACTATCGAAATAATGTGTAAAACAGAGCAACACATAATGCAGGAAAGAAAGGCTTGATGGATATCAAATAATCAACAGATACTCAGATTCACTCTCGTCCGAAAGTTTAAATATTAAAAGACTGTAAAATCCGATATTTTTGTTTCGACCAAAAAATAAAAATATTATGGGACTCTTCAGGCGAACCAAAAATAACAACAAACCAATTAACCGACAAATGATCAAGTTTAAACAGTCAAGTTATTTCGGAACAAGGCAAAACCAGACTTTTTTTCTCATACCAGAAAACTTTCTCTTTATGAATAAAGTGATACAGAGATTTATTGCCTGTTTATTTAAAAGTTTCGGATCAAAGTGATACGAACTCAAACAAAATAATTATGAGACATAAAACCATCTCAAGAAGGTTGTTTTGCTTATATGGCAGATATTGTGAATGTTAGTAGAGTTGCCTTTGTGAGATTTTTAATTCGTTTGCCCTGTCCCTACCATGCAGCAAATTTGCAAATTCAATAAATAGTGATATTTTTGTTTGTAACTATTAAGGTTCAGAGTTTTGCGGTTTTTATTTCCGCACTGTGCTTTGCCTGTCGTTGGCGGTAAACAAAATATAAATCCTAAAAATTAAGTGCCATGAAAAATGAAATATTCATTAGAAGGAATATCATAGTGGTTAGTCTTTTAGCATTAATATTAATAGGGTGTAAAAAAGAAAACACTAACAATGATAAAACAACTCCGGGAGTTTATGATTACAGTATGTATGTGGATACTTTAAAAAGATGGTTTAAGGTAGTAATTCCTGAAAACTACGACCATAACGAAAACCGCCCTTTATTATTCGCTTTTCATGGAGGAGGTCTAACCATGGGATTTTTGCATGCCAATAGAACGGATTTAGTAGATCGATGTGCTGAGGAAAATTGGATTTTAGTCTTCCCCAATGGTGCCACAATAGATGGCGAAAGAGGAACTGCCGTTTGGAATGCAATACATTGCTGTGGTATATCTTTCAATCAGAATGTAGATGAGTCAGGATTTGTGTTAAGTATGATTGACACATTGAGCTCGATATTGAAAATTGATTATAATCGAATTTATGCGATAGGTGGGTCCAATGGCGGTTTTCTTGTACATAAACTTGCTGCTGAAATACCGCATGTTTTTGCTGCAGTCGCTGAAAATCAGGGCTCAATAGGGGGAATACCAGATTCATTGGCAACAGATACCTTTATTGTCCAACCTACACAGCCAATGCCTATCATAATGATACATGGAATAAATGACCCAGCTGTAAGATTTAATGGAGGGTGGACAAGTGGTTTAAATAGATACGATATATCTTTCGAAGAATCGGTTCTTCATTGGGCTTCGTTCAATCAGTGTGATATTTCCAATGTTGACACCACAATTGTGATAGGTGAGAAGGATAGCAACAATGTATTTATCGTAGATTTTCCCGGATGCCTTCCAAATACAGCTGTTAGGGGAATAGCAATAGATAATATGGGACATGGGTGGCCAGGATTAGAGGAGTCGGGATATGATGGGACAAAAGCCTCTGTTGATTTTTTAAAACAATTTTCTAAATAATTATTGACAATGCAGCAAGCATAATATAAATCCAAAAAAATTATTGCCATGAAAAATGAAACATTTTTAAAAAAGAACATCGTTTTGATTAGTCTTTTAGCATTAATATTAATAGGGTGTAAAAAAGAAAACACGAACACCGATAGAACAAATCCAGGAGTATATGATTACAGTATTTATGTGGATACTTTAAAAAGATGGTTTAAGGTGGTTGTCCCTGAAAAATATGACCACACAGAAGACCGACCCTTACTATTCGCATTTCATGGTGGAGATTTAACCATGGGATATATGCATGCCAATAGGCCAGATATAGTTAATAGATGTGCTGACGAAAATTGGATCTTAGTTTTCCCAAATGGTGCCACTATCGATGGCGAAAGAGGAACTGCCTCTTGGAATGGAGTGCATTGCTGTGGTAGATCCTTCAACCAGAATGTAAATGAGTCTGGATTTGTGAAAAGTATGATTGATACTCTGAATTCAGTGTTGAAAATTGATAATATTCGAATCTACGCAATTGGTGGATCCAATGGCGGTTTTCTCATACACAGACTTGCTGCTGAAATCCCACATATTTTTGCTGCTGTTGCTGAAAACCAGGGTACAATAGGAGGCACTTCGGATTCATTGTCAACCGATACTCACAGAATTCAACCAACACAGCCCATTCCTATTATTATGATACACGGGATGAACGATGGTAAAGTAAAATTTCACGGAGGGTTGACAAATAGTACGAAAAGATCCGGTTACGATTTATCTTTTAAAGAATCTGTACTTCACTGGGCTACGTACAATCAGTGTGAAATAGCAAATGTTGATACCACAATTGTGATGGGCGAAAAGGATAGTAACAATGTATATATCGTGGATTTTCCCGGATGCCTTCCAAATACTGCTGTTCGGGGAATAGCAATAGATAACATGGGGCACGGGTGGCCAGGATTAGAGGAGTCGGGATATGATGGGACCAAAGCATCTATTGATTTTTTGAAACAATTTCCGAATTAGTTATTGCTAATTAAGTCTGCTTATAATTAATAGCAATATGAGCAGTCTATAAGACCAGGCGATGATTTCCATGCCAGTACAGATGCAGTGGGGATTGAACTACAGCACGCTTAGTTTCCTTTGAACTTGCCCCGAAATCGTGCGTGGGCCCACTAATGATAAATCTATCAATAAAGATAGTAGCTTCATGAATCTTCCGCTTCCCGAAGTTTACCATTAGGACGGGAGATCCAAGGCGAAGTTTCCAAACTTTGTCCTTGGAGATTGCAGTCTTCGATTTAATCAGCAGATAC
>CAYLZH010000280.1:0-5115 GCA_964388245.1 uncultured Bacteroidales bacterium
ATGTAACTTCTTTCCTTATTAGCCTGATAATTTCTTCCCGTTTTGCCTGTGCGGCATTTTTTAAATGATCGGCAACTGCAATATTCCTTTTCCTTTCAACTATATCAAATAAACTCATCCGAACACCGATCCCAACATTATATCTTGTTGTAATAACTGCATTTATGGCATTTGAATATTCAGTATCATCTTTACTAAATACGACATTATCGGTTGAACCATATTTTACTTCTGATGTGGTATACAGATAATCGGTCCAGCTTTTTTTTGCGCTCTCAAGTCCAAGTAGTGAAATTGCCAATTCGGAATCGTATTGTTTTAACAAAGGCGAGTTTACCAAAGCAGAATCAATCAAAGCAGCCAATGGTGGTAAGTAAAATCCTTCATCATCGAAAATCGATTCCTGTCCGATTTTAAGGGGATCGAAATCAGTAGCTTTTAACTTCTTCATATCTTTTTCCTGCGCACAGGAGTAATACGGTAAGCTTAAACCAAACCAAAAAAATATTATTAAAATGCTTGTTGGGAACAATCTTGTCCGGACATTCATTATCGCATATTTTAACTTGTAAAATTAATTATGCCATTGGAAAGCACCCAATTATAGAGGGGTAAGTTATTAAAAGAGTTATTAACAATTATTGAAGTAATTCAGGTTACATTGGCAGTTATATAAACAAAAATGTTGAATTAAACATCCTCAGTCGAAAGCAATGCCTTTGGAGTTTGTAGCAAAATCTTTAAATCGAACATAAATGACATTTTGTTGGCATATTCAACGTCAAGCATTTGACGTTCCTCTTCCGACATTTCACTCTTTCCTCTTTTCTGTACCTGCCAGTATCCAGTTATTCCGGCCGGTACATTAAATCGTTCGATGTATTTATCCTCGGTCAGCATTTCGGCCTCATATAAAGGTAATGGCCGATTTCCAATAATTGACATTTGTCCTTTTAAAACATTGAATAACTGGGGTAATTCGTCGATGCTTGTTTTTCGTATAAACCGCCCAATCCTTGTAATTCTTGGATCGTTCTTAATTTTTATAAATTTAACCTCCCGGTCTTTTCGCCATTTCATGAGCTGATTCTCACATATATCCTGTCCTTTTGCATCTTTCAGGATTTCTGAGCATTTTCCATCAGGCGATTCTTTACATTGGGGGCAATCGTAAATTGGCTTGTCGTTTACTGATTCTTTATTTTCTGTGTATTGATTCATTGTTTTCGCAAGCTCTTTCAGTTTCTTGTCTGCACCAACATACATCGACCTGAATTTGTGAAACGGGAAGACTGTATAACCTTTTCCAACCCTTTTTCCTGAATAATGGACTGGTCCAAAATCTTCAATAAGTATGGCCGCTACAATTATCAATAACAAAGGTGATAGTGCTATGATCAGCCCGCCTGCAACAATTATATCAAAACTTCTCTTCCATATGGGTGTTTTTACGTAGTGTGCTTTGCCTGCGAGGTAGGTAATCAGGTTGCTACGAAGTTTATATTCCTTTAAAAATGATATCCTCTGGTATAGCCGTTCGGGTAATATTGGTTTTTGATAAATATCGTCGATATGTTGCTGAAATGCCCTCAACTTTTCTTCAGGGCTATAGGCGTTATCAACCAGCAAATATGGAATAGATTGCCAATCGATGTTATTTTGAATTTCTTTATGGATATCGAAACCGTTTAAACCTTGCACCAGTATTTCAGATACAATTGCATCGGGAAGTTCATTTTTTTCGAGATAATTGACTGCAAGATATCCATTGGGTTTTACAACTACCTGAAATAATCCGTTAGAATCAAGCGATTGAACAAATTCTCCATCATCGCCAACATACAATAATGTAAATTTCGACTGATCCGTTGCAGGAGCAGTATTTTCCTGTTTGTCTGTCATGAAACAATTTTTTTTGCTTCAATTAAACGAGAATACAGCTAAAAAGTTCTGCCCAATCCTATTTCAATTTTAACATCAAGTTCTTCAGGGTTAAAAGGCTTAACAATAAAATCATTTGCGCCTCCTTTCAGGTATTTTACACGCTCGTCGCTTGTGTCTAAACTCGACAACATAATGATTGGAATATCCTTAAAAAAACCACTTGTCCGGACATTCTTAACAAACTCAAGACCATCCATTACAGGCATTTGTGCATCACAAACTATCAGATCGGGCATATTGCCATCCTGAAGCCAAGTTAATGCATCCTTGCCATTTTCTTTTGCTTCAACATTATATTTTTTACTGAGAAATGTTACCAGCAATGTTCGTATGGTAACTTCATCATCGATAACTAAAATGTTCTTTTTCATATATAAAACAATGTTTTGTGGTCAATTTTGAAACCAAATTATTAGAATCAAAGTATAAAAAATATTAAATTAACAATGAGTAATATTATAAAAACAAAAATATGAAAATATCTATCTTTGAAAAAAAATGAGCATCTTAAATAAGAAAATCAGTATAAACTTAACATTTTAATTATGAGAATATCAATAGTTGGTTCAGGCTATGTAGGCCTGGTATCGGGTACTTGCTTTGCGGAAACGGGTATTACAGTTACCTGTGTTGATGTGGATGAAAACAAAATCAACAACCTGAACAAGGGAATAATTCCGATTTACGAACCCGGGCTTGAAACAATGATAGAACGGAATGTTGAAAAAGGCAGACTCTTTTTCACAACAAGTTTGAAAGATTCGCTTGATAAAAGCGACGCCGTATTTATCGCTGTAGGAACTCCTCCCGATGAAGACGGAAGTGCGGACTTAAAATATGTACTGGCAGTTGCTGCTGAAGTTGGCCGGCATTTAGACCATTATATGGTTGTCGTAACAAAAAGCACGGTGCCGATCGGTACTGCCAAAAAAGTTAAGGCAGCAGTTCAGGCCGAGTTAGATAAACGTGGTGTGGATATTGAATTCGATGTTGCATCAAACCCCGAATTTCTTAAGGAAGGAGATGCAATCGATGATTTCCTTAAGCCGGACAGGATTGTAATTGGCATAGAATCAGAGAGGGCAGAGAAAACAATGCGGAGGTTATACAAACCTTTTACACTGAATAATCATCCAATTTTATTTATGGATGTACCTTCGGCTGAGTTAACAAAATACGCGGCAAATTCCATGTTAGCAACAAAAATCAGCTACATGAACGATATTGCCAACCTATGCGAAAAAGTAGGCGCCGATATCAACAATGTACGCATTGGAATAGGAAGTGATAGCCGGATTGGGAATAAATTCCTGTATGCAGGTGTCGGATATGGCGGATCGTGCTTCCCAAAAGATGTAAAAGCACTGATAAAAACATCTGACGAAAACGGACATTCGCTCGAAATTCTTAAAGCGGTAGAGGATGTGAATGAACGTCAGAAATCATTTATGTATAGCAAAATTCATTCATACTTTAATGGCGACCTGAAAGGTAAAAAACTTGCCATGTGGGGCTTGTCGTTTAAGCCAAACACCGATGATATGCGCGAAGCACCTTCGTTAGTTATGATTGAAAAACTTCTTGCAGCCGGTGCCGAAATTAAAGCTTACGACCCTGTAGCTATTGAGGAAGCAATCCGACGACTTGGAAATGATAAAGTGACATTTGTTGAAGATCAGTATGAAGCATTGATCGACTCTGATGCATTGATCATCATGACAGAATGGTCGGAATTCAGGGTGCCAAAATTCACCATAGTAGAGAAATTGATGTCCTCAAAGGTAGTTTTTGACGGAAGAAATATTTTTGATCCACAGGAAATGGCCGATTTTGGATACACCTATTTTGGTGTTGGTCGCGTAACGCAGACTAAATAGTAAAAAAAAAAATTGCAAGAAAGAGCCATCAAGGCTCTGTATTGTTTTATAAGGATAATGTAAGAGTTGTAAAGGTTCAAAGGAGAGAATCGTTAAATTCAAAAATATTCAGCATGAAAAAAGTTCTTGTTACAGGTGGAGCCGGGTTTCTTGGATCACATCTTTGTAGTCGTTTATTAAATGAAGGAAATGAGGTTATTTGCCTCGATAACTTCTTTACAGGAAGCAAGCGAAATGTTGTACATTTGTTAGACAACCCATATTTCGAATTAATCAGGCATGACGTAACAATGCCCTTTTTTATCGAGGTGGATGAAATATACAATCTGGCTTGCCCTGCATCACCAATCCATTATCAGTATAATCCGATTAAAACAGTTAAAACTTCGGTAATGGGAGCTGTAAACATGCTCGGACTCGCAAAACGTATCAATGCAAAAATCCTTCAGGCCTCGACCAGCGAAGTGTATGGCGATCCAATTGTACATCCTCAGGAGGAAAGTTACTGGGGTAATGTAAATCCTATCGGAATTCGTTCGTGCTACGACGAGGGAAAACGATGTGCCGAAACACTCTTTGTAAATTACCATCAGCAAAACAATGTCAGGATAAAAATTATCAGGATATTCAATACCTACGGCCCAAATATGCATCCGAATGATGGCCGGGTTGTCTCAAATTTTATTGTTCAGGCTCTTCGCAACGAGGATATTACAATTTACGGAGACGGGAACCAAACCAGGAGCTTTCAATATGTCGATGACCTGATTGAGGGCATGATTCGCATGATGGGATCGCGTGAGGATTTTCATGGCCCTGTTAATATTGGCAATCCTGGCGAATTTACAATGCTAGAACTGGCCGAGAAAGTCATTAAACTTACAGGTGCAAGCTCGAAAATTGTACACCTTCCATTGCCAAAAGATGATCCAACCCAACGACAACCCGATATCAGCCTTGCGAAAAAAGAGTTAAACAATTGGCATCCAAATATTCCACTCGAAGAAGGATTAAAATTTACAATTGATTTTTTTGCAAAACTGATTGAAGAAGATGAGATTGATAAATTTTAAATTCAAATGAACTACTTGAAAACTATAACCACTACAAAATGAAAGGAATAATCTTAGCCGGCGGAGCAGGAACCCGCCTCTACCCTATTACTAAAAGTATCTCGAAACAGATCATCCCGGTTTATGACAAGCCCATGATCTATTATCCCATGTCAGTTCTTATGCTGGCAGGTATAAAAGAAATACTGATAATATCTACACCTCAGGATATTTCGTTGTAT
>CAYLZH010000280.1:5125-5903 GCA_964388245.1 uncultured Bacteroidales bacterium
GTATAAAAATCTTTTGGGCGATGGAAGCCATCTGGGTATTTCAATAGAGTATGCCCTTCAACCTTCGCCGGACGGACTGGCACAAGCATTTATTATTGGAGAGCATTTTATCGGTAACGACAATGTTTGCCTTGTTTTAGGCGATAATATTTTTTATGGCTACGGATTAACAAAGATGTTAAGAGCATCGGCAAGGTTGGAGGATGGAGCCGAAGTATTTGGCTATTATGTCAATGATCCCGAGAGATATGGTGTTGCAGAATTCGACAAGGATGGCAATGTGTTGAGCCTTGAAGAAAAGCCGGAGAAACCAAAATCGAACTATGCTGTAACTGGCTTATATTATTATAGCAACGATGTTGTTGATAAAGCAAAAAAACTGAAACCATCGGCACGGGGCGAACTCGAAATAACTGATTTAAACAGATTATTTTTAGAAGAAAACCGTTTAAAAGTAAAATTACTTGGACGCGGTATGGCATGGCTTGATACAGGAACACATGAAAGTCTACTCGAAGCATCGAACTATATTGCAACAATTGAACACAGGCAGGGATTAAAAATTGCTTGTCTCGAAGAAATTGCCTTTAGTTATGGCTACATTGCCCGCGATGACCTGAGAAAGCTCGCAGAACCCCTCCGAAAAAATCAATATGGACAATATATGATCAACGTAGCTGATGGCAAAATCAAACCCATCAACATTGAGTGATAATCCAAAATAAAAGGTCAATCAAATCGTTGGATTCAATTTATTATTGAAAATGGGATTGAACCT
>CAYLZH010000281.1:0-5393 GCA_964388245.1 uncultured Bacteroidales bacterium
AAAAACCGAGGGTGTACTACCCCGAATGCATACTTTTAATTAACCTAAGACTTATCGAGATAAGGAAAGTGTACATTTTACACCGAAGCTCAACCAGTTTCTTCTGGCGAATTAATAACACCATCGTCATTATTGCTTCATTATATATTAGTTGAGCTTGGTCTGGCTGAAGATAACATCCGAATTGGAAGTACTTACAACATTCGCGTTTATGCCTATTATAAACGAAAGGCAGGCCTTCTTCCTCATTTTTTATTATCCGTTCAAGCTCTTTTTGACCTTTCATTTCTTTGATTATTTAAAGCTCATGAAAAATTTTTCTGGTCCTAATAAGGTTAATACCATGAGAATTGAAAGTATTACGTTTTTTTTGGATTTTTTTATTCTTTTACCATTGAATTTTTCAGTTTGAAATATTGCACAGGATGAATTCATACTATAAAAGCTGCCTTATACTTGTGTTTCCAATAATATTATTGGCTTGTTCTTCGGATAAAAGTAATCAAATTAGAGAAAAATACGAAACTGGGATTGACTTCCTTGAAAATGATGATAAAGCAAATGCAAGGCAAATTTTTGAACAATATGCCAAACTGGTAAAATCAGATAACATCAACGACTCAACTCTAACTATTTTTAGTCATTTGGCCAAACTGTATTATGAATCAGACAGCATCGATGCTGCCATTTATTATTGCGACCTGATAATTAACAATTGTAAGGACAGGGACATAAATAGTTTTCTGGATCATAAACTCAGAAAGGCTACCTATTTATTAGATGCCCTGTATCTGAAGCAATGTCAAGCAACTCTCGACTCGATTACGGTGTTAATAGATTCGTTCGCTAACAGTGATTTCAAAATCAGATATGCACTACTTAAAGATCGTTTGAAGTTTGAAACCTATGGCTATTGGGACTGTGAAGAAATAATTCCTGCCGTAAAGTTGCTCAATAAATCAATTGAACCCACCTTGTTTTATCAGATGAAAATAAGGCAGGCCATTCACGATATTTTCAATTGGGAGTTCAAAAAAGCCGATAGCTTGATTTCGAACCTCGAAAGTTTGTCGGATAACTGGAACAACCAAGAATTAATCACAGAGTTAAAACTATGTCGAGCCGCCTATTGGGATGAACAAAAAGATTACCGGAAGACAGAACAGATTTTAAAGGAATTGCTCAATCAATACAATCAGTCTTTCGATAAACAGAAACTGTTGCGAATTAAAACAGAGCTTGCCCGGGCACTTTTAAATAGAAAAAAGTACAATGAATCGAAAATAGTGATTGATGAATTACTTGCATATTTCAAACTAAAAGGGGATAAATTCAGGGAGCTGGAAATTCAATATATCCGGCTGGATTACATGTCTTCAGTCGGAAAGTTCGATCAGTTTTTCAAGGAGATTGACTTCCATGTTCAATCAGCAGAAGAAATTGGGTATCGAAATATGGCCTACCAATTTCAAATATTAAATGGTTTGGCTCTAAAAAATGATCTCAACAGGGAAAGGGCTATTGATGTATTCGATAAAATGATACATCAAAGGGGAATAGCCTTGTTTAAGAAACATCAGTATTACTCACACATTCAAAAAGCAAGTACCCTTATATCAGACAAACAATTTGATCTAGCTATCGATCAAATAGATAGAATGAAAAGAGAGTTTGCCGATGGTATCTATAACCGGATACTGTATTATCATAATTTAACCACTGGTAGGGCTTTATATTATCAGGGGAAATATCAAGCATCCTGCAACCATTTTGAGAAAGCCAAAAAACTTTGTTCTGAAATTGGTTTTCCTGCCAGGTATTATGCGATAGTCAATAACCTTTCAATTGTCTATTCGAAATTTAACAGAAGCGATGAATATTTAGCTACAGCAAATGAAGCTTTGGAATATTTTGAAACAGTAGGTAACTTGAAATATTTGTCCGACATATATTACAATCTTGGTAAATTCGAATACGACAATAATGAATTACATAGTGCAATTAACTATTGGTTAATATCCATAGATTACAAGGAAAAGGAAAGACTTGAAGCCAGGGATCAAGACAGGTTGGATATCCTGAGCAAAGAAATCGGTATTTACTATAGTATCCAGAAATGTTATTTTACTCTTAAGGACTATATAAATTGTTTTGTTATTGGAGAACGGGCAAAATCAAAATGGATGGAAGAAAAGCTGAATTTCGGTAATACGGAGATGGCCGTACCTCAATTAGAAGAAATACAGCAATATATGCAACATGGATCAGGTATTCTCATCTTCTCAAATCAACTTTATTCCAAAACCTTAGCTACATTAATTACCAAAGACTCTATTTATTGTCGAATGGTAAATAATTTCAATTATGTAAATAAACTCTTATCAATGAATAGGTTTTATCTTCATCTAAAGGAAAGCCTTGATTCAATAGATTTGTACAAAATTAAAGAACAAATAGCAAAGTCGAACAAAGTCTCTCATTATTATTCTGAAACGGTCATCAAGGAATTTGTATCCTATTATAGAAATCATCTACAGTTCTCAGTACCCAATCGACATGAACAAAAGGAAACGAAGGATATGGGAGCATCTTTATATCATTTTCTAATTGGAGAATTGTATCGCCAATTAACCAACATTGAGGAATTGATAGTTGTACCTGACGACTATATCGGAATGATCCCTTTTGAGACTTTGATTACCAATGATTCGAAATACCTGGTTGAAGATTTGGATATTAGTTACATCCAATCGGTTACTATTTGGGATTACCTTCAGAAACGAAATTACTCAAGCGATCGAAAAGAAATGCTCGCATTTGGGAATGTGGAATATGAATATGAATCGAATGATACTAAAAGATCTTCTTCATTTACCATTGATGAAATTGAGCAATATGTTCATAATTTAGATTCGTTTGAGCAACTTGTTAAGAATTATCAGTTTAGAGATATTCCAGGAAGTAAAAAGGAATTAGAATATATATCTGATGTTTTTCCAAATGCAGAAATCAAACATGGAAGTCATGTATCGGAAAAAGCAATTAAACGAATGTCTTTGTCAGGTGAATTGAAAAAATATAAAATTCTTCACTTCTCAACTCATGGAATATATGTAAATGGTTTTCCGCATTTATCTTCGCTTGTGTTATCAAGTCCAAAGGATGCCAATGAGGATGGATTCCTGAACCTGAATGAAATAGCAGGATTAAAAATTGAAGCCGATGTTGTAAATCTATCGGCTTGCGAAACGGGCATTGGTGATGTCTATTCAGGTGAAGGGATAGTTGGCATGGCTCAGGCATTTACAATTGCCGGGGCAAATGGTATGATTGTATCATTATGGCGGGTTCCTGATAATTCAACTTCTTTGTTTATGGAAAGGGTGTATGAAAAAGTAAAAGAAGAGGGGAAAGGATTCAAGGAGGCGATCAATCAGGTTAAGCGGGATTATATAAAGGGTGATTATTCTGAGTTTGATTTAAATCCGTCCTACTGGGCTTCCTTTTACTATTTTGGAAGGTAGATACTATTAACTTAATCATCGATCACTTTGTCATATTCTCCATGATCTAATAATTCATCAACTTCATCTCCGTCATAGTTTTTAACCTTAATTAACCAGCCATCAGCATAAGGGCTTGAGTTAACAAGGCCCGGTGTAGTATCCAATTGGCTATTTCTACTGTCCACATCGCCACCAATAGGCATTTCAAGGTCTGAGGTCTGTGTCGCGGTAATCGTACCAAATTTGGCATCCTGGCTCAAGGTCAGGCCCACTGTAGCAATATTTACACCAGTAACTGTCCCGAGTCGCTGTTGTCCATAATCTGTTTTTCCAATTATAGCTTCGTTGCCTACAATTTTCACCCAGTAATGTTTACTGTTATACTTTCTGTCTGTTGGTACACTCATAATTATAAATTTTAAGTTAGAAAACACTTAAACTTATTTCGATTGAAGTTACCGAACAAGCGTTCCAACTTGTTATATAACATACGGTTTTGTCGTAATACTTATTATTCTCATGGTATTAACCACCCCCAGATTCACAGATCGCAAGTATTTTATCTGAAACCTTTTGTTATTAAGGGATTCAGAAGATTATCTTCGTTTTTCGATGAAGTGGTATCAGGATTTTATACAGAAAAAAAGCTCGATATGTTGACTAGATAAAATAAAACAACTGAAAAAGTTATCAACAACATTGTTCATTATATTTTTAGGACGTCATTTTTTTTGAAAGTTATTGACATTTTATGAGTGGAAAGGTATAAAACAAATACTATTTGGCCAGCTGATTGACAATCGTTTCTAATATTAGTAATCTAGTACCTTGTCAAGTGCCTCGTCTGCATCTTTGTGTATCCAATTTTTCTGGTAACCCATGGTTGTGCTAATGTGCGTATGTCTATATAGCTTTTGGAGCATTTGAGGAGACACCTTGTCCCCTGCAATATTGCCAAATGTATGCCGCGAGATGTGGTTCGTAATTTTTATGGCAACTCCTGCTCGTTCTGAAATAATATTCAAATATTTATTGAATTTTTTGGTAGCTGTTTTTATTTTCCTGTAAATATCCTCAGCTTCGTTTGCTTTGGCTTTCTTTAATTCAGGAAAAATATAGTCATCGGCTGTTCTTTTTTCAGATTCATATTCTTTCAAAATCTCGATGGCCTTTTCGGGAAGTTTCAAAGAATCAATCTTCATATTCTTGCCCATTGCATATTCCAAACGACTATCATGGATATCAGACCAACGCAGTCTAAGTGTGTCAGAAACCCGTATTCCAGCTAAATAAAAAGAAAACAACCAAACATTTCGTACGTGCTGTATCGTTGTACCGGGCTCAAGCTTAAGCACTTCGACCTTCCTTAGATCATTTTTCGTCAACCCTGTTTTAATACTTTCTGGTTTCTTTATTTTTATTTTGTTTTTTCCGAATGGGTAGTGTTTTTGGTCAACGATTTCGTCCCTGATTGCTTGATTGAAAATTGTCCGAATAACAATAAGGTTGTTCACAATGCTCATTTCGGACAATGGTGGTTCTTTGCTTTTCAAATGTGCGATATATTTCCTTAGTAAAGATTCGGTGATTTCGGGAAATCGAAGATCGGTTCTCCCAATAAACTTATTGAAAGCATTTACTCTAGGTTTCTCCGAGGATAACTGTGTCAGCTTTTTAGTGGCCTTGAGATTCTTTAGGTAGTCTGCTGAATATTTAAAGAAACTAATTTGTTGTTTGGGATTTTTAATAGATTGTTGAATTTGTTTAGCCGATGCAGCCTTACCTTCAGCTTCGAGACCTAAGTAGATTTTGTTTGTTTCAGCTAACTTTTGTTGTATTAAATTATTAATTTCAACAGCCTCTTTATTCCAATTTATTCTACCTAAT
>CAYLZH010000281.1:5403-5858 GCA_964388245.1 uncultured Bacteroidales bacterium
ATATAAAGGATGTTTTCCGTTGATCAATAATTCTAATTGCTAATGGGAATTTTCCCTCTTTGTTTTTCTTTTTTCGAAGCACTACTTTGATCGATGCCATTTTCTCTTATTTTCAGCAAAGTTACGAATTAGGTACAACATAGGTACAACATAGGTACAACATAGGTACAACAAATTGTGATTTATTTTGATATTTTATGAATTCATAAATTATTGTGCGTTTTATAATCCACAGAATATCATGTAGTAAAGATTTTATTTCGATTTACATTTTATCAATACCTCTGGTTTCAGGGACCAGTGTCCGCAAGGACGTGCAGGTTCGATCCCTGTTCTGGGTACTAAAGCGGAATAATCAGAGAAATCATTATTGTTCCGCTTTATTTTTGTATCTCCGAAATCTGACAATGAAGGAATTACATTAAATATCGAGTTTACTCGTGGGGTTCGATAAT
>CAYLZH010000282.1:0-5845 GCA_964388245.1 uncultured Bacteroidales bacterium
GTTACATATATCATATTAAATTAAAAGAGTGTTAATTGATTAATATCCTTTGGTTTTGTACGAGGAAGAATTGCTTGTGCAGGAGTCATTCCGCCGTTAAGCATTTCTTTTATTGATGGTATGGATGCAGCTATATCTACAACTGTTCCCTCAGCTGCTGGGGATAAGACAAGAATTTCATCAAGGGAAATACCCTTGTCACTCAGTAAATCCGTGCTATGAGTAGTTATTAAAACCTGACGCTTTTTAGGTTTTTGAAGTTTATAAATCAGAGCAGGTATTTTTGATATTATGGCACTATTCAACGATAATTCTGGTTCTTCTAAAAGTAATAAACTATCTCCCTCTTGTAACGACCACAATAATCCTATTAAACGTAGTGTCCCATCAGAAAACTGATCTTCTTTTTGTTTCCCGGCTTTTGGCCTCCAGTGGTCATAAACAGCCTCCAAATGTGGTCTTCCTCTTTCTTCTTTAAATTCAAAATTATTGAACTGAGGAACAGCAATTTTCAGTGCTGTTTCAATCTTCTTTAACCAGGCATTTCTGGTTTTTTCATTTACCTTTGATATCCGTTCCAGAAATCCTTTACCAAAAGGATCACCGGGTAAATCGTGACCAGTAAATGATTGGGGGTGCTTCAATAGTTGAGGTAATAAATGAAGATATACTGTACTTTCGAGAAAACGTGTTATTTCCCTAAATTTTTTATTAGCATTAATTTGTTCTAAATGCGTCTGGGTTAATCTCTCTTTATCCTTTTTGTCCTGATTATCTGGTCTGTTTAAAATTTGAATGTCTTCATTCCAAACTTTCTCATATGTTAAAAAAGGCAATCTATAGCCTCTGACTTCTTGCTTAATACCAACTGCATACTTCCACAAAACAACATCGGAATCATACCCTGAAAGATGAATTTCAATTTCAACATCAGGATGGGTCCTTGCTGCCAAACAGCGAATTTTTGAAACTCCACCGCGATCGAGTACAGCATTTTGAAGTCCTCCGCCTGGCTTTGCAATATCTCTTAAAAACCTGAACGCATCCAATAGGTTTGATTTTCCAGAAGCATTCGGCCCAACCAAAAATGTTCTACTGCTTAATGGAACATCAATTTCTTTGAAATTTTTCCAGTTCTTTAATTTTATTCTAGAAATTATCATTGCACTTTGTTTATTACATTCTAAATTTCCCGCCCCTAAATCTACACAATTTGAATCACAATTAGATTACCTTGTCCAAGGTTCAATGATAGAATTCATTTTTACCTTTATTTTCAATGCTATACCTTATTTCAAATATACATATTTGATTCGACAAATTGATATTGCTCTTTCAACCAATCAAACTCATTCTGAGTAAAAAATCTTGGATACCGATAAATGAGAAGCTGAAACTCACCAGCTCGGGATAATATTCCCGGAAGACTTTCTTTAGATCATCCTGTGTGTTTTCATCTGCTTGATCATATCAATCTTTTAATGATGATTCATGGATTTACTGCTTGTGGTAAATTCTCCTATTGCTTCTCTGTAATCAAGTTAAACAATTCATCGGATGATATTTTCGCTGATTGGTCGGTACCGGCTAAGAGCTTATCGGCAAGGTCGCGTTTTTCATGGTGCAATTTCACGATTTTTTCTTCAATAGTGTTTTCGGCTATCAGGCGGTAAATCGTTACCGGACGTGTTTGCCCAATTCGGTGTGCACGGTCAGATGCCTGGTCCTCCACAGCAGGATTCCACCAGGGATCCATATGGATGACATAATCGGCAGCCGTAAGGTTTAGTCCCACACCACCAGCTTTTAAGCTGATAAGGAACAGTTCACTCTCGCCATTCTGAAATGCCTGGATAGCCAATTCGCGTTTTTTGGCCGGAGTTGATCCATCTAAATACTGATACGTAATTTCTTTCCTGTCCAGCATTTGGCGGATAATGGCCAGGTGACTGGTAAACTGTGAAAATACCAGGGCCTTGTGCTTAGCCGCAAGAAGGTCGTTTACCAGGTTTTCGAGTGCATCGAGCTTCGAACTGGTGATGTTGCAACTGGGTTCTACCAATAGGGGATTACAGCTCATTTGACGCAGCCTGGTGATTTCGGCCAGAATCTGGATATGCCGTGCCCCACCTTCATTGTCGACACCTTCAATTTTTGCGATTGCTTTTTCGCGCAGCACCTCGTACATGGCCCTTTCTTCTTTAGAAAGTGCTACATTTAGGTTGATCTCTGTTTTATCAGGAAGATCGTCCAGCACATCGTTTTTGTTCCTTCTTAGGATGAAGGGTGAAATATACCGGTTCAAGGCACTGCGGCTGTGTCGTGTTTTATTGTCGTTTCCATTCTGCCCATATTTTTTTGAAAACTGATCGAAAGTGCCCAACATGCCCGGGTTCATAAACTGGAACAGGCTCCAGATATCTCCAAGATGGTTTTGTATGGGTGTACCTGTTGTAAGGATTTTGAAATCGGATTCCAATTTCATAACAGACTGGGCACGGATGCTTTTCGGGTTTTTAATCGCATGGGCCTCGTCCAACACAACAGTGTTCCATTTTCGGATGGCCAATAATTCGGGGTTCGATTGGATAATACCGTAGCTAACTACAAGTACATCCCGATTGTCCAATTCTTTGATATCGGCCTCCCTGTTTTGAGTTTTTAAACTACAAGGCACAAGCGTTGGGGCAAACCTCACTATTTCCTTTTTCCAGTTGTGGCAAACCGATGAAGGGGCTACTACCAGGCTTGGCCCTTGAGAGGCGTATTTCAGCATAATACCTAATGCCTGAATGGTTTTCCCTAAGCCCATATCGTCGGCCAGGCAACAGCCCACACCCCAATTATACATCCGGTCGAGCCAAAGTATACCTTCTTCCTGATAGGGGCGCAGGGTTGCTTCAAGGTTTTGTGGGATTGATGGGGAATAAGATTTCATTTTATGAAATTGGGCAATGTGAGATTTCCAAACTTTGTCGGTACTTACATGCTTCATATCTTCGATGGCCCCTTCAACAGCACTAGCCCCCAGCGCGTGTACTTGTAGCTTTGTTCCTTTCGAGTGGGCAACGGCATCCAGGGCAGTCAGGCGTTTTTTCAAATCCTTTTGGATAGCAAGGAAAGTTTTGTCATCGAGCTGAATGTAATTCAAGGTACCTCCTTCTGACTTTTCGAGTAATTGTTGTATCGAAAGCTTTACTTTATTGTCAATATCCACCTCGCCATCAATTTCGAACCAGTTTTTGGCTTTCTTGATATTCATCCTGATATCAGCATAAGAAACAACTTGTGCAATCCTAAATCGTTCTCCCTTAGGCCAGATAACCGATACATCGGGTGCTTTTTCTTTTAGTTCAGAAAGGAAATCAAGGATGTCATGGTCGTTTTCGATGAACATTTGTGCCGAGTTCGATTTCATTTCCTGTAGCCATGAAACCTTATTGGCCAATTCAAGAATCAATCCCTTCTCTTTTCCTTTATCACGTTTAACATTTACTTTCTTTCCATTCGTTATTTGAACCAATAATTCGGTGGACCCTACACCCGGCACCAGGCGTGGCTCCTGCCCCTTTATCAGCTCTATAAGTAATTGAACGTGCAATTGCTCACTAACCGGTGTAAGCAGTAGAACAGGGGCACTTGCACTTTTCTTGCTGGGTGCGGATGCCTTGGCAAAGCTACCTGTCACAGGCATAACCTGTGTAATACTTTCAATCACTGGTTTTGCCCTTTCCAGGCCTTCCTTTGGGATTCTCAGCTCAGTGACATCCGATTCTCTCAATACACTATATACTTTCTTTGTATGACTGTCCCATTTGTAATATATGTATTTGGTGGGCGATTCTTTTACGATAACCTCTTTGGGGTTCTCAGGGATTAATCGTATGGCTGCCCCACTTCCACTTTTATCGATCTGCACCTGGGCAGGTTGGATCCTTATTTCAATTGGCATGCGGGGTTCGGTTGTGGTATATACATGTGGATGGCTTGCCAATACCTCAATCACATGTTCCCAATTATTTATCTGAACCCCATAATAATAATCTTTTACGAAACAGTTGATAATCTGAACATCCTGGGAAGTAGCAAATTCAGGTATTTTGTTAAGAAGCCCGGCAAGCGACCTGCGCTTGCCCTTTGTCCAGCCCGATTTATTCATGGTTTGTTCCAGGGCATCGAGGCTATAGGAGTTCAACGGATCGACCAGCCAGATTAAACGCCGCGACTTCTCTACTGATCCACCTTTTTGAGCTGATGATTTTAGCAGGGTACCTTCGAGCACAACAAGGAGTTTTTCCCAGGGTTGTTCAGGCGTAATGAGTTCGGCCAACGGTATGGTGGCCAATTTTTCTTTCAGTTCTTCAAGCTTTTTTTTGTGAGCCTCATCTGATTCACCACTACCTTTCCAACCTGCCGCACGGTACTCCATCTCTAATTTATCAGGCAGATAGGAAGGCAATTCTTCTTCAAGTGACTTTCCGAACCAGGACAATACGCCGGCCAGGAAATAAGAGTGCAATCGACTTTTCCATGCCGAATGGAAATCATATATTGAAACCTGTTTTTTCCCCAGCTTATGGTCGATGAACAATGTTAGAATTTGAGAAAAATTCTTGAAAGCATTGTATTCCCCACCCAGTTCAGGCAAGCCTGAAGCGGTTTTTCTTGCAAAAGTAGCTGCCAGTGCTAAATTCTTTCCATCACCAGAAATCAGCAGGCAAATAGCATAGAGCAGTCCAAAAACACCAGGAAGTTCTTTACGCTTGTGTCCTTCCATTTCCTGACAAAACATAAGATATTCTGTTCCCATATCCAAGGCTTTACCTGGATAGCCTTTCAGCACTTCTAAAAAGAAAAGTGTATTGCTGTCGATATCAAACCTTTCGGTTAGTTCTGCTACCTCTTGCAAGGGTATTACCAGTTGTGCACACGAGAGAAAATTCAATATTGCATGGGGATAATATTTCGTTTTCGGGTGTAGTAAAATATTTGCCCAGCTATTGTATTGCCAGCTGTGTAAATAAAATGGTGTATTGCAGAGAAACTTATTTTTATATTCATCAGGAAAACTTTTCAAAACCGGGAGGATAAACTCCATGCTCCCGAGGTTCACCAATTCTTTATAAATCCTGTGTAGAGGATCATTGTAATGATAATGAAACCCTGAAAAGAATTCTTTCTTTGCTAGCTCAGCATCACCAGATAAAATGGTTAGCCTGGCCATTGTAGCTTCCTCGCCATAGGGATAAAATCTTTTAATGGTCTGGTACGCTGATTTGATGATGTGTTTATTTGAAGGAGCTAAAAATGTCAATTTATTGACAACACTTGGATCGAGTATAAATTGGTTATAGTTGCTTATCAAAAGCTTCCGGTCTTTTAACTTGTTAATTGCGGCATCTGTTGTTTTTTTCTTATGATTACCATATCCGGAAAAAGATTGAACAATATTATAGACCATCTGCTTTAATGGCGTAATTGCCCTATACGTATTGGTATAGGCTAAGACTTTGAGGGTAATCCGTTCGATGTCAGTTAGTTCAAAATCAACGATATTTTCAGGGAAAGGTTCACCTGGAAAATCAAATAGTGTATTTGCCATGCTCAAAAGTTTCGGATAAAATTATCCGGATCATCATCTATAGCAAAATAAATATACGACAGCTTATAATTTTTTTTGAACAATTAAGATGTGCTATTACATCTATCTGAAATAGAACTTTGTACACATGGAAACTTGACTGATTATTTGAAATAATAAGTAAAAAGAAATGGATGTTTGTATTTTCAACCTTACTTCCGCAACTAAATTGTTAATAAAACGTGTAACTAGTTGAAAAATAAG
>CAYLZH010000283.1:0-5818 GCA_964388245.1 uncultured Bacteroidales bacterium
AAACATAATAGCCTGGCCACTTGCCTGGTGGTTCCTCGACAGGTGGCTCAGCAATTTTGCGTTTGGGATCGACATCAATTGGCTAAGTTTTCCGTTGGTATCATTGGCAACCCTATTTTTAGCCCTATTGATTATCAGTATTCAATCGGTCCATTCGGCGCTTTCTAATCCGGTTGATGCAATTAAATGCGAGAAATAGAATGACAAGCTGCATATTGCAAAATCCTATCCAAATGCCTAAGCTATTTAGGGCAACTTATTGATAATGATATCGTATTATTAAGATCGTATCAATAATTTCCATTATGCAAAACAACTATTATCTAACAAAGATGAACACCAACAGTTCCCTGGAACTCGGTATAACAGTATGGGGCAACGATAAATACACAAGCAAAAAAGATGGACTTGATGACGAAGAACAATTCTCCATCAGGTTATGGAATAATGATCTGGGGTACGAGACAGTTTATTATTTTGAGGCCTGGGAGCAGGGGAACGGATATTATACCCACAACGGGATAGCAATAGCCGGTCAGCTTCGAAAAGGTAAATCATTGGATTTTGAGGATTTCGGATTATTCCAAAACTGCCCCAATCCATTTTCACAATCAACAAACCTTAATTACTACATCCATACAACAGCCTGGATTGACCTTGATATCTTTGCAGCAACCGGCGAGAAGATAATGAATGTTGTTTCGGCGTATAAAGAAAGGGGGTACTACACCATAAACTGTGATTTTCATAACCACACACCCGGTTTATATTATGCAAAACTATCAACAGGCCGGGATACGAAAACCATACCACTGCTTTTAATTAAATAAAAACTTCAATATATCCTGTTATGAAAAACCTGGCAATCGTTATTTTTATGGTATTTGCAACAAATGTATCTAAAGCTCAATCTTATCAATTGGAGTGGAGTGAATTCCTATATGTTGATAATGTATGGCTTGGATCTTCATCCAGAGAAATTATGCCAGACTTGAATGGGAACACTTATTTAATAGCTGATTTTGGCTGGTATCCTGAAATTCCAAATGTGGGACCAATAAATGACATGGATTATATTTTAATAAAATTTGACAACCTTGGAAACTATTTATGGCATAGAAAAATAGCCACCAGCAGCACTATATGTGAGTCAATTATTTTGGAGGATACTTCGTTTGTCTATTTAGCAGCGAGCTATTATGGTACATTTACCGCATCCAATGATACATTTACTAACCAAAACAGCCTAGGATATGGACATGATTGTTTAATTCTAAAATATGATACTAACGGTAATTTACTTTGGGGTAAAACCTGGCATGGTAATAAACATGAAACGATAAAAAGTATAACACAATCCATTGAAGGTGACCTATATTGTACTGGTGTTACTAATAGTGACTCAATTCCTTTTGAGAGCGGTACTATTTATAATGATACCCTGTCCGTTTCATTTGTACTAAAACTTAATCAATTAGGTGAATTAATATGGGCGTGCCAAATAGATTCCTTTCTTTATGGTTGCAATGATATTGCTGTTGATACATCAAATGAAGTTTATTTAGTTACAGACGAATATATCATTAAATTAGACACACTTGGCAATGAAGAATGGAGAAATTATTATCCAGACGTGAATTTTGAAAGAATTGAAATTAATTCATTAAATCAAATATTCATAACTGGACATTTCAATGTATCATCAGTATCAATAGGAGTTTTTGAATTAAATTATAACGTAGGGGGAATTCAGAACCCACCTTACTTTTACTATGGCAATGGAGAGTTTTTTTGCATGCGAATTAATCAAGATGGAAATCCAATATGGATTAAAGATTATTATAAGGGGGCAAAAAAGAATCACAAAATATGTTTTGACGAAGACGATAATATTGTATCTTTCTTTTGTTATCAGGATACAGTTATTTTTGATTCAGTAATGTTAATTTCTCCCAACACTGATTGGATTGATGGTATTGTAAAGTATGATGTACACGGAAATTTAATATCTGTAGACACCCTGAATCTCCCATTTAATGTTTATCATACATTTCATTATGGAAAAAATAATAAACTTTATGTTAGCAATGAAGTTGACCAGGATTATTCTATTGCCTTGGCAGCATTAAAATATTCTTTTAACCAAAAGGTATCATTATCTGTTGGATGGAGTATTATTTCAACCTATGTATATCCGTTTACAAATGATATATATAATATCTTCTCAAACGGACTTGCACAGCTGGAACTAATAAAAAACAACGCTGGTAGTGTTTTTTGGCCTCAATATAATATCTTCAACATTGACAGCATAGAAATGGGGCAGGCTTACCAAGTTAAAATGAATAATTCTCATAATCTTTACGTCCATGGCGAGTTGATTATCCCCGACAGTGTGAATATTGCCTACCCGGCCGGTTGGAACATGATGGCCTACCTGCTGGAAGATGAAGCCACTGTAAATGAATACCTTTCTTCGATACTCACAGATGTTATCATTGCAAAGTGTGATGAAGGCCAGATATTCTAGCCTGCTTACGGGATCAATACTATTGGCAACATGAAGCCCGGCGAAGGATACCAGGTAAAACTAAGCAATAATGTTACTTATACCTGCCCTGTGCAGGGTAGTACAAAGAAGTTGTCCGGTTATCAAACGTAAGGACATACAGGGGAGAATGAGATTGCAATATCAATCTATTAATCTACCTTAACAAAGGCAACTTCTGAATAATTTTATCATCATTACCATAGAGGATGAAGAAATAAATACCTGAATTCAAGTCCGACAGTTGAAGATCAAATTTATGCTTTCCGATTGGTAACATTTTCGAGAGTAAATTACTGATTAACTGCCCTGTTTCACTGTATAAATTAAGCTCTACATACCCGATTGCCTCCATCGATATGGCAAGCTGGTAAGTGTGGTTCGAAAAATCACTGAATATCTCAAAGCCAAAAGCACGCTCCTCAGGATCCTGTCTGACCTCCAATTCAGAAATAACTGAAACCTTGTTGTGCTGGTAAACATGATCGCCTTTATGCCAGGCCCTTACAATTAAATCATCTTCGAATCCATTGGTATGCCGCCATAGTTTTAACCTGTAGGTTTCATTATTTACAAGGGCATTTGGAATTTCATCGTCATCGTGATCACCAAAAAGAGTGATGCCAAGGTTAGTTCCGGTGTAAACTCCCGAACCAACAAGTATCCCATTTTGGGTAAAAACACCGATTTCATCGCCCTGGTCAGGGAAAGAATTCCAGGCATCATTTGGAACCCCCAGGCACATACTCAGGCCATTGTTAACATCAGGCAGGTAATAGACAGGAAAAATACTTTGTATTGAGGAATTATAATCCATGACACCATCTGATTCCGGATAAGTAAAATGAAAATCGTCTTTGGCAATAATCTCGTATGCTTTGCCAGGATAAAGATTCAGTAGATGATACTGATTCATGGCAGGCCAGAATAACATCCCGTTTTCATCTTTGAGGATTTCAATATTCCAGAACTGTTCTCGAAATAAAGCCTCAATGGAGGCAGGTTCACCGAGCATATAAGGTAATGGGTAAAATTGATCCTTTGTGATTTTAAAATGCACATTGCCCGGTTGTTGTTGAACACCAAACATGGAAACTAAACCCGGGCCATTCATTTTAATTTTATAACAATCGCCGGCATTGTATAACACCGGAGCAGTAAAATCGATTCCAGGACCAAAGACCACTCCGTTAAAGTCAGTTACATATACAAGCAGCGAGTCGACCTGCCCGATCATTAATTCAATATCGGCCTCAAGAGGGGTGATGTAACTACTAAAAAAATTCCATCCCTCGTGAAGTTCGATCTGCTGCTCGGGATAAGCAACAAGTGATGTAAGCCCACTCATGCCGTTGGACGAATAGGTGTCGAAATTTGGAAAATCTTCTCCATTATACTTTGCAAAGGCTAAATGTTCTTCCCCAACTGAAGAATCCCAAACCTTCCATTTAAAAGTTTCGCCGGATACAAAGCCGTCGAAGCCCTCATCTTCGCCCCAGGCTGCAAGTGCAGTAACATTTTGTTCCCACATGGTATAGCCCGCACATTTCAGGGTACCGAGCGAATCGAAAAAAACACCAATATAATCGCCGGCATTAAGGGGTTGGTTGTTTAGTAATACCGGGGCATATCCCGGAATAAGAATGATGTGGTTGGCACCGGTATTCTTAAAACTCCAATCAGGTGGAATACCGGCATAGCACTTCAAAGAAAAAGACAACTGAAAGAGAAGCGAAATAAGCAAAGCAAGAATAATCTTTATTTTTGAGCACCGGATTTTCATAAGCGTGGCAAAGATAATGATTCGAAGTTAGTAGAAAACAAGCCTGGTTTTCATATCTAAAGCAGGTCACTTGCCAGTTCGGCTAAGTAGCTCCGCTCACCTTTGTCGAGATGAACATGGGCAAAAATTTCCTGCTCTTTCATTTTATCGGTCAGATAAGTGAGCCCGTTCGATTTGGCATCGAGATAGGGCGTATCAATTTGCTGGACATCGCCGGTAAAAACCATTTTTGTTCCCTCACCTGCCCTCGTTATGACTGTTTTAATTTCGTGCGGAGTAAGGTTTTGGGCTTCATCAACAATAAAAAATACATCCGATAAACTGCGTCCACGGATATAGGCAAGTGGTGTAATAACCAATTTATCGAGCCGGAGCATTTCTTCTATATGCTGAAATTCACGACTTTGAGGATTGAAGGTATGTTTTATTACCGACAGGTTATCGAATAATGGCTGCATATAAGGACCAATCTTTTCGTTTACATCGCCCGGCAAGTAGCCAATATCGCGGTTCGAAAGCGGCACAATGGGCCTCGAAAGAAAGATCTGTTTAAAATGCCTGCGCTGATCAAGTGCTGCTGCCAAAGCAAGTAGCGTTTTCCCTGTTCCGGCCTTACCAGTAAGCGCAACCAGTTTTATATCATCGTTTAGCAGGGCATTGATTGAAAAAGCCTGTTCTGCATTTCTGGGTTTTATTCCATACGAAGTATGCTTTTCGACCCGGCTAATGCTCTGATCAAATGGATTGAAACGTGCCAGGGCACTCGTGTTGTTTCCTTTTAAAATATAAAATGCCTGCCCCTTTGGAGTTTCCCCAAGATCAATCTCGTCGGCAGGTACAACCTGTCGGCCATTATACATACCATTGATAATTTCATCGTTAACGTTTTCAACCGTAGGAACTTTCTTGTAGAGATTATCAATATCCTGAACCTTTCCTGTTTCATAGTCGGAAGCAAGGATATTAAGCGATTTTGCCTTCATACGCAGGTTGATATCCTTGCTGACAAGAATTACTTTTTTTCGTTTATTTTTCCGGTTTATGAAATCAGCTATTGCGAGTATTCGGTGATCGGGAGTTTTTTCAGGAAACGATTGGGCCATATCTTCAGCAAACTCCTTACCAGTTTCAATGGAAAGTTTGCCTAGCCCTTCGCCCAGCGGTAAGCCACCGGAAAAGAGCCTTTCGCCCGATATTTTATCCAACTCGCGGGTAAATTCACGTGCATGAAAATTTATCTGGTCGTTTCCCTTTTTAAACTTATCAAGTTCCTCTAATACCACAATGGGCAAAACAATATCATTGTCTTCAAAATGGTAAATACTGCGGTAGTCGTGAAGCAGTACATTGGTATCAATAACAAATATCTTTTTCATAAATCAATTAAAATCTTCTAAACGTTTGTTGCACATAAGATATTTTTCTGTAATCTAATTACTCAAGTTTCGCAGGAGTTAACTTCCTGAACATCTGTTGATAAAAAGTAT
>CAYLZH010000284.1:0-5753 GCA_964388245.1 uncultured Bacteroidales bacterium
TTGACTGCCTTTTTAAGTAAAAAGCTCATTGTGTCGAACCTCGTAATGATGTGAATTTGAGTACAGTTTTACTAATAATCGAACTCGGGTCATCAAAGCAACAAAAAAAGGTACAACCTTTATTAAAGCTGTACCCTTTTCAATGTGAACTCGGAGGGACAATTGTCGAACCCCTTGAATCCGCAAATGACTGAAAATGTAATAAATACAAATTTTTCAGATTTCGATTTTTATAAGTTGGTGGAATTGGCAGACTGGTTGAGGGTGGCGTAACAGAGGAAATGATTTTATTCCTTGCGTACTAATAATCTATCGAAGTCTTAAAGCCTGAACTTCTTAAAATAATCACTATATTATTAGTTTTACTACCAATAAAGCACTTATTTTAATAAATACCTCTGGATTTCGATAGTAATATTCTTATATTTGTGTAAATATTAGTAGTATGACTGTCAAAAAAGAAACAAAATTAAAATCTCTATTTAAAAGCATACACCAAGGGAATGTGATCACAATCCCATTGTTAGAAAACTTAAATATCTCAGATGATTTAAGAATGTACTATTTGGAGAGTGGCTGGTTGGAAGCTCTTGGCAGGGGTGCATTCAAGAAACCGGGTGATGTAATAGAGTGGTACGGAGCACTAAATGCAATACAAGAACAAACAAAGACAAAGGTTCATGTTGGAGGCATAACCGCATTGGATTTACAAGGCTTTAGTCATTACATCAGGTTAAGTAACGAAATATTATATCTGTTTTCGCCACAGAGAACAAAACTACCAAAGTGGTTTGCAAAATATAATTGGAATGCAGAGATATTACATAAATCAACATCATTTTTACCTGATAATATCGGAACAAAGAAAATAGAAATAAAACAGATAAACCTAAGAGTATCAACACCTGAAAGGGCTATAATCGAGTGTTTATATTTAGCCCCAAATAAGTCAGATCTTGTGGAATGTTACCAGATATTTGAAGGCTTGGTAAATCTGAAGCCAAAGCTTGTATCCGAATTATTGCAGGCTTGTACTTCCGTAAAAGTAAAAAGACTGTTTTTGTATATGGCAGAAAAAGCAAATCACCAATGGTTTCAGTTTTTAGAGATTGACAAACTTAATTTGGGAAGTGGCAGACGTATGGTAACTGAAAAAGGAGTATATAATGCCAAGTACTTGATATCAATTCCAAAGGAGTTAGCCGAATTATGATTTCTCAAGTATATAAAGCGCAGGTAAGTTTATTGTTACAGGTTCTTCCTTATGTTGCCAAGGAAAGAACATTCGCATTGAAAGGCGGGACAGCTATCAATTTGTTTGTTAGAGATATGCCACGATTGTCGGTTGATATTGACTTAACCTATCTGCCAATTGATTCAAGAAGTGAAGCATTGAAAAATATTCAAAAGGGATTAAGTAGAATAAAGGCTGATATTGAAAAAAATGTAAAAGGAATAAATGTAAATCCCGTGCCTCTTGATGGAGGACCTGTTGTAAAGTTAAATTGTCAGGGGCATAGGGCGCAGATAAAAATCGAGGTAAATACAATCACAAGAGGTGTAGTTTTTCAGCCTAAGCTAATGCAGGTTGTAGAAAGTGTACAGGAAGAGTTTGATATGTTTGCCGCAATTAATGTAGTTTCTTTTGCAGAATTATACGGTGGTAAAATATGTGCAGCAGTTGACAGGCAACATCCGCGTGATTTGTTTGATGTAAAGTTATTGCATGAAAATGAAGGATTAGCTGGTGATATATGGGATGGTTATAAAGTGGGTTTAATAAGCCATTACAAACCAATTAATGAATTACTGGCTCCTATACTCAAAGACCAAAAATCAGCATTTGAAAATCAATTTGCAGGAATGACAACAATCGGATTTTCGTATGAGGATTATGAAAAAACAAGAAGCTTGTTAATTGAAACTATACAGAATCAGCTATTAGAGAAAGATAAGATGTTCCTGTTAAGTTTTGAAACTGGTGAACCTCAATGGGATTTGTTTCCAATTCCTATTTTAAAAGACTTACCAGCAATTAAATGGAAGCTATTGAATATTCAAAAATTGAGAGCAAATAACCCTGAAAAACATAAGCAAATTGTTGACCATTTAAAGCAAACTTTAGAATTATAATTCGACAGGATATCGAACTCTATTAACATATTAGAAATGTGAACATTAGAAAGAAAATCGCGACATTGGGTGTAAAATAAAAAACTCCGCATCTTATTGATTGATACGGAGTTTTGTGTAATAAGTGAACTCGGAGGGACTCGAACCCCCAACCTCCTGGGCCGTAACCAGGTGCACTATCCATTATGCTACGAGTCCATTTTCGGGCTGCAAAGATACAATGTTTTTATAGAACTTCTCAAACAATTCGATGAAAAATATGTTCTTCAATCTTTATTCAATGATATCTAATGTCAGTTGCGTTGTTGCTTATCATATCTTTTTCAGTTGAATCTAATTGCGACATAAATATCATTGTTTTTTAGTATTCTTGCCTTCCAATTTTGGACAGAAAATTAGTAAACATGAAGAAATATATAAATATACTTTTTGGAATGCCATTTATGGCAATCTTATTATTAGTCTTTGCAATAGCTATTGGTTACGCAACTTTTATTGAAGATGCATATGGCACAACAGCCGCAAAAGCCGTAATCTATAATACAAAGTGGTTTGAGGCAATCATGGTTCTTTTATCAATAAACATGGTAATTAACATTTTCAGATTTAAGCTTTATAATCTTAAAAAACTACCGGTTTTTCTATTTCATGTGTCGTTTCTGATTATAATAATTGGTGCAGCTTTTACACGATATACCGGCGTTAATGGTTTAATGCATATCAGAGAAGGTGAAAGCTCCAATTATTTCGGATCATCCTCGGTGTTTTTTAATGCTAAAATAAGCAATGGCGACAAGGCCAGTTATTTCACTACAAAAACCCTTATGTCTTCATTGTCAATCAAGAACATAAATGAAAGCATTAAATTCGATCAGCAAAAGTTTATTTTCAAAAGCCATAATTACATTCCATCTGCTTCGGGCCGGATTATGCCTTTTGAAACCGGCAGTCCGGTTGCTCACATTATGATATCATCATCGAATCGCCGGCACGAACTATTTATCCGGGAAGGCGATGTATTTAAGGTCGGAGATATGGTTATTGCCTTTGATGATCAGATGGAATGCGATTTCCAATTGAAAAATTTAAATAATACTTTGCTTATCAGGTCGAAGTATCCGGGCAATATGCAAACAATGGGTAATAAGAACGATAGTACGATGATAGAGAATAAGTATTATCAGTTTAACAACCGGACTCTTTACTCTTTTACTGAGGCAATGATTGTTCTTGTTGAATATTCGCCCCAGGCCGAAATAATGTTCTTTACCGACCAAAACAGTGAGACACGAAAACCCGATGTTATTGAAATGTCTTATGAATTCCAGGGTCTTAAAAGAAATTTTTACCTAATGGGAGGAAGCGGATTCCAATCAGCACCATATTTAATAACTGATAATAATTACCAACTGGAATTATCCTATGGATCACAATATTACAACCTTCCTTTTTCGGTATTTCTAAATGATTTTATTATTGAACGCTATCCCGGATCGAGTAGTCCATCGTCGTTTATCAGCAATGTTTCGGTTTTGGATTCAGAGGACACAAAAGTTCTTGACTACAGCATTTACATGAACCATATAATGAATTATAATGGCTATAGGTTTTTCCAATCGTCGTACGATACCGATGAAATGGGAACCATCTTATCGGTTAATTATGATGTACTTGGAATGAGGACCACCTATTTTGGCTATTTTTTAATGATTGCCGGGATGTTATTAGGCCTGTTTTGGCGGCACAGCCAGTTTCGTGGATTTCTCCGCAAACTTGGTTCGTTTCAGCAAAAAGCTGGAATAATATTGATTTTAATCCTTGGACTGACAGGCAGTTCGTTTGCGCAAGAAGGCCCGGCCAGGTATCCGGAAAGAAACCATGCTGAAAAATTTGGAAATCTATGGTTTCAGGAAAAAGAAGGTAGAATTAAACCTCTTCATAGTTATAATCTCGACCTGTTGCGAAAGATTTATGGAAAAGCCAGGTACAATGGATTATCAGCAAGTCAGGTAATTTTAGGGATAATGATGGATCCGGGAAACTGGCATAGTGAAAAAATTATAAAGGTGTCCAACAAGAACCTGATGCAGCGCCTTGGTCTTGAAGGCAAATTCGCCTCTTTCCGCGATTTTTTCGACACAACCGGTACAACGACTTATAAACTTCGCAACCTGATAGAAATAAGCCATAAAAAATTTCCGGCCGAACGTACCAAGTTCGACAGGGATATTATAACTGTCGACGAAAGAATTAATATCTATTCAATGCTCCAGTATCAAATGTTGTTTACGATATTTCCCAATCCGGTCGACATACAGGCTCCCTGGTATTCATCAAATTCGAAAATTTCAGGTGCACCTTCCATGGATTCGATATTTGTAAAAACAGCCCTGTCGATGTATCTGAGCTATTTAGATAATCAAGAGTCGGAAAATGCCGATTTCATGATTGAAGGTATAAAAAAATACCAGGAAAAAACCGCAGCATCAATACTACCTTCGAAAACCCAAATGAACCTCGAGGTAATTTACGATCGCTACAATATCTTCTCTAAACTGGCAATTGTGTACCTTCTTTTGGGCATAATCGCAATCTTTCTTGTTTTTGCACATATATCATCAGGAAAAAAGAAACCTGGATTCTCTATTCGCATTTTAAAATTAGTTCTGTTCATTGCTTTGCTTGTACATGCTGCCGGAATTGGCATCAGGTGGTATATCTCAGGACATGCCCCCTTTAGCAACGGTTACGAGGCCATGATATTTATTTCCTGGTCGGGTTTGTTCGCAGGATTATTGCTATCACGAAAGTCTTTATTATTGATACCCGTGGTTACTCTTTTCGCTGCCGCCCCTTTACTTGTGGCTTATCTAACAATGATGAATCCCGACATCACAAACCTGGTACCGGTACTGAAATCATACTGGCTTAGTATTCATGTAGCCACGATAACATCCAGCTATGGTGTGTTGGGAAGTGTATTTTTTGGCGCATTATTGTGTTTAATCCTGATGGTGATTAAGACTAACAAGAATAAAGACAAAATTGACAGAATGATTGCTGAATTAACAACACTCAATCAATTGTCGACAATTTTAGGTTTATTCCTTTTGACCATCGGATGCTTTTTAGGTGGAATTTGGGCCAACGAAAGTTGGGGGACATATTGGAGCTGGGATCCCAAAGAAACCTGGTGTCTGGTATCGATTTTAGTGTATTCATTTACTGCACATATTAAATTCATTCCAGGATTAAAAACCAATTTTGCTTTTAATTTTTCAGCATTCTGGTCGTATAGTGCAATTTTAATGACCTATTTCGGCGTAAATTATTTCCTTGGAGGGATGCATTCTTATGCCAAAGGCGATGCTGTAGAAATCCCTTATGGTTATACCATTGCAATTATTGTTTTATTAATTGTAAGTATAATTGCAGGTATAAAAGAACGGAGATATGAAAATTCTCTGGAATAAAAAATTTGGATTCATTAGGGACACATCTTATCTGGAGAAACGGCACTGGCAATATGTTATGCTGTTTGCCCTGGCTTTTGTTTGGGGTAGTTCTTTTATTTTAATGAAAAAAGGCCTTCAATCCTTTTCATCGAACCAGGTGGCTTC
>CAYLZH010000285.1:0-909 GCA_964388245.1 uncultured Bacteroidales bacterium
TAATCCTTCGAATAACCTCCTCGTCGTTATGGTTTACTGTAAGTCTGAAGTATGCGATTAAATCTTTAACTTCTTTTCGCTGATAAAAGGATAAGCCCCCATATATTTTGTAGGGGATGTTTCTCTTTCGTAAAGAATCTTCAATAATCCGTGATTGGGCATTGGTTCGGTATAATACTGCAAAATTGCTGTATTGTAATTGATTACGCAATCTTGTGTCAAAAATTGCATTGGCAATCTGTACACCTTCCTCACCATCTGTATAGGCTTTAACCAGCTTTATCTTATCGCCAACAGTGTTTTCGGAAAATACTCTTTTAGGAATCTGCCCTTTGTTTTTTTTTATCAGACTATTTGCCGCATCTACTATGGTTTGTGTCGAACGGTAATTTTGTTCGAGCTTGAATAGTTTATATTTCGGATAATCATTTCTGAAATTCAGGATGTTTTCGATTTTTGCCCCACGAAAGGCATAAATACTTTGTGCATCATCGCCTACAACACAAACATTCCCATGTTTAGTACCTAATTTTTTCACGATTAAATACTGGGCAAAATTAGTGTCCTGGTATTCATCGACAAGGATATATTTAAACCTGTCCTGGTATTTTTCCAATACATCTTTATGATCGCGAAACAGAAGGTTAGTGTGCAGCAACAGATCGTCGAAATCCATAACACCGGCCTGTTTACACCTGGCTTCATAAATCTGAAAAATTCGGCCTGTTTCAGGGATTCTCGAATTACGGTCGGTTTCGTAAAGCGATGGTTTAGCAACATAGGCGCTTGCCGTATGCAGATTATTTTTAGCTTTTGATATTCTGCCTAAGATAACTGACGGTTTGTAAATTTTCTCATCAAGCTGTAGTTCCTTAATTATCTGCTTTAGCATGTTTTTAGAATCCTGCG
>CAYLZH010000285.1:919-5720 GCA_964388245.1 uncultured Bacteroidales bacterium
AAAACTTTTCGGATAGCCCAGCTTTTCGGCCTCCATGCGAAGGATTGTCGAAAATTTGGCGTGAAAAGTCCCCATCCAGATATTTCTAACAGTTTCGGGGCCAACAAGTGCCTCAATCCTGTCTTTCATTTCACGGGCTGCTTTGTTGGTAAAAGTGAGGGCAAGTATCGATCCTGCTGGTACTCCTTTCGATAAAAGGTACGCTATTTTATAGGTCAGCACCCGCGTTTTTCCAGAACCAGCACCTGCAATTACAAGCGAAGCACCCTGGATACGCATAACTGCTGATCGCTGCACAGAATTTAATTCATTGATAAACTGATTCACACTAAAGATTCTTAATTTAATAATTCACCGGCAAAGAAATAGCTATGTTAGCAGAATGCAAAATTTATTAAAATAGATTTGTACATGAATAATCCTACAATTCGAAATGTTTCTGATTTTTATCAAATTTTTTTAGGTCAGATTGTATAACTTTGTAATAAACTTAGTGAATAATAATGGCAACATACATAATAAGAATAAATGAAAGAACCAAAACCGGGAAAAATCTGGTTGCTCTATTACGCTCACTCGATGAGATAGTAAAGTTTACATCAATTGATCAAAATTCAGGTATTAATGCTTCAATCGAAGATGTTAAAAAAGGTAATGTTTATAAAGCAAAAGATGCTGAAGATTTAATCAATAGTTGCCTGTCCTGATATGTATTCAATCCATTATACGAAAAGGTTCAAGAAGGATGTCAAGCGTTGTAAATCCAGAGGTTATGACCTTACTTTACTGCAAGAAGTTGTTGATATTCTTCAAAAAAATGGGCAACTACCCCAAAAATACAAACCACTTACCCTTAGCGGGAAATATAAAGGCCTTTGGGAATGTCATATAAAACAAGATTGGTTGCTTGTTTGGAATCAGGATGAGAGAATTCTTACTTTGTTGTTAATGACAACAGGGACACACTCAGATATATTTTAGCAACATAATCACAACACTATAGTTTTTTTAATAAAATGATCTAACAATGAAAAAATTATCATGGGTATTACTAATAATGTCGATCATTATTTCGGCATGTAATCAACCAGTTTCTGATAAAGAAGCTACAACAAAACCCAGCGAAAAAATTATCGGTAAACCTGATGTTCAACTTTCCAGCGATGTTATGGTGCCCGAGGTACTATGGTACTTTGGCCGTATTGGCGTGGTTGATGTATCGCCCGACAATAGTAAAATTGTATATGGCATCACTTATTATGATATCAATGATAACAAAGGGAACACCGATCTTTACATGAGCGATATCGATGGTCAGAATGTGAAACAGTTAACCAAAACAGCAAAAGGTGAATATGGTGCTGCCTGGTTCGATAACGACCGGATTGCCTATATGTCGGTTGAGAGTGGCTCTATGCAAATCTGGTTTATGGATGTCAATTCAAATAATAAAAAACAGGTAAGCGATATCGAAGGTGGTATAACAGGTTATAAGTTTTCTCCTGATCGATCGAAATTAATGTACACAAAGAATGTTAAACTTGATCAAAGTGTGAACGATCTGTATCCTGATTTGCCTAAAGCCAAAGCCTATATCGAAACCGATTTGATGTACCGGCACTGGGATAGATGGCACGATTATACCTACAGTCATGTTTTTGTGGCAGAATTTACCAACGAAACAGTGGGTAATTCAAAAGATATAATGGAAGGTCAACGCTATCATTCGCCATTGAAACCCTGGGGAGGAACAGAGCAAATTAACTGGAGCCCCGACAGTAAAAAACTAGCCTATACCTGTAAGCACAGCTTTGGTAAGGATTATTCTTTGTCGACCAATTCCGATATTTTTATTTATGATCTTGAATCGGGGAAAACATCAAATTTAACAGAAGGAATGATGGGTTATGATGTCGCCCCGGTTTATTCGCCCGATGGAAGTATGATCGCCTGGGAAAGCATGGAGCGGGACGGCTATGAGGCCGACAAAAACCGTTTGTTTATTTATGATATTGCCACAGGAAGTAAAAAAGATTATACAGCCACAGAATTCGACCGCAATGTTCACGGTTTAAGCTGGAGTGCCGATAGTAGAACGATTTGGTATACATGCGATCATCTTGCCCGCTTTCAAATATTCGGATTAAACATAGAGACCGGAAAGTTTACCCAGGTTACAGAGGGCGACCATAATTACCGCTCGGTTGTCGAAGCCGGCAATGTATTGATAAGTACCAAACAATCCATGTCGATGCCTACTGAAATTTTCAGGATTGATCCAAAAACCGGTGAGGAAACACAAATCAGCTTTGTGAATAAATCTGTACTTGATCAACTTGAACTGGCAAAAGTAGAAGAGCGCTGGGTTAAAACCACCGACAACAAAGACATGCTGGTGTGGGTAATCTATCCTCCGCATTTCGATCCGGCTAAAAAATATCCTGCATTGCTTTATTGTCAGGGCGGGCCACAATCTGCCGTGAGCCAGTTTTTCTCCTATCGTTGGAATTTTCAGATGATGGCTGCAAACGGGTATGTTATTGTTGCGCCAAACCGCCGGGGATTGCCATCCTTTGGGCAGGAATGGAATGAGCAGATTTCAGGCGATTATGGAGGCCAGAATATGAAAGACTACCTGACGGCAATCGATGAATTATCGAAAGAACCTTTTATTGATGAAAGTCGCCTGGGAGCTATCGGAGCAAGCTATGGTGGCTTTTCCGTGTTTTGGTTAGCCGGAAATCATGATGGCCGGTTCAAAGCATTTATATCACACGATGGGATGTTTAACCTCGAAGCCCAGTATCTTGAGACTGAGGAAATGTTTTTCGTAAACTGGGATTTGGGTGGCCCCTTCTGGGATAAATCGAACAAGATTGCTCAACGCTCATATGCCAATTCGCCACACAAATTTGTAGATAAGTGGGATACGCCAATCCTGATAATCCACGGCGAGCAGGATTTCAGGATTGCCTACACACAGGGGATGAGTGCTTTTAATGCGGCTGTTCTTCGTGGTGTTCCCGCCAAGTATCTTCATTTTCCTGAAGAAAACCATTGGGTGCTCACGCCACAAAACAGTATTCTCTGGCAGCGTACTTTTAAAGGTTGGCTGGATGAGTGGTTGAAATAGGATTTGCTGATTTTCTGTGACAGGCTCTGAAAGAGTCAAATTTCAAAAACTACCGGTGAAACATAACATGCGTCTATTACTGCACTGAAGGGGCTGAACTACAAATCTTTACTTCAACCCCTGTCGGGGCTGTGTTTTGTAGGTTTGTTTCTATCCGTGAGCTTTGCACACGGTTATTGAGATTTAGCTACTACGCGGCATAACCTGACGTCAAATTTAAAAATGCATGAAAATTTCACTTTTCTTCTGGAAAATCGTGCATTTATTTTTATATTAATTAACGTAATACGAATCTTACTACTGATATTCAGCTTTTAAAGAGATGTGTGCTGAAAATCAGCAAAACCTAATTACCAAACCAATAATTTATCAGCAGGAACTTACTATTATCGCCTGCAATCAAAAGAGTACAACAAAACAAAGAAAATGGTGATAATAAAATAGATATAAAACTTGAAATAAAATTGTGGACCTGTTTCGATGAAGCAGGCCTGTTTTTTTATCTATTGGGTGTAAATTCCTCCAGTTCGAAGCTTAGCGAAGCATAACTTCGAGCTGAATACTCGTGTTTCCCTGACCACTATAACACCTATCGTTTCACCACCTTATATACCACCGTTGATTTACCATTGTACAACTGCAAATAGTACATGCCGGGTTTCAGGTGGCTGAGGTTTAGACGATGTGGAAAACCTGCTGAAGTTTCTTCATGAACAAGCGATCCGGTGCTGTTGAACAAGCGGATTTGAAGGCTTCCTGATAAATTCATGTTTTGGCAGTTAACCATTATGTAATCCTGAGTCGGGTTCGGATAAACCATTATACCCATTTCTTCAGCTTCTGAAATAGTAAGACACGAGATTACCAGCAACTGAGTGGTATCACTGTTGGAGCAACCTGTTGTAATATCAGTAAAATGGTAGCTTATTTCATGCAGGCCGGTATCGGCCAGGTAAAGGTTAATGTTGGTGACTGTAACACCGGGGCCTGCATAATATCCACCCAAAGGATATGCAGGCGGGAAATCAATAAACTCATCCTCGATGCAGAAGGTGTCTTGTGGGAAGGGGGAAATTGCTACATTTGGGTTTTCATATACCACAAGCAATACTGTATCGCTGTTTGAGCATCCGGTTGCAGTATCTGTGTAGCTATAATCGATTTCATGCTGGCCAGCCCCGGCCAACCCGAAATTTATATTTGTAGTTGTAACCCCTGGGCCGCTATATTCACCTCCCGGTGGGTTCGACATTGGTAAATTAGTAAAGCTGTCTGATAAGCAATAAGCATTCTGCGGAAAGGATGATATTGATACAGCAGGAATTGGATGAATCATTAAAAATGTAGAATCCGAATTGGTACAACCTGTTGAAATATCGGTATATGAATAATTAATGGTTTGCACGCCTGTTCCGGCCTGGCTGACTGAAAAGAAAGGAGGTATAACACCTGCACCGGAAAAAGTACCTCCCGGAGGTAATGCCACAGGCAAATCAAGGATTGTGTCCTGGTAACAGATGGTATCTTGTAAAAACGGAGTTATGAAAACACCAGGTATCGGTATATGTGAAAACGATAATTCAATAATGCTGTCCAACCCATAAATTGTCTGGAGTGTATCATAGTATGTGCCGGGGCTGGTGAGTTGCTGGCTGCCAAATAGGTAGG
>CAYLZH010000286.1:0-5711 GCA_964388245.1 uncultured Bacteroidales bacterium
CTTTTTTCTATTATTCTTTGCAATGGCAGTAATTTGTTGATAAATGGTATTTTTTTTAATGTAAGTGGAAAGGATTCATTTAATTCATATATATTATATTGCAATTATCTTAACAGAATGCAAAGAAATATTATTGGTGGCGTATTTACCTGAACTGATTATTTTTGCGAATCCAGGCTAAAGGTTTACTTTTGTCAAGCTATTGATGAGACTATTAAATAATAGAACTCCATCCTGAAAATATTTTTATGGATTATAACACACAAAGAAAAAAAATGGTGCTTCCTGAATATGGCAGGAATATCCAGAGAATGGTTGATCATCTTAAAACCATTGAAAACAAGGCAGATAGAAACAATGCTGCTAAAGTAATTATTTCGATCATGGGAAATATGAACCCACATCTACGTGATATTAGTGATTTTAAACACAAGCTTTGGGACCATATTTATATAATGTCTGATTTCGATCTTGATATTGATTCACCATATCCAATGCCAGAGCGGCAAAAATTAATGGAGAAACCCCGCAAACTTGAATATCCGGCGCAAAGGATCAGGTTTATGCACTATGGCAAAACCCTGGAAGATATGATACAAAAAGCAGCGGAGTTTGACGATGGCCCCGAAAAGGAATTGCTAACCGAGGTTTTGGCTAATCACATGAAGAAATCGTATTTAACCTGGAACCGCGATAGTGTGAGTGATGACAATATTTTTCATAATCTGAAATTATTATCGAATGGAAAACTCCAACCCAAAGAAGATCTGAAATTAATCGACGCAAGAGATGTTATTAGTTCAAAACCAAAGAAAAAGAAACATTCACGAGCAAATAAGAACGATTCGCGCGGCAGGTCGCATTAATAAAATTTTCTGGAAATCACATATTTACCAACCTGAAATCAATTTGTAGAAATGGCTTCATTCGAAATTACCGGGGGCAAAAGACTAAAGGGTGAGTTAATTCCGCAAGGAGCAAAAAATGAAGCATTGCAAATCCTTTGTGCAGTTCTGCTTACTCCCGAAAAAATTATTATAAGGAATATTCCCGGAATCCGTGATGTTAAAAAGCTTATTGATTTGCTCAAAAGCCTCGGAGTAGAAGTTGAACAATTAAATAAATCGGACTATTCGTTCAGGGCAAAGAGTATCAATATTGATTATTTAAGTTCTGACGATTTTAGGATAAAAGGGGCAGGATTACGAGGTTCGGTGATGATATTGGGACCATTATTAACCCGGTTTGGAATGGGTTATATGCCCAAACCCGGAGGAGATAAAATAGGCAGGCGCCGGCTTGATACTCATATAATAGGCTTGCAGAAATTAGGTGCAAAATTTGACTATAATCCATCAGAGCATTTCTACAGAATCGAGGCTGGAAAATTGACCGGAACCTACATGCACCTCGACGAAGCTTCGGTAACCGGTACCGCTAATATTATTATGGCTGCTGTTCTTGCAAAAGGAAAAACAACCATCTACAATGCAGCATGCGAACCCTATATTCAGCAGTTGTGTAAAATGCTTATCAGGATGGGGGCCAAAATTTCGGGTATTGGTTCTAATTTACTTGAAATAACCGGTGTAGAATTCCTTAGCGGATGTGAGCATACCATACTTCCCGATATGATTGAAATAGGAAGTTTCATTGGTCTGGCTGCTATGACCCACTCCGAAATAACCATAAAAAATGTGTCGTACGATAACCTGGGATTGATACCCGGTGCGTTTCAGCGATTAGGTATACAACTGGAAAGACGAAACGATGATATCTATATTCCTGCCCAGGAGAATTACGAAATTGAGACTTTTATCGATGGATCGATTATGACCATTGCCGATGCAATCTGGCCTGGACTTACACCCGATCTCCTAAGTGTATTTCTTGTAACAGCAACCCAGGCAAAAGGAAGTGTCCTGATTCATCAAAAAATGTTTGAAAGCCGTTTGTTTTTTGTGGATAAACTCATTGATATGGGAGCCCAGATAATTCTATGCGATCCGCACAGGGCAACCGTAATAGGGCTCGACCACAAGCAAAAGCTGCGCGGAACCGTTATGGTATCGCCCGATATCAGGGCTGGTGTTGCATTGCTTATTGCAGCAATGTCGGCCGAAGGCACCAGCGTAATTCATAATGTGGAACAGATCGACCGGGGGTACCAGGACATTGACAAACGCCTGAACGCCATTGGAGCAAGCATTTTAAGGCATAGTAACGACTGCGAATAAAAAAAGCTGCCCGGATAATATTACGAACAGCTTTAGTTATTAATGAGAATTATTCACCTAATTTATCATGGTTTTATCTTGAGTGTCATAAACCATCCTGTACCATTGAGGATATAACACTTCATAACACAGCGCTTTATCGTCCAATGAAATTGTCTGATCTTCCAGATTAATATATTTATCGAAGTTTTCCCATCTCCAAATTCTAAATTGCCATCGTAGCAACGAAAAGGGTGGAATCATCTCCTGAAATGATTGTTGATTTTTTAGTAGTGCTTGTTGAGTCGGCCTGTTTGTCATAGTTTAATTAGGTTATATTAAAAAGGTTCATTATTATTTTCTCAATCTACTTAGTAAAAATAATTGATTGCTTAATAGGCAAATAAAATATATGATGAACAATGGATTTTTCCTGATAAAAATTATTGTTAGGATGATTGAAAAGAATCTGTAAAACGGATTGTATCGATATTTTAAGTTTGATTGTTTAATCCCTGGTTGATAATGGCTGTTAATATCCCTGTTGATAAACAATCTCGCGAATGTTTGGTGTTTTGGGTATCTTTGCCCAAATTTAGGATAGCATGGTAGCGAGTTATACAGATGATAGTATACGGACATTAGACTGGAAGGAACATATCCGCAAACGACCGGGAATGTACATCGGGAAATTAGGCGATGGAGCTTCCCATGATGATGGTATTTATATCCTCCTTAAAGAAGTTATAGATAATTCGATCGATGAATATGCGATGGGATTTGGAAAAAATATTGAAGTTACAATCGATGACCACCAGGTGAGGGTACGCGATTTCGGACGGGGAGTTCCCCTGGGTAAAGTTGTTGATGTGGCATCCAAAATGAACACCGGAGCAAAGTACGATTCAAAAGTATTTAAAAAATCGGTTGGATTGAATGGTGTCGGTATTAAGGCTGTTAATGCACTCTCACATAAATTTAACATCAAAGCTTTTCGCGAAGGTAAAATGAAGATGGTCGCGTTTTCGACCGGAGAGATTGTTAAAGAGCATAAAATTGTAGATACTGACGAGCCAAACGGAACATTAATAGAATTTACACCGGATAAAAACCTGTTCGGAAATTTCGATTTTATTGATGAGTATATCGAAAGTATGCTTAAGAATTATGCATTTCTAAATTCAGGATTAACCCTTATTTTTAATGGAACGAAAATATTTTCCCGCAACGGATTGCTCGACCTGCTCAAAGTAAACCTTGGAAATTCGCCCGGTAGATATCCGATTATACATTTAAAAGGCGACGATATTGAGCTTGCATTAACACATGGAAATCAATATGGCGAAGATTATTATAGTTTTGTAAACGGCCAGTATACAACACAAGGCGGAACCCATCTCACAGCATTTAAAGAGGCAATTGTAAAGACAGTTCGCGATTTTTATAAGAAAGATTTCGATGCATCTGATATCAGGACAGGTATCACTGCTGCAATCAGCATAAAAGTTGAAGAACCTGTATTTGAATCACAAACTAAAACAAAACTGGGTTCGAAAGATATAGGCCCCGACGGGCCTTCCGTGCGTAATTTCATCAACGACTTTGTAAGGGCAAGCCTGGATAATTATCTTCACAAAAATCAGGAAACCGCCGAGATACTCCTTCAAAGAATAATGGAATCGGAGAAGGAAAGAAAAGCCATGTCGAGCATTAAAAAGCTTGCTCGCGAAAGGGCTAAAAAAGCCAGTCTTCATAATAAAAAACTCCGCGATTGCCGTATTCATTATAATTCGAATAAGAACGAAAGGGAAAAATCGACTATTTTTATTACCGAGGGCGATTCGGCAAGCGGATCGATTACAAAATCGCGCGATGTAAATTTCCAGGCAGTATTCAGCCTGAAAGGAAAACCATTAAATACTTATGGGCTTACCAAGAAGATTGTTTATGAAAATGAGGAATTTAATCTATTGCAGGCAGCCTTAAATATCGAGGAAGGAATTGAAAATCTGCGCTATAACAATGTTATCATTGCTACCGATGCCGATGTTGACGGAATGCATATCCGTTTACTGCTGATCACCTTTTTTCTGCAATTCTTTCCTGAATTGATCCGATCAGGACATTTATATATTCTGCAAACACCATTGTTCCGTGTTCGAAACAAACAAAAAACCGAATATTGCTACTCCGATTCAGAAAAAGAAAAAGCACTTGCTGAATTAGGTAAAAATGCCGAGATAACCCGTTTTAAAGGGCTTGGAGAAATTTCACCCGATGAGTTTAAATATTTTATCGGTGAAAATATTCAACTGGAACCTGTTATTCATAAGCGTGACGAGTCGGTGTCAAAGTTGCTTGAGTTTTATATGGGCAAAAATACCCCTGAAAGGCAAAGTTTTATAATCGATAATCTACGTGTCGAACTCGATGAAGTCGAGACATAGTTTGATTTATCTCAATAAAAACTCTTACCTGATACGTAATTTTCCTGCAATCTCTTTTGGAAGCGCTTCTTTATGCACCATTATTGCAACCGTATTCAATCTGCAATAGGCTTCCGACATATTAAGTTTTCCTCCGAAATCGTTGCTGTCTTCAGCCCATGAGTTTTTGGAAAGGTAGTACTTAACGCCCTTCTGGTCTTTCGATATTCCAATTATGTGCATCAAATGATCGTCTGTTGCGATTAGGTTGTCGAATTTTTCCTGACGGTAGTCCTGGGTGATTTTTCTTTCGCGTTCGTATTCTTCGAATAATAATTCTTTGTCGTCCTTTGATTTGTCTGCCCATTCTTTTTCAGGAACAATGGCTAAACCTTTTTTATGAGAAAATTCTTTTTCACTAACATCACCATCCCAACAAACTGAGAAACCATTTTTAATTGCATAATCCATAATTCTGATCAGATCATCGACAGGCACATTATAATATAAATCGGATGACCAGTTGTCGGGCACTTCAAGATTTATTTTTGTATAGAAAGGATGGTGTGAATAGGAAGTGATTTCAATATAATCGTCAGGATTGAAATTCAGGAAACGGCCGGCAAAACTTCGAGGCGACATTTGCCTGCTGTCCCATTCAAATTGCTCGGGCACCGAACCAAGATATATATCTAAAACAGCATCAAGCGAAGGAAGCCATTTGGCTGACAGTCCCTGACGCCTGCTCTTTAGAACGCCGTTGAGCATTCCTTTTAAAATATTGGCTAATTCGGAATGGTTATGCACTTTACCATAATTATTCCCAGGATATATTTCCTCAGGTACCATACCATGATTTTTTATTACGTTGATGACATCATGAGCCTGGCCTCCCTGCGAAAAATTGCCCAATCCATGTTTTCTGATATATAGTTCTGCTTTAGCCGGGTAAGTGTGACGAACGAAATACATTTCAGATAAATCGTATTCACCCTTTTCGAGCCTAAGCAATTCCGATTCAATAAATGATGTAGCAGCATAACTCCAGCATGTACCGGTCTTTTGCTGG
>CAYLZH010000287.1:0-5699 GCA_964388245.1 uncultured Bacteroidales bacterium
AAATAGTACCAATCAGAAAACCAGACAAGATGTAGTACGCCGGAGGCTTACATTTCATCAAAAACCTGGTTTTTTGCTTTAGTCATTCAACCATGATTTGAAGTCTTTTTGTTCTCTTTCATTCAGGATAGATTGATCCCCATCCTGCATGGCTTTATACAAGGCTTTATTTTCCTGTTCCTCATTCAATTCGGGCTCAACATAAAGATTAACTTCCAGTAGTTTTGCTAATTCCTGAATAGCACGAAGCTGATGTTTTTCAATGTCAAGTGTTACAAGCATAAGTAATAATTTACCTTATCAATATTACAAATATACGCATTAATCAATTGCGATAGTCGGAGTATGCCAAAATAAGGTAAACCTTGGCTGTCGCGCGTGTTCTCACTCCTGACTTCTCTGAAATTCGTGCCTTTAATACATTTCGGCGCCTACAGTTTCAAAATCTTTTTTCTGAAAGTCGTATTGCCCTGATAGATACTGATAAAATAAACTCCGGGTTCCAAATTTGTGATGTCGAGTTTAAGATTGTTTAAATCCATCGAATACTCATGAGTAATCTGCTGACCGGCAGCATTCATCAGGATATAGTTTAAATCTTCTCCGATACCTGAGGGACTTGAAATCACAAGCATGTCCTTACAAGGATTTGGGAAAACTTCAAAATATGTATCTGCAATTTGTGGTGTTTCAACCTGTGTAGGGGAAGCTTGGAAAATCATATCTGCCCAGGCAGAAGGATTGTCTAGAATTGCATTCCCTCCCGATGGCCATGTGGACTCACTTGTGCTCCAGTCGAGAAAACTAAACAGCACACCAAGTGTATCCGGGACGTTTGGGTTAATGTCCAGTTTTTGCAATTCGATGGCGTATTCGTTGACCTGATCGATTTGATAATCCCATCCGGCAACTATCGACGATTCCCAATCGGTACCATTTCCGTACCACTCGTAGGGTCCCATTGATCCATGAATCCAAACATCATCCGATTGTGGAGCAGTTGCCCCATCATTATTTTTATCAACATAAATACCTGTTGATTGATAGGATGGATTTCCTGATTGAAATTGAAGAAACAGATAGGTCGAGTTGTGTTTGATATAGACACTGCCACTAACTGCTGCCACATAAACAGACACAGCATCATCCCACTCACCGGCATCTGTAATTCCATTCAGGGTGATTAAATCACCGAATGGTACTGTGATGGTGTCGCCGGAATGCGCTTGACATAGAACAAAGGTTAGCAGAATACTAATCAAAGTTAGGTTTACTTTTTTCATGATTGCAGGTTTTACTTTAATTCAAAAAATGGGTTAATTGTGTTGTAAATATATTGAAAATATGTCAGGTTCATTTGTAAATGCTATGAAATGAAACTTATGTCATGAGGCAATCACGAATTCGTATCATTCCTATGCTTAGTAAAATTGTAAAAATAACTTTCACATTTTGAAAGTTCCAAGAATCTATGAACAGATGTTGAACGAAGTGAGACAACTGTTGGCATATGGAGATACTTAATTCAATCCTTGATCCCAATAATCATCGGAAGCGGAACTTATTTTGGAACTTTCACTCATGGTTTTTGTATCTTTGTTATAATTAAATGACAACGACATGAAAAGTATCCTGGTAAGCCCAAAAAATAATGAGGATTTTATGATAGTGTATGAATTCTTAAAAAAGATGGATGTCTCGATGAGTTTACTGAACGAAGAGCAAAAAGAAGAAATGGCGTTAGGAATGGCGATCTCAGAGGGCATGAGAACTGAAAATATACCCGAAGAAGAGATCATGAAATTGCTGAATCAATGAAACTGGTATTCAAAAAGAGTTTCCACCGTGATCTAAAGAAGATTTCCAACAAGGATGTTTTATCGACTGTCGCAAAGACCATTCACGGAGCAAGGAAAGCCAGCCAAATGAAAGAAATACAAGGAATCAAAAAACTCTCAGCTTATAAAACGTATTACCGTGTCAAGATAAAGGATTATAGGATAGGAATTAACTACGATGGACTCGATTTCTATTTTGTCCGTATTTTGCACCGAAGAGATTTTTATAAGTATTTCCCGTAAAATTTGCATACTCGTCTTGCTTGCCCATATGCGATTCGACTAATTCCTTTTCTATTTCTTCCCCCCTATCTTCAAAAACACCTCAGGTGGCTCGTGGTTTTTCCCTTCCGTTTCCTTTGACCAGCAATCGAGGAAGTAGTTTTGTAGATCGAATTTGTGGTCTTCGAATTTTTCTGAAAGTACTTTGAAGTGTTGGATGCGATCGACACGGAACGACCGGTATTCGTTTCGTAAATGACACCAGGCAATCAAAATCCATTTGTTTTTGGTTGACCAGAGGGCAACGGGTTCAATTTTTCGAAACGAGATTTTGGTGTCGTTGGCCTTGCGGTAGTTTATCTCCACGAAATTGAAGTTGGTAATCGCCAGTTGAATTTCGGAGAGGGCATTGCTGGACACTCCTCCTTCGCGATAGTCAAAAACATGAATCTGGCTGTTCAGTAATTCGCTCTTTTCCTGGATAGAGGAACGAAATACTGATTTGATCTTGGTCATGGCCTCATCGAAGCTTTCGATAAACGATGTGTCATTGGTTTTTTGGACCAGGTGTTGCGCTGTGATAAGGGCATTGGCCTGCTTCTCGGTGAATTGTACAGGAGCAACTGTATAGCCATCCATTACAGTGTATCCCCTTCCCTCAATGGTTATGATAGGAACTCCTGCCTCCTCCAGTTTGCGAATATCGCGATAGATGGTTCGAATACTTACCTCGAACTTTTCGGACATTTCGGTGGCAGTTAAAAGCCGTTTCGACTTCAGCAGGGTAAGAATTGATATGAGCCTTTGCAGTTGAGACATGCTTATACAAATATAGGGAACCTCTGTTTTGAAATTCCAACTAACAATATCCAAAAAACAAATAAATTCCCCAATTCAATTATCCAATCTTGTCTGCAGGTGTCGTTCCGTTTGGAATTCTGAAATTGATGTTTGGAATTTATTTACTCGTTATCGTTCGTGAAGATTCACATTGATATATGTTTTTTGGATATTGGAATTTACCATGTTTATTTCATTGAATGAAGGGCCATCCGGTTTCCTTCTGTGTCCATGAATTGGGCGAAGAAACCGTGCTCCCCGATGTCAGTTTTAGGGACTATAATTTTCCCTCCGGCGGGTTCGATCCTTGCCAATGGTACACTTAAATCTTCTCCTCCATAGAAATAGATGGTGGGTCCCTCGGCAGATGGGTTTGCACCTTCCATTTGCACGATGGCACCAGAGGCACCGTGTTTTTCGTGATCCATTGGGAACACTGCATATTTACCATTGGGCATTGGCACATCGGTAATTTCAAGTTGAAGAACTTCGGCGTAGAATCTTTTCGCCCTTTCAAAATCGGTGGCCGGAATTTCGAACCAGTTTACTGCATTCATCATAATATTAAGTTTTATTGTTAAAAGAAGATGCAAAGATAAAGCATGAATCGTCATATCGTGTCAGGGGTTGTATTTGCTTAGAAATGTTTTTAAAAATTATCCTCCACTATTTTGCAAGTCATTGTTTGAATGTAGAATTAGGGTACTCTGCTGTGTCTCTGAATTTAAATATATTTAATCAGAAAATCACTTCATAATAATCATAAACCTATAATTTTATCTACTTTAAGTGGAAATACCCACTCAGCCTATACAATGAATTGTAGACTTTTGGCAAAACTTCATCTGATAAAAATCATAATCCCCTATGGAAACCAGTATTTTAAAAAGGCTTAATTTTGCGGCTTATTTTAATGTTATTTGATATGACAGAAGAACAGAAATCCGGCACCTTGTTCGATGAGTTTGCTCCGGTTACAACTAATGACTGGGAAGCTCAGATAAACAAAGATCTTAAAGGTGCTGACTATGCGAAAAAATTAATCTGGAAAACAATTGAGGGCTTCGACCTCAAGCCATACTACCGGTACGAAGATCTAAAACCGATAAATTATCTTGATACACAACCAGGTGAATTTCCATATTCAAGGGGGATAAATAAATCAGGAAACGACTGGTTTATCCGTCAGGACATTGAGGTTAGCAATCCGGTTGAAGCCAATAAAAAGGCACGGGAAATATTAATGAAAGGGGTTACCTCCATAGGGTTCGTATTTCGGGATGATACTAAGTTGGATGATGCTTTTCTTTCCCAATTATTGAAAGGTATTGATCCGGGAAGTATCGAACTGAATTTCTCTGCCTGGCATTCATCTGTACGTATCCTTGATTTTCTATTGAAACAAAAAGGTATAAGCGAAGGATCGGTAGATTTTGCACCGATTGGCCGTTTAACACTAAAAGGAAATTTTAAGAAAACTGCTGACCATTCATACAATCGGGCAACAGAGTTGATTCAGAAAGCTGCATCGTCAAAATTAAAAGTGCTGTCGGTACATGGTGATAATTTCCGCAATGCCGGATCGAGTGTTGTGCATGAAATTGCATTCACGCTATCAATAGGCGCAGAATACCTCACCGAACTTACCAACAAGGGATTATCTGTTGATGAGATTGCTGGAAAGATGAAGTTTCATTTTTACATCGGTTCCAACTATTTTATGGAAATCGCCAAGTTGCGCGCTGCCCGTTACTTGTGGGCAAATATTGTGGATTCATTTGGGGTTCGAAACAAGGAAAACGCAAAAATGCATATTCACTCAACCACATCTATTTGGAACAAAACGTTGTACGATCCTTATGTGAATATGCTCCGAACTACCACCGAAGCTATGTCAGCAATCATTGCAGGGACCAACTCGCTTACTGTTGAACCGTTTAACAAAGCCTTCGAAAACCCGACTGAAATTTCAGAGCGTATAGCACGTAACCAGCAAAACCTGTTGAAGGAAGAAAGCTACCTCGATAAAGTAAACGACCCTGCCGGGGGTTCCTATTACATCGAAAACCTGACGGCTTCCATCATTGAAGAAGCATGGAAACTTTTCCTTGAAGTGGATGAAAAAGGAGGATATGTGGAAGCCTTTAAGCAGGGATTCATTCAGGAGAAAATAAAAGAAAGTTCGCAAAAGCGCGATATGATGATTGCCCAGCGACGTGAGATCCTTTTAGGAACCAATCAATACCCGAACTTCACTGAGGCTGCTGAAAAGGAGTTCCCAGAAAATGTTTTCACACGAAAAGATTACTCTGCGAAAGAAGTACTAGCGGAGCCCCTGAAGCCTTATCGTGGTGCGCAGGCTTTTGAGATGTTGCGCTATAAGACAGATCAGTACAGCAAAGATAACTCGCGGTCTAAAGTTTTTATGATCCCAATGGGCAACCTGAACATGCGAAAAGCACGTGCCCAGTTTGCATGTAATTTCTTTGCTTGCGCCGGTTTCGAGGTTGTCGATAACAATGGATTTAAGACTGTAGAAGAAGGAATAGCTGCCGCAAAAGCTTCAGGTGCAAATATCGTAGTTGCCTGTAGTTCCGATGAGGAATATGTTACTATGGTTCCCGATATTAACAGGCAATTGGGTGAAGATGCAATCTTGGTAGTAGCGGGAGCCCCAGCTTGCATAGAGGATCTGAAAGCTGTGGGTGTTGAAAACTTTATCCATGTAAAAGTGAATGTGTTGGAGGAACTAAGAAAGTATCAGGAATTGACAAGTATCAAGTAGATAGTATCGAGTAT
>CAYLZH010000288.1:0-5633 GCA_964388245.1 uncultured Bacteroidales bacterium
GGATTTTATGAAATCAAACAATTACAGTACTTTTGGAACTGCGAAACTTGAGTATTTAATATCCGAAAGGTTTATCCGCAAAATCTTATGTTCCGATTTTATAAACAGAAATTCCTCGTTGCTTTCAATTTTTGTCGATTCAGCAACAATTGTCCGCAACCGCTCCTTTGCCTTTTCGGCAGCTTTCAGGAAATCGGCATAGCCAATTGGTTTTAGCAGATAGTCGATGGCATCCACCTTAAAGCCATCGATAGCATATTCGCTATAAGCAGTAGTAAAAATTACTTTGGGAGGATTGTTCAATGATTTCACAAAATCCATTCCGCTAAGGTCGGGCATATTGATGTCGACAAACATTAGGTCGATATCATTCTCTGATAAAAATGGGATTACCTCCATTGCACTCTCAAAGCTGTTTACCAGGTCTAATCCCGGAGTTTTTTCAACATAGCCTGCAATCTGTTTTAGGGCAAGGGGTTCGTCATCTATGGCAATACATTTTATCATATTGGTAAGCTTAAATTTACACTATATCTATCGCTACTTTCATCAATATTCAACTCATAAGAATCACCAAACAGTAAGTCCAGCCTTTGTTTCGAGTTGGCTATACCAATGCCGCCGTTTGTTATTTTCTCCCGTTTTTCAGCTTTGCTGTTAACTATAGAAAACGCTAACCTGTTGTGTGAAACTGAAAAAGAAACATGAATAAACGAATTGCTTCGGTAGCTAATACCATGTTTAAAAGCATTCTCTAAAAATGAAGTGAACAATAAAGGTGGAATATCCTTCTGTGGAATATTTTCGGGAAACTCAACAGTGATATTCACTTTATCAGAAAAACGTAACCTCATCAAATCGACATAATTTCTGATAAAATCGAACTCCTTCTGAATGGGTATTTTATCCACCTCCGAATCATACAATAAATGTCGCATCAATTTCGAGAGGCGAATTATCGACTCCTTGGCCTCTTCGGTGTCAATATCAATTAATGAGTGAATGTTATTAAGGGTGTTCATAAAAAAATGAGGGCTCACCTGATTGCGGAGAAACGCCAGTTGGGTTTCAACGTTTTGCTTTTCGGCGTTTACGCGCTTTTGTTCCGATTGCATCCACTTTACCGACAACTTCAGACCTGTATCAAATCCTATAACCAATACCGAAATTACCATAAAGCTAATCATGGGTGGCAACTGTTTTGGAGGTGGCTTTCTTGGTCTCTCACGTAAATGTGGGGGTGGCTTACGAAATTCTCCCTGGGGTCGCTGGAATTCGCCTTGTGGACCACGAGGTGGGCCTGATTGCATTATTCCGGGCGACCGGGCTCGATTATTTATCTTGAAATATTCGATAGCGTAAGCCACATTGACAATTAAAATTAGGTTGGCTAATATGAATAACAAGCGCCTATTCCTGAAAAACAAGTAAGGTAAAAAGACAAAACGGTTTATCAGGAACAAAGCCAGATAGGGCAAAAACATTATCCACACATTTACAATATGAGTCCAATTAATGCCGTATTCGGATTCATCTAAAATAAACGGCGACGCAAACAACAGTAACCAAAATATGGTTAGAAGAAAGGTTTCTAAAAACCGTGAAAAGTTCTTCTTGTCATTAAAAAAGGTCATTCTTTTATCGCGCATTTTATTGTATCGTTGCAAAATTAGGATTTATATTCTTTGAAGCTGTAGTTTCATTTCAAAATAGGAAACGATTAGGACTGAATGAAAGATTTACATATGTCCTAATCGATTAACTAATTTCCAATTTATAACCCAAAATTTAGTTTAAAAAGATGCCACAGCATTTGTTCTCGATTGGACATGGCTCTTTAAATCACTTATTGCCATATCGAATTCCGAATCGTTTTGTATAAATGTATATCCTTGTTCCTCAGCATAGGCATACTCTTGAATCATTGCCTGATACCTTTCGTATGTTGCAATCATTTCTGACGGAATAAAAACCTCATCGACAAATTGGGCCAGATAGCCTTCATACATTTCGTTGTACTCGTCCACATCGATAATGTAACGGATAAGTGGCCAGGAACTACCTACTTCGTTAAGGCCTAAGCTGAGTGCACCTCCTTGTTTTCCTTCCTGAAAGGCCTCGTTGTTGTCCCAGGGGATCCAGGTAAGTTTGCCATCTGCCGGATTGTTGTACAAGTAATAGTTGTGGGTCATAATACCGTAGGTGTCCCAATTCTGGATAACGATGTTAGCTGCCAGCCATTTTGTAAAACCATCAACATTGAAAACTGCCTCCAGGTTGGATTTCCATTGCTCGAGGTTGTTGGTCCTGTCGTCGCTATGAATGATATCGTACAAAGACCTAACATCGGTGTAATCGGCCATTTCTACGTTGGTTTTTTTCTCCATCTCGCCTTCGTTGTAGGTTCCTTGTGCAAACGATGCAGCATCGCCATCGGGCTTGTAGAGGTTTCCGTTTCCTTCTTCGAACTGTGTTCCGAGTACCGAATCGTCGACTTCCTCGACCAGGGCATAAACTCCAAAATATTGAGAGCCACTTCCGTAATCGATATAAACAACACAAAAAGCTGTTTGCGATGATGCCAATCCAAAAGACCTGAACAAGTCTGCTCCAACTTTTTCGCGCATCAACGAAGCATCGTCAAAGTTGTTATTCAGGTTCATCTGTCTGAAGCCATAAAAACGCTGGTTTAGCAAAGCCGGATCACTATCTTCGAATTCATCGAAATCGAGTTTGAAGGAAAGTTTATTATTGCCCGACTGGTAAGCCGATTGTAAACTTGAATTGCCCTTGTATCGAATGCCAACGTTGTACCATTCAGTGTCGTTGAACTTAAACGAACAGGGTACCCACACAGGATCGAAATCGGAAAAACTCATTCCTCCAGGTCCGCCACCCGAACTTATATTTTCGGCTAAATCGTTTTGCATGGCCAACCAATTAGAGCTACTTATTTCTATGTCGAAGCGAAGAACTTTGTCCTGCGGAAAAACAGTTTCGTAATCAGGTTCAGCTAAATCGCTGTGCGTTGCATCTGACCAGTCGGAATAATCGGAATAGGTATCAAGAATTACAATGTCATCCTTGCGGCATCCAATTATAATCAACAAAACAATGGGTAATATGTATTTAATATTTGCTGAGCAAGATAAAATATCTTTTTGACCATCCGCTTCCATTGCAGGGTATTGGAGTATTGGAGTATTGGAGTGATGAGGAGTTATTTGCAATTTTTTACTCCAACACTCCAATACACCATTACTCCAGGAAAAACTGTCATTTATAAGTTTAAACACGGTTTTTAATAATAGGTAGATATTCTTATGGACCTTCACTGTATTCATCTTTTTTCCTCCTAAAACTTTATTTTATAATTCAGTCCAATTATGTGCTTGTTATAATAAGCTGTTCTGTAAAAATCGAGTTTGTAGCGAATACCGATGTAGTTATTCTTGAACAGTTTATAATCGGCACCAACTATGTAGCGAATTTTGTATAGCTCTTTTTCGCTCTGATCGCGGAAAGCTTCGATCCCAATTTGGGGTGTAATTTTACAATTAGCGATGTCGTAATTCAGACCTCCTTTAAAGCGAAGGTATTTGCTATCGGTATTCTCGTCGTCGGCATAAGTGCTGTATGCCATCCGAAAGGAGGGTGTGAAACGGTCCAGCTTTTTCTTATAGGTTAAACTAAACATATACCGCGAGAGGTATTCCGTGTCTTTCGAGTCGCGAGGATTAATCACAAATCGGTATTTTGCCCCTGCGGTGAATTGCTTATTTAATTTGTATGCAGCACCGGCTTCGAAATGGTACTTGGCCAGCGAGAAACTATCGTCGAACCGGAATTCGGGACTAATCGTCAGCTTTAGTTTTTTTATGGGACTATAACTTGCCCTGAATTCTGTACGGGTTTGAAATTCATTGATAACATCTTGTGCTCCTACTGCTCCTACAAAAAGCTGGAGGATTACAACTGTTGCCGTAATTAGTTGATTAACCTTCATATCTACGCCCTTCTTTAGCGTTATAAAACAAGGTAAGTTCAGCTACATCGCGTAAGAAATCAATCTTCTTTATTTCGTATCGGCTGATATTGATACCGGTACGTGATCGCAGGTCGGCCAAAAGCAGCTCTTCGCTCATAGTATGGATATTCTCAATTTTTTCGTACACCAATTTCACCGACTCCTCGTGTTTCAACGACAAGCGTTTTTCCAAAACAAACAAGCCCAAAATAATGGCGGCATTTGTAAATACCAATTCGGCATAGCTTACCTTTTTGCTGGCCAGGGCATTGATTACCGAAATACCTATTACAACAAACAAGTAGGTCATTTCCTTTATTGGAATAGTATCGGTGCGGTACCTGATAATACCAAAAATGGCAAACAAACCCAGCGCAAAGCCAAGTTCCAGTTTTACATTGTTCAACAAAAAACTAAGCAGGAAAACAACTATCCCAATTGCGATATAGCTAAAGTAAAAATCCCTGCGCTTGCTGGTTTTGGCATACATAAAATGAATCAGCAAGATGATGATGAGTGTGTTTAGGGCAAAGCGGACCAACAACTCGCTAAAGTCGTTAATGTTTACCAGCTTAATGCCTAAAAACCGCAAATGGTCTTCCCATGTGGTTAAATCTCCTGTGGCTTCTTGAAAAGCTGCAAATTTATCTGCGAAAAAAAATGATGCTAACATAAGTTCTAATTTATATGATAAAGTTCTGTTTTAGGTTGAATTAATTTTTCGATGCTCCTTATTTTCTTTTTAAAAGCATTGCGTTTAAGTTGGTGGTCAGTAACGGTACGACCAACGCAATATTTGCTAAATCCGGATGCTTTAATGCGATGGTCGCGTAAAGCAAGGGCCAACGACGACATGTTGGAGTGGCCTTCCGATTTTATTTCAACAATCACAAGGTTTTCGAGCTCTATTTCCTTATCAGTACCTTTAAACTGAAGGTTAAGGTCGATGGTACAGCGCTCCTTAAAATTACGGTTTACCAGCGTTATCCGCTCAAACTGGTTCAACAGCGATGGTTGTAATTTATCGGCGGCATACGGTGCAACCGACTGGATAAATTTATCTTCGCCTGCACTGAGCTGACCATTTTTCGATTCGGCAGGGATACGCTTTTTTATAGTACGCCCTTTATTGCTCTTGAATTTTATTTCCAAAAAACTAATCCCCGAATTCACATAGCTCCTTTTCCTTATTTTATACCTGTTGAGTTTACCATTGTGGTGTTTGGCAAACATCTCGTTTTTGTCGGTATCGAAATAGGTAGTAGAATATGGCATAAGTGTTTTACCATCGATACTCAAAATAAAATAGTCGTTTTTCACTACATCAAGTATCGCTTGTAAATCACTCAAACGAAACCAATACTTTGTATCGGTTCGGTTCATTAGTTTCACCTGGTCCATTTCTTCCAGCAATATCCGTTCGAACGATTCTGTGTGTAGCATAACTTTTGAGTTTATCTATTTTGTATTCAAACATACGGCGACATGTTAATATCTGAAAAAGTAATCAATGGGATTGTTCTGCTACTCTAAAGATTGCTTGGTTTTATCAATGGGCTATTTTGCACATCGGCTTAAAACAAAGGAATAAATGAAAAATTGAGAC
>CAYLZH010000289.1:0-2813 GCA_964388245.1 uncultured Bacteroidales bacterium
ATCAACCGATATTTTTTATCCTTGAAAGAAAATCGCGCAATGTGGGTTAATGATTATATTGAATTTAATCACCACTTGTTATAATCATAATTCCGAATATAGTATTGGACCTCCCTCTGGTGCTGCAGAATTTCTTATTAATAAGCTTGACCTAAATGAGTGAAACCAGATCTGCGGAAATCCGCACAATTTGCAGCCGTAGCCAAGTCTGTAGGAAAGACAAAATATTTGCGGATATTATAAATATGAAGGATAAAACAAATCATAAAAGCAACCATTAAACCTCATCTGGCATCATAAAAAATACAAACATCACAAAGCTTTATAATCGGTGATTGTTATAACTTGACTTCCAAAACATTTATAATTATGATTAGAAAACTATTGTTTTTCATTTTTACTGTACTGGCAATTTTATCTCCTGATGTTTTATCAGGCCAGGAAGGAAAAATAAGATTAATTGGAATAGAAACCGGATCGGACTACCAAGCCTGCCAATCGACCAATTATGATTTTATCCGTGGAACCGTTGATGTTTCAACTTTTGGCATTAATAACGATGTAAATAACCTGAGTTTATCATTTCAGAAATGGTACGTGGGAGCAAAAGTTGAATATCGCATTTATCAAAATAAAATTGGCATTTTTAGTGGAATCCGGTTTTCACAGGCAAAAAGCTCGTTAAGTAAATCAACTACATATTCAGGCACTTCCAACTTTTTCTATCTGCTTAATAAGCAAGAAGGGACTACCACTGAGTTTTTAAAAATAACAGAGATAAACAGGACCTCGAACTACCTGGGAATTCCTGCCGGGATAAAATATCATTTGTTCAGCATTTTCAGCATGAATGTATTTGTTAAAGCAGCTGGCGAGATCAACTATTATTTTAATACAACATCCGATGTTAAATTTTACAACAATGAAATGGAACCTTACAAAGATGAGGTACTGGAAAAATTCAAGGATCCGAATAAATTACTCATTATGTTTTATGGAGCCTTCGGTTTAAGGATAGGTAAAACCAACAAAGCAAATATAAGTATTGAATCAGTTGCTCCATCTTATATCATCACTAAGAATCCGTCCGGACTTGTTGAATCTCAAACAGGTGGAGGATTTCAAATAAATATTCAAATACCTTTTTAACCAAGCAAACGATGAACAAAAACAGTTATTTATTATTCGTTCTGATTTTAAGCATTAGCCTTTCGTCATGCATGAAAGACATGGAGCTGGAGCAATCCGTTTTCATAGCCGATCCGGAATATCCGGGTTTGCCACAGTATTCCGAATGGGGATACAACACATTTGGGGCCTACTACGACCGGGAGATATTTGTATCGAACGACATTGAAATCCCATTAAAGGTTATTGTAACTACCGACACAACAACTTTTTCATTTAAAGGTCAGAAAGGGAGTGGATATTATGGCAATTCAACCATGGCCGTTAAATTTATTGTACCCGGATTTTATCCCCGCAATTATGCCGACCTGTTGGTACTGAACGATTCAATAGTTGACATCAACACGTCGGGTGGCGACATAAAAATTTATATCGACGGAAACCTTGTCGAAGCCACAATCCTAAACGGCAACATTGATTTTAACAGGGTACAGCGATTAATTGTTGATGCAGAACAGGTCCAGTTAATTGCTTCCGGTTATTTCTTTTTTCAGGTAATAATAAACGATGAACCTATTTCAATATCCAATGGCCGGTTCGACATCGGGATTGGTGCCAGTAATTTTTTCGACCTTAGTGAATTATAAAAGGGAATTCGTTAGTGAGCAGGATTCCTAAAATTTACCACCTGGTCTCATGCTTCCGCCCGGTTGGCTGAAGTTATTACCAGGTTGTTGAGCCTCTTTAATCTTTGCATACTTGGATGTATTCGACGGATCCACCTCGTTTAAGATTTGCACCACCCTGTTTTTTTCATCAGGAAAAGATTCGGAGAAAATATTTACAAGTTCATCAGCCTTAGCATCGAAAAACAGTTGCATAAGAAACGAACCTGGTTTATCGCGATGCACTTGCTGCAATAGTCTGAGACTCTCGGCAATTACCGAACGGCCATCGCTAACCTTCTGGCTCATAACATCGAGGCCTAAGCGATGATACTGGTACATGCATTGTCTTATGCCCGAATAGCGATCGTTCATCAGGTTTTCGACCAGCCAATAGCGATTTTTCAAACTCTCGAACGCTTTCCAGCCTTTTTCCTGTGCATTTTGTGAACGGTTTACAATGGCCTCAGCCTTCTCAAAAAAAGGCGTTCCGCCTTCCATACCGTAAGAATCATAATCGAGGCCAAGAATAATATAAATATAAAATGCTACTATATTGATTAGATTTGAATTTGAACCACTTTCATTGAATTCGAGAGGCTCAAATTCAACATACCGGATGTGAAAATTATTGTCGACATAATTTATTAAGACCGAATTATATGATGAGTTATAAACCGGACGACGTGCCTGAACCTGTATCTTTCCTTTAAATTCATCAACCGAAAGCTCTTCGGTGAGGGTAATCATAATATTACAATCGATTTTTTCTTCGGGCGAAAAAACATGGCTGGTCCATTTTCGATTGTTGATAAATTCAAATAATTCACTTTGCAGGGTGCGGAATATCTGCTTGTTAGTACCCTGTATCTGTTGCGACATCACTTGTATTTTACAATCGAACTCTTGAGCCCCGGTGCTTAAAAAAAGGAGTAATCCAAAAATGGAAAGTAATATAGTTCTGGTTTTTCTCATGATATCATCAAAATCTTTAATTCAGGTATAAAGATAGTTGTTTAC
>CAYLZH010000289.1:2823-5617 GCA_964388245.1 uncultured Bacteroidales bacterium
CTCCCATTGTATTAATATATTCAAAATTTAATATTTTATTATCTATAAGTGAAAAAATATACGATTGTTTTGCACTTGTCAGTTTGTTTTGAGCATCCTGTAGGTTTATGATATCAACAAGACCTTTATTTCAAGTCTAAAGACAATTGTTTACTATTTAGTCGCTATAAGATATCCACAACAACTGCGTTATTCTTGCTTTAAAAACAGTTATCTACAACAGTAAACTCCTTGTTTTCAAAAGCTTCGTAAGCCTTGTTCTTGTCGATTTCTTATTACCCACTCCAAAATATGAGCTTTCTAAGCGTCACTATTAAATATTCATTGTTTTGATCATAGCGGAAACAATATCTTTTGCTACGTCAGCTTTAGCCTTTAACTCGAATTGCTGCTGATTATTGTTCGAGTCGATAATCGTAATTTTATTGGTGTCGTGGCCAAATCCTGCTCCGGCATCTCTTAATGAGTTCAGCACAATAAAATCAAGCTTTTTTTTCCGAAGTTTATTTTTGGCATTCTCAAGTTCATTATCGGTTTCGAGCGCAAATCCAACCAAAACCTGATTTTCCTGCTTTAACTCACCAAGCCTGGCAGCTATGTCTTTTGTGGGTTCTAATTCGATGGTGAATTTACCGTCTCCTCGCTTTACCTTGCTTGAACCTTTTGATACAGGTGTGAAATCTGAAACAGCAGCCGACATAATTGCACCATCCATTTTAGGAAAACGATTTACTGACTCAGTATACATTTCCGCTGCTGTACTAATATCGATTCTGTGAATATTCGCATGATCAACAGACAATGATACCGGCCCGGCAATCAGGAAAACTTTAGCGCCGCGATCAGCAAGCTCTTCGGCAATAGCAAATCCCATCTTCCCGCTCGAGTAATTTCCAACAAACCGTACGGGATCTATATTCTCGTAGGTTGGCCCAGCTGTAACAAGGAATTTCTTACCTGCTAAAATTTCCCGGGAACCAAAATGATCAATGATTAACTGAAGGATTTCCTCAGGTTCTTCCATGCGCCCTTTGCCACAGAGTCCACTGGCCAATTCACCACTCGCAGGATCAATAATTGTATTTCCGAATGATTTTAATATTTCAATATTTTTCTGAATGGCGGGATGTTTAAACATGTCAAGGTCCATTGCAGGTGCAATAAAAACCGGACATTTGGCCGAAAGATAAGTTGTAAGCAACAGGTTATCGGCAATGCCGTTGGCAAGTTTCCCTAAAGTGTTGGCCGAACAGGGTGCAATAAGCATCAGGTCGGCCCATAAACCCATATCGACATGGCTATGCCAGGTGCCATCTGTAGAAGTAAAAAATTCGCTGTCGACCGATTTGCCCGACAGTGCCGATAAAGTTACCGGTGTAATGAATTCTTTGCCAGCCGGAGTAATTAACACCTTTACTTCGGCTCCTTCTTTCACCAACATCCTAAGAAGAATAGCTGCCTTGTAAGCAGCTATACTTCCTGTAATTCCCAGTATTATTTTTTTGTTCTTCAACTTCATTGGCTAAATATTCCCCCACCGGATTATAACTTTGGAGCTAATCCCAAAAAAGCTTTAAATTTGCTAAGCGAAATTAACGATCCTTATTCCTCAGTAGGATTTCTGAAGTAGATTTCGTTATTGATAAACTCTTCGGTTGCAATCAGGGTTGGTTTAGGAAGGCGCTCGTAGTAACGTGAAATCTCAATCTGCTCTCTGTTCTCAAAAACTTCTTCGAGGTTATCAGTAAACGACGCAAATTCCTCAAGCTTATGATTCAACTCTTCTTTTACTTCCGAAGCAATTTGATTCGACCGTTTTGAGATTATGATTACCGATTCGTAAATATTTCCGGTTTCAGTATCCAATTTATCAAGATCCCTGGTAATGGTCGTAAGTGCAGCAGTCGATTTTTTATAATCCATATGATGTTGTTTATTAATTATCAGAATAACAAGTGTTTGCTTTATTTGTTTAAATACTTTTTCGAGCCTTCGAAAATCTTTTGTACCTCTTTGGTTTTTTCGCTTCCGGGATATGCATTTACAAAAGCGTAATATTCTTCAATAGTCGATTCGAATCGTTCCCCTTTTTTCGATGTTATACTATTGCTGGCTAACAAAAAGCTCGATTTTACAACCAGGAATAAAGTTTCTTCCCTGAATTTTGAATCGGGGTATTCCTTGAGGCTGTTTTTTAAAGCTACTATTGCAGCTTTGTAATAACCAAGATCGAAATATAACTTTGCATTTTTAAACGATTTTGTTTCGAGTTTCCCACGCAGTTTATCAATTATGTCATTGGCCTCGGCAATGCGTTCACTATCGGGATGCTTATTGATAAAATACTGCATTTCCTCTATTGCTTTTAGCGTGAAGGTCTGGTCGAGGCTGAATTTAGGTGAATCGAGATAATAGCAATATGCTCCAAGGTATTCTGCTTCTTCGGCACGTTCGCTTAATGGAAAGGTTGTTGCAAAGTTCCGGAAATAGTGTCCGGCAAGGATATAATCCTTTTGTCCATAGTGGCAATAAGCATAATAAAAATAAACATCCTCGGCTTTGCTTGTTCCGCGGTAAATGCTTAATAGTTCGTCGAATAGAGCAACAGCACGGGCATAATCCTCCTTTTCGTAATACGCTTTGGCTTTTTCAAACTTCAATTCATAATCAGAACTTTGCTATACTTTCTGATATTCGCTTCATGATGATAGGCCAACTGACAGCAAGGCAACCAGTAATATTAATAATTTGAATTTTTGGGTAAAGGAGAAAGAAAAGGTTTTGATTTCCGGTA
>CAYLZH010000290.1:0-5541 GCA_964388245.1 uncultured Bacteroidales bacterium
TTCAACCTATAAACTCTATAAGCAGGTAACCGATAGTATATTTTCTACCGAGAACATTAAACAAATCCTTGAACTTCAGACTAAATATGAAACTGAGAAAAAGGATAAGGAAAATGAAATTTTAAAAGAAAAGGAAGCCAGAAATAACGCAATCATAGCACGAAAAAAGATTGAGAATGAGAAACAATTTCTATTGATCATTATAATTTTTATTGTGTTAGGACTGGTTTCGATGATAGCATTTTACCAATTCCGCGAAAAAAATCAAAAGAAAAAGGCAAATGTTAAACTCACGAAAAGCTATCAGGAAATAAATAATCAAAAAGAGGAGATCGAACGACAGCGAACCCAACTGTTGGAATCAGGACAGTTACTGAAACATCAAAATATTCGACTGAAAGAACTGAATGCTACAAAAGATAAATTCTTTTCAATAATTGCCCATGACCTGAGAAGCCCTTTTCAGTCGATGCTTGGAATCTCAGAACTATTGTTAGACGATTATGATGACTATAATAATCAAGAAAGAAAGGAATCAATTGCATCGATAAAAACCGATATTGAAAATACCTATAACCTGCTCGAAAATCTACTTTTGTGGTCATTATCGCAAAAAGGCAATCTCGATTATTTACCACAACGGACAAACCTAACAGGCATTTTAAACAATACTGTTGATCTGGTACAACGATCGGCAAATAAGAAATCAATCACAATTCAGAATTTTATTCCTGATAATATTGTTGTGTTTGCAGATGAAAATATGCTCTATACCATATTAAGAAACCTTGTAACCAATGCTGTAAAATTTACACCGAAAAGAGGGCAGATCAACTTTATATCAGAAAATATTTCTGATAACGGGCATAGATTTCTTCAAATATGTGTAGAAGATTCGGGTGTTGGAATTTCGAAAGAAATACAATCAAAATTATTTAACATTGTTGATAATATATCAACTGTCGGTACAGACAAGGAAACGGGAACAGGCCTGGGTTTGTTTTTAGCAAAAGAGTTTGTCGAGAAGCATGGGGGTAATATCTGGGTTGAAAGTGATATAGGTAAGGGATCATCGTTTTATTTTACCCTTCCATATTGATAAAATATACAAACCCGCTGGATCATGAATAACAGCAGGTTCGATTACATTTAACTCAACAAATACCATTAAAACCAGGGAACATCATCAAGGTAAAATAAGCTGATAATAAAAAACACACCGAGCACTACTATTATTCCACCAGCAATTTTATTAATCCACCACAAGCTACGAAGTCGGATTTTGTGTCTGAAAAAGTTAACTGAAATAGCAAGGGTAAGCCACCAAAAAGTTGCTCCCGAAAAAATGCCAAGTAACATTATGCTGGTACTAACAGTGTTTGCATTGTCGCCAACAATTCCAACACCGGCAAAAATGGCCCCAAAAACAATAATAGTAATAGGGTTGCTAAGAGTAAGGAACAAAACTGAAATAAAATCGCCAAAAACTTTTCCCTTACTGGCTTTTTGCCCCCGAACCTGTTTTATGGTGTTGGTATAAAAAACCTTTGCCCCTAATAAAATTAAAATTACACCACCAATACTCCTAAACATAAACTGCTGACCTGTCAAAAAATCAGATATGATGGTTATCCCAAAACCAGCTATTATAGCAAAAAGGGTATCGGCAAAGGCAGCTCCCATTCCAGCAAGAAATCCGGTTAATATACCTTTATTAAGAGTTTTCTGGAGTACAATAATTCCTATCGGACCTAAGGGCGCTGATACCGAAATCCCCACTATTATTCCCTTTATAAGAAGTTCTAACTCCAATGCCAATCTATTGATTAATCGGCAAAAGTAAGATTTCTTAACAGCATTAAAAAATTGGCAATAACTCAATACAAATCCCGGTTCACCCAATTATTCTTAAAAAATCACCAGCTTTCTCAACCAACCTTTCACAAATACTGGATGTAATATAGCAACCAAATATAATTCTTCGAAATGTAAGCAAAATCATGATAAATAATTATGCAAATTTTTACTTTTGCATCTTTGCTAAATATTAAAATTGAACAATAAGGTATGAAGAAATTAATAGAATGTGTCCCGAATTTCAGTGAAGGGAACGATATGAGCATCATCAAACAAATCACCGACCAGATTGAAAGTGTTGAAGGTGTCAGGCTTTTGGATGTTGATCCGGGAAAAACCACAAACCGCACGGTAGTAACTTTAGTTGGAACGCCCGATGAAGCTGTCGAAGCAGCTTTTCTTGCAATTAAAAAGGCTTCAGAACTTATTGACATGAGTAAACACAAAGGTGCACATCCCCGATTTGGAGCAACCGATGTTTGTCCTTTTGTTCCTGTAAGCAATATCACAATGGAAGAAACTGTGGAGTATGCCCACAAATTAGCCGAACGTGTAGGACGTGAACTAAACATTCCAATTTATTGCTATGAATTTGCTGCAAAAGAGGAAAAGCGCAGAAATCTTGCAACTTGTCGTGCAGACGAATACGAAGGATTAAAAGAGAAACTTGCCAAACCCGAGTGGAAACCGGATTATGGACCTGCAGAGTTTAATCCCACAACTGGTGTTACCGCCATCGGAGCACGTAATTTCCTTGTGGCCTATAATGTAAACCTAAACACAACCTCAACACGCCGGGCCAATGCCATTGCATTTGATGTACGCGAAGCCGGACGCGTAAAACGCGAAGGAGATCCAATTACCGGTAAAATCGTGTTAGACGAAAAAGGAAACAAAGTCCGTATTCCCGGTTCGTTGAAAAAAGCAAAAGCGGTAGGTTGGTACATCGAAGAATATGGAGTAGCTCAGATATCCATCAACCTAACAGACATAACTGTAACACCTGTTCATATTGCTTTTGATGAAGTTAGTAAGAAGGCAGCCGAAAGGGGTATCCGTGTTACAGGATCAGAACTTGTTGGTTTAATTCCCCTCCAGGCAATGCTTGATGCCGGAAAACATTATCTCACAAAACAACAGCGATCACTTGGAGTTTCTGAGGATGAGATTATCAAGATTGCAATTAAATCAATGGGGCTGGATGAGCTTAAACCCTTCAATCCAAAAGAGAAGATCATTGAATATCTGCTTGAAGACGAAAGCACAAGCCCACTGATTAACATGAAATTAAATGCTTTTGCTGATGAAACTGCTTCAGAATCACCGGCTCCTGGCGGAGGTTCAATTTCTGCCTACATGGGGGCACTAGGTGTTTCGCTAGCTACGATGGTTGCCAACTTATCATCTCATAAACGAGGTTGGGATGCCCGGTGGGAAGAATTCTCGGTTTGGGCCGAAAAAGGGCAAAAGTATAAAGATGCCTTGCTTATGACCGTAGATGAAGACACTGATGCTTTCAATAAAATCATGGAGGCTTTTGGTTTGCCTAAAGGAAACGACGAAGAAAAAGCAGCAAGAAATCAGGCAATTCAGGATGCTACCAAAAATGCCATCGAGGTACCTTTTAAGGTTATGAAACTGGCTTACGAGTCGATGGAGGTAATAAAAACAATGGCCGACATTGGAAATCCAAACTCTGCTTCCGATGCAGGAGTTGGGGCATTGGCAGCACGATCGGCTGTGATGGGAGCTTTTCTAAACGTAAAAATTAATGCCGGTGGTTTAAACGACAAAGCTTATATTGAAGAAGTTCTTGCTAAAGGCACTGAAATTGAGTCAAAAGCACAACAACTTGAAAAAGAAATACTGGAGATTGTAAGCAGCAAAATTTAATTATTCAATAAAACTCTTCATGCATCAAAAAGGTAGGCATTTCAATTGATAAAACATAAAATCAAGGCATACTTCAGAATTTGAATATTATGAGAATGAAGCCTGTTGAGAATGGATGTTTCCACTGTGGCCTGGAACTGGTTTATTCCGAAAAGAATAAATCGCAAAAGTGCTTAATTTGCCAACAGGATTTCCAAAGTAATGTATCATGCCCTACCGGACATTTCATTTGCGATGAATGCCATAGCATGTCGGCCAGCGTATTAATTCATCGGTACTGTCAGGCAACTAAGCAAACGAATCCCATTGAAATAGCTAATACGCTGATGAAAAACAAGTGTATAAAAATGCATGGGCCCGAACATCATTTTCTTGTACCGGCAGTTCTTATATCGGCGTATTACAATAAAAAGAATGATCCTGTAACCAAAAAGGAAAAATTAAAAATTGTACTGGAACGATCGGCGACAGTTCCGGGTGGCTATTGTGGCACACATGGTACCTGTGGAGCAGGAATTGGGTCTGGCATATTTATTAGTGTGATAACCGGATCGACACCTCTTGCCAAAAAGGAGTGGCACCTAAGCAACCTGATGACTTCGATCAGCCTTAGTGCCATTGCCCAAAACGGAGGCCCGCGATGTTGCAAAAGAGATAGTTACATTTCAATTATCGAATCGGTAAAATTCCTGAAAGCTAAGTTTAGCTTTAGCCTTGATATGCCTCATAATATTCGCTGTCGTTTTAGTACATCAAACCGGCAGTGCACTACTACCAACTGTTTGTTTTACAACAATCAGAATATTACGATCGATAATATGGCTATCTGTTAATGCGAATCGGCTGCTTCTACGGTCGGCGATAAAACCATTTGTCATATTGAAATTTATAGGTATTTTGCAGCCACATTAAAGATGTATTTTCTATCGATTTAAGAAATGAAATAACTATTAAAACTAACAAAAATGAAAAACTTTATTAAAGGATTAACATTGGTATTATTATTACTGACAACCCTAAACATGGTTGCCCAAAAAAGCTCAAAATTTTCCGGAGTCATTACCTATAAGTTATCAGTGGTTGGAGACATGAGCGAGGCTGACAAAGCTCAAATCGAAGGCACAGTTGTGGTTACCTATGGCCAGGGAGTTTATAAAACATTTACCGAAACTATGATGATGAACCAAACCCAGATCATCTATGCCGATTCAGTGATCAGCATGACTGAAATGATGGGTCAGACAATGGCTTTCAGAATGACCAAAGAAGAAGCTGACAAGCTCAACAAAAAAGGAGAAGATGAAGGTGAAGAGGAGGAAAAATCGAAAGTTGAAATACTAGATGAAACAAAGATGATTGCCGGATATAAATGCAAGAAGGCCGAAATCGAAATGGAAGATGATATTATGGAAGTGTATTTTTACGATGGCTTTGAGGTTGATGAATTTATGCAGGATGAACAATATCCTGAAATTAAAGGACTTCAACTTGAATACACTATGCCAATACCAGGTATGGAAGACAGCAAACTTCATTTTATGGCCACAGAAGTAAAGAAAAAGAAAAAAATTAAGGCCAAAGAATTTGAGATTCCTGCCGGAACTAAAGTTATGAGTTTTGAAGAACTTAAAGCAATGAGAGGTCAATAGTTTTAAATGATTATTGATAGTTGATCATCGACAATATCAATGGAACTGGCCTTATGGAATGAATTTTAATCAGGTTCATTCTCGTTAAGATTCAATAGTTTCATGAAGAATTAAGAATATCACAATTCAGGATTTATAGTCC
>CAYLZH010000291.1:0-3406 GCA_964388245.1 uncultured Bacteroidales bacterium
AGCTAAATTAAATGAAATCAAGAGTAAACGAGCTTTACCTGTTTTTATTTGTAAAAAAGAAGATGGTGAATTCCTAATTATTCCTGTTAGGGGTAAAGGATTGTGGGGACCGATTTGGGGTTATGTTTCACTCGAAAATGATTTCAATACTATTTACGGTGCCATTTTCGATCACAAAGGAGAAACTCCTGGATTAGGTGCCGATATTAACGCAAGCTGGTTTGAAGAACCATTTAAAGGTAAAAAGCTCTTCAAATCAAATGGTAGCTTCGAAGGAATTAATGTTTACAAAGGTGGAAGTGGTTCTGCAGCAAATGCTGGTGACCTTGTTCACGGAGTTGATGCAATTTCAGGAGGTACAATTACATGTATGGGATTACAAGACATGCTTACTGATTGCTTAAGTGCCTACGAGCCCTACCTAAAAAAGCAAATGGGAAACTAATTGAAACTTGAATTAAAATTATTTTAAGATATGAGCCTGTTTTCATCGAAAGACTTAAAATTGTTAACAAATCCGCTAAATGTGGATAACCCGATTACCGTTCAGGTATTGGGTATCTGTTCGGCATTGGCGGTTACAGTAAAAGTCGAACCGGCGGTTGTTCTATCGCTGGCGGTACTTGGAGTACTGGGTTTTGCAAATGTGATTATCTCCTTATTGCGAAACACAATTCCAAACCGGATCAGGATTATTGTCCAGTTGGTGGTTATTGCCTCCCTGGTTATCCTGGTTGATCAAATCCTAAAAGCTTTTCTTTACGACGTAAGTAAGCAGCTTTCTGTATTTGTTGGCCTTATTATTACTAACTGTATTATTATGGGCCGCCTCGAAGCATTTGCCCTGGGCAACAAGCCATGGCCATCATTTCTTGATGGAGTCGGTAATGCTGCCGGGTATGGTGTAATCCTAATTCTTGTTGCTTTCTTGCGCGAATTGCTTGGATCCGGGACAGTTTGGGAATATCCTGTATTTGAAAAAATCGGATTGTACAATATTGGCTACGAAAACAATGGATTAATGATCCTTCCTCCGATGGCCCTTATTGTAGTGGGAATTATTATTTGGGTTCAGCGTAGCAAAACCCGTGAATTAATCGAAGACTAATAGAAATCAAGATATGGAAGAGTTATTAAATATTTTCGTAAGGTCGATTTTTATTGATAATATGATCTTTGCATACTTCCTGGGTATGTGTTCGTACCTGGCCGTATCAAAGACAGTAGAAACCTCAACCGGCCTCGGGATTGCCGTAATTTTCGTACTGGGGATTACCATTCCGGTAAATTACATTCTCGAAAATTATGTGCTCCAAAAAGGAGCCTTGAACTGGCTTCTTGGCGATGCTGCAGCTAATATCGATCTAAGCTTTCTTAGCTTCATCATGTTTATTGCTGTTATTGCCTCAATGGTGCAATTGGTAGAGATGATAGTAGAAAAAGTATCACCCACGCTGTATTCTGCTTTAGGTATCTTCCTTCCTCTTATTGCTGTAAACTGTGCTATTTTGGGTGGTGCATTATTTATGCAGGAAAGAGAATATAACTCAATTGGCGAAGCTTCGGTATTTGGATTAGGATCAGGTGTAGGTTGGTTCCTGGCAGTTGTTGGTATTGCAGCTATCAGAGAAAAAATTACTTACTCAAACGTGCCGGGCCCATTGCGTGGTTTAGGTATCACCTTTATTGCAACCGGACTTATGGGCATTGCCTTCATGAGTTTCATGGGAATTAAATTATAAATTAGTTTCGAATTGAAAAATTTTCGAATATGGTCATTTTAGATGCAAGTGCGAGCGTTTCAACAGTAATGGGTATCAGTATTGTTGCATTTCTTGTAACCATCCTGGCGTTGGTGGCTATTTTGCTATATGCAAAAGCCAAGTTAATGCCATCGGGCGAAGTTAAGCTAACAGTTAACGATGAAAAGGAATTAATTACCGAACCAGGTTCAACAATCCTAAATGTGTTGTCGAACAATAAGATTTTTCTTCCATCAGCCTGTGGTGGAGGTGGAACCTGTGGTATGTGTAAAGCTCAGGTGGTTGAAGGTGGAGGTACCATTCTTCCTACCGAGAAGGGATTCTTTACACGTAAAGAGCAACTGAACCTATGGCGTCTTGGCTGCCAGGTAAAGGTAAAAGAAGACATGAAGATAAATATCCATAAAGAAATTATGGGTATTAAGAAGTGGGAATGCGAAGTTGTTTCGAACCATAATGTGGCAACTTTCATTAAGGAGTTTGTTGTAAAGCTTCCTGATGGTGAATTGTTAGATTTCAAATCGGGAGGATATATTCAAATAGATGTACCAAAACTTGATGTCGAGTTTAAAGACATGGACGTTGAAGAAGAATATCGCGACGAGTGGGAACAATTCAAGATGTTCGACCTTAAAATGAGTAATCCTGAGCCAACATACCGTGCTTACTCCATGGCTTCCCACCCTGCCGAGAATAACATTATCATGTTGAACATCCGAATTGCTACTCCACCATGGGATAGGGCGAAAGGAGGTTTCATGAATGTGAATCCCGGTATTTGTTCATCTTACATATTTTCACGCAAGCCTGGTGATAAGGTAACTATTTCGGGTCCTTATGGTGAATTCTTCATCAAGGAAACCCAAAACGAAATGATGTTTATTGGTGGTGGTGCCGGAATGGCTCCAATGCGTTCACATATTTTCCATTTGTTCCACACAGTGAAAACCGGACGTAAAGCTACTTTTTGGTATGGAGCCCGGTCCAAGCGCGAAGTATTTTACGAAGAGCATTTTAGGGCAATCGAGAAGGAATTCCCGAATTTCTCATTCCATATTGCCCTATCTGAACCAAAGGATGAAGACAATTGGACAGGACGTACTGGTTTTATCCACCAGGTAATTATGGACGACTACCTGAGCAAGCACGAAGAACCGGAAGATATCGAATACTATCTCTGTGGACCTCCGATGATGAACGATGCCGTAAATAAAATGCTATATGATTATGGTGTGCCAGACGAAATGGTAGCCTTCGATGATTTTGGCGGATAACAATTTTACTGTTTCAATATATATTTCAAGCACTCTTCGGGGTGCTTTTTTTGCATTCGGCTATAATTCAATGGTATTACTCAATTGTGCCTAAAATTCTATGGAAACTGATAAATCTTATGTTCTCGATAAAATACCTCAAGGTAAACTAACGAGGTAGAAAAAAGAAATCTGGTTAATTCGTACTTTTGAAAAAAATTTGAACATAATGAAAAAGATAATTCTTATCATTTCAACTGTTGCAATACTACTTGGCTGTAATCAGAAACAGCATGAATATTTTGTTGTAAATGGTTTTACCCAGGGAACAACTTTCCGGATTGTTTACCAAGGCGAAAAGGACTACAAGCTCGAAATTGATTCAATCTT
>CAYLZH010000291.1:3506-5475 GCA_964388245.1 uncultured Bacteroidales bacterium
TTGTTTACCAAGGCGAAAAGGACTACAAGCTCGAAATTGATTCAATCTTAAAAGCCTTTGACCTGTCCTTATCAACCTATAACAAACAGTCTGTAATCACTAAAATTAATCAGAACGATCCTGATGTAGTTGCTGATATTCATTTTAAAAAATTTTACCGGTCCTCATATGAAATTTGGTCTCAAACCGATGGCGCATTTGATATAACAATAGCACCGGTTGTAAATGCCTGGGGGTTTGGTTTTACCGATTCGGCCAATGTAAACCAGGAAATTATTGACAGTATTCTTCAATTCGTTGGAATGGAAAAAACACATTTTGAAGACGGGAAGGTTACAAAGGATTCCCCCGGGATTAAATTCGACAGTAATGCCATTGCACAGGGGCAATCGGTAGATGTTGTTGCAGATTTTTTAAAGCAACGGGGAATTGTGAATTATATGGTTGAAATCGGAGGGGAAGTTAAAGCCGAAGGGAAAAATGCCAAGTCGAAGCTCTGGCGCATTGGTGTTGACAAACCCATTGATGATCCTGATGCAACAAACCGGGAATTAAAGGCAGTAATTGCCCTGGAAAACAAGGCTCTCGCCACATCGGGAAATTACCGAAAATTTTACATCAGGGATGGTGTTAAATATTCACATACCATCGATCCAAAAACCGGATATCCGGTCAATCATTCATTATTAAGTGTTACTGTAGTTGCTTCCGATTGCACATCTGCCGATGGGTATGCCACCGCATTCATGGTTATGGGTTTTGATAAGACTGTAAAATTTCTTGCTTCACATCCCGAATTAACTGCGTATTTGATTGCTGATGATAGCGAGGGAGGCTACATTGAGTTTATATCTGAAGGATTAAAAAAATATATAGAGGAGATGTAAAAAAGGCTCCATTCAGGAGCCTTATAATATTAGTTTTTGTTTTATTCAAAAAAGAAATTGCCCCATTTAAATTTACTACCCTTTTGTGCATAAATAAAATACTGAATATCGTTTTCCAAAAATAATGTTGGACAGATACTGTATCTTGAATCGCTACCTGAGAACATCTTTGCTTTGTCGACATTACCATCGCTGTAAATTGTAGCCAGAACAGCTTCGCCAGAAGGTGCAGTAGCGACATTGTTTTTCAATGGTTTAATCTTTAGCAGATTGCGATTCTTAAAATTCTTTGGATGGTCGTTAAACATCAATTTGAGTTTGTTCATTACGGGTATTACTGCAAACGATGAATAATAACCCTTATCATTTGTGCTAAAATGATTTTTTGGAATACGCCTGAACCATTCCATTTTGTTTTCATCGTCGACACTTATGGCAAGAATATCGTTGTAGTGGTAATAATAAACCGATGTTTCTTCTTTTGATTTCGGATCCCTGATAACCCTTTTTTCGGGATAATACTGTTCGGTTAAGAAAACAAATCCACCATTCTCAAGAGGTACAATTTGTCCGGGTGTATAACTATACCAGTGCGATTCGTTTGTACCGTTTCGTTCCTGCTTAAATTCAGCAAGAAATGGTCTGTCTTTTGAGAAATCGAGAAAATTCTTGGCAGTAATTCTTTCCAACCTTGGATTAAGCCGTTGATAATAAACACCACTAAATGCCACTGACGATCGCTTTGTTCCAAATCCAAATAGCATAACTTCTTCTTCTTCATTGAGGGTCATCATAATGCCACTTGGATTATACTTATCAACTTTTACTGGATATTCCTGAAGTGAATCTTTTTTAGCATTATATACTACTACCGCGTAATTGTAATTAATTTTAACAGCCCGGCCTCCGGTTGCCCTCGACGAACGGCGTTTACTTACAGGCTCCGACCTGATGGCAAAATAATAATTTCCACTTTCGCCCCTTTCATAGCTGACAATCCGTATTTTCTTCTTCAAAAAGGGCAGTTCGAACCTTTTTGTCTCAACAATATTTAAATCAGAATCGATTAATTTAAAATACAA
>CAYLZH010000292.1:0-5367 GCA_964388245.1 uncultured Bacteroidales bacterium
CAATTATTCCCTGTTCGAATTATGACCATACAACACTTTATTCATTACCTGTTAAACCATCGCCAAACCTTCCAAATATGTCAGCGGTGTATCTCTATCCGGGCTTATGCTTTTTTGAAGGAACTGTAATGAGTATTGGTCGCGGAACCGATCATCCTTTTCAGTGTTATGGTCACCCCGATTTTAGTGTCGGATCGTATACATTTACACCCAAAAGTATTCAGGGAGCATATTTGCATCCCAAACACGAAGGACAACTATGCTTTGGAGCCGATTTATCATCAGCCGGAGAGAATGTTTTCGTAACTAAAAAATTGAATATCACCTGGTTAATCGGAGTCTGGGAGGTGATGCATAAGAAAGTTGATTTTTTTACATCTTATTTCGAAAAACTGGCAGGGAGCGACGAATTGCGAAAGCAGATTGAGGCAGGTAAATCCGAAGAAGAAATCAGGCAGAGTTGGCAAAAAGATCTGACCGATTTTATGGAAATCAGGAAAAAATATCTTCTCTATCCTGATTTTGAATAAACCGGTTTAATTGTCGTTTTATTTAAACATTATGGGAAAGCCATCGTATATTTCGTCCATAAGTTGTAACTTGAACATAAAAAGAAAGCCGGAATATGGACAAGGGAACAAATAGTATTTCCCCAATAAAGGCAGTTCAGTTTTTACAATCCCTCCGGGATGTACTGTTTTTGGAAGAAGGTGGAAAATGGCGTCTTGTCGACCTACTAAAAAGCGACCGGCTTGATTCTGTTATTGGCCTAAACCTAAAAGGAAATTTCCTTAATAATTTATCAGTACTTCGATTATTTCCAAATTTAACACAACTCAACCTAAAGGATACTGGAATATCAGATATTGATAGCCTGATTTTTTTAAAGAAGCTCACAAGCCTTGACCTTACAAATAATTCAATCACCAATTTTAAGGGTATCGCTTTACTTCAGGAAACTGAATCGTTGGCTGTTTCAGGAAATAAAGGAGGGGATTTTTCGCCACTTGCTAAATTGCCAGTGCTAACCTCACTGTACATGGGATCGACCGGTATTTCAAGTTTGTCATTTCTTGACAAAAGTGTTAGCATCACACAACTTGATCTGAAGAAAAATAACTTAACGGATGTTCATGCAGTTGCAAAACTTACAGATTTAGCACAACTTGACCTGTCCCATAATCCGGTCCGGGATATTAGTCCATTGCGTGAGTGCAGCAAATTAAAAATCCTTTCGATTACAGGATCGAATGTCGAAAACCTGAAGTTTCTTACCGGGCTGACCAATTTATCATATCTGTTTGCCGAGGGCCTCGATATAAGCAAAAGAAAGCAGGAGAAACTTCGAAAGGCCCTGCCCAATGCATTTCTTTATTTTTAACTGCATTATTATTCATAATCTAATCAGAAGAAAATTCTCAATTCAATGGGTTTAAATATCTTTGCAGAAAATTGCAGGGAAAGATTTGAACAAAGGCAAAATCTGTTTGTCTGTCCTTGAATACGACTAACTTGAATGCCATCTGTAGTTTTGGAAGATGAAAATACAATGAAAGAAATAAGAAATTTTTGCATAATAGCTCATATCGATCATGGTAAAAGCACCCTGGCCGACAGGATGTTGGAAATGACCCACACCGTATCGGGCAAGGATCTGACTGAGCAAACCTTAGACAGCATGGACCTTGAACGCGAGCGTGGGATCACTATAAAAAGTCATGCTATACAAATGGATTACAAACATTCGGATGGCCGGATGTATAAACTAAACCTTATAGATACACCCGGGCATGTTGATTTTTCCTATGAGGTTTCGCGCTCAATTGCTGCTTGCGAAGGTGCTCTTCTTATAGTTGATGCAAGTCAGGGGATTCAGGCACAAACCATTTCGAACCTTTATCAGGCCATCGATCAGGATTTGGAAGTTATTCCTATCCTGAATAAAATGGACCTTGCCAATGCCATGCCCGATGAAGTAAAAGATCAGATAATCGACCTGATTGGTTGCGATCCTGATGATATCATTGAAGCCTCTGCAAAGACCGGTTTTGGAATCGATCGAATTTTTGAAGACATCATTAATAAAATTCCATCACCCGAGGGCAATCCCGAAGCACCATTACAGGCGCTTATTTTCGATTCGGTCTTTAATTCATTCAGGGGGATTATAGCTTACTTCAGAATTTTAAATGGAAAAATTTCCACAGGCGATTTCGTGAAATTTGTAAACACCGGAAAAGAATATGATGCCGATGAAATTGGGGTGCTAAAATTAAAGCAGGTACCCCGGAAAGAATTATGCGCCGGCGATGTGGGGTATATTATTTCAGGAATAAAGGTCTCGAACGATGTAAAAGTTGGCGATACAATTACCCATGTGAAAAATCCATGTGAAGGAGCCATTGCCGGTTTCGAGAATGTTAAACCCATGCTGTATGCAGGTATATATCCGGTCGATGCCGATGATTATGAAGAGCTTAGGGCGTCGATGGAAAAACTCCAACTGAATGATGCCTCGCTGACCTACGAACCAGAATCATCTGCTGCGTTGGGATTTGGTTTCCGTTGCGGATTTCTTGGTCTGTTGCATATGGAAATAGTCCAGGAACGCCTCGACAGAGAGTTTAACATGGATGTGATAACAACGGTCCCAAACGTGTCGTACATGGTTCATACAAAAAAGGGAGCGCAGATCGAAGTTCACAATCCATCAGGCCTGCCGCCGGATAATACAATCGACCATATTGAAGAACCTTATATCCACGCCCAAATTATTACTAAGGCTGATTATGTCGGGCAGATTATGAAACTTTGTATTGATCGGCGGGGTACGCTTAAAAACCAGGTTTACCTTACCAGCGACAGGGTTGAGGTTACCTTCGAGATGCCGTTGGGTGAGATTGTTTTTGATTTCTACGATAAGCTCAAAAGTATTTCGAAAGGATATGCATCGTTCGATTATCACCAGATTGGTTTTCAGCCGGCCAGATTAGTGAAACTGGATATTCTTTTGAATGGTGAAGCAGTGGATGCTCTTTCAACATTAATCCATTTTGATAATGCCTATGATTTTGGACGAAGAATGTGTGTGAAACTGAAGGAGTTAATTCCCCGACAGCAATTCGATATTGCCATTCAGGCTGCCATCGGAGCCAAAATCATTGCCCGCGAAACAGTAAAAGCCGTACGCAAAGATGTTACAGCCAAATGTTACGGTGGTGATATTACCCGAAAACGGAAACTCCTTGAAAAACAAAAGAAAGGTAAAAAACGGATGCGTCAGGTAGGAAATGTGGAGGTTCCCCAAACTGCGTTTTTAGCAGTGCTGAAACTGGATTAATTTCTGACTCTGTGTTCACCAGTATCTTATGAGCAGCAAAGGCACGTAGAATTCACTAAGGTTTTTATTCTTTAAGAACAGTTATAATAAATCATGAATATCGAATGTAGAATGATATTCGAAAAACTGGCATTTATCCTTTAACATCATAACACCAAAAATCACATTCGATATTCAAAATACATGATTCGATATTCTTCATTCAACATACTACTTTCTAATAATCTTTTGGCTCCTCAGTTTTAGTATTTTTATCCCATACCGGCAGGTAATACTTGTTTGGATCTTTCATTACCTCATCTTTCCAGGATTGGGGATAACCGGCATTCCGGGGATATCCTCTTTCATTTTTGATGTATCCGTCGTTGTATTTCGAAATGATTGTTCGGCTTAATTTTGTCCATTCATTAAAGACATAAGTCATCTGGTCGATTGAATAATCAGATAATAAGCTGGCAGCTATTTCCCTGCTTTCCTGATAATAATTCAGTGCAAGTTTTTCGATTGAATCCTGTTGTGCAAAAAAACGATTCTCGATACGGGACTGTTCATTTTGTACATCCTCGATTATGTGCTTGTATTTCACGTTGGTGTAATTAGATACCAGGTTAAAAACCCAAAACACCGATTCCATGTCAAATTCCAGAAGGTTTCCCTTCCGGTAAGGCGCAGGGATGCTGTCGGTGGAAACATAAACCGGGGCATAGCATGTAAAATAACTATCATCGACACCATACCAAACAATTCCACCAATTTCATCAGGCAACGACCTTGATTGTGTAACTATCGAGAATCCTGTGTTGTAGGTAGAAATACATCGTTCCCATGATGCTTCCCTCCCTTCATGCTCCCAAACCAGGGGTCTCCAGCGGTTAGGATTGCCGAATGGGCCTGCAGCTACTCCTTGTGTTTGGTCATAGTCGGTTCCTTCGTAATGGTCGCGAATCAGGCTCATAACATCTTTTGCAAGGAGTTTTTTATCCGGTTTTATATACAAAGGGTAGCGTTTAGCTCCAATAATACCACGATGATAATCCGGTGAAAAAGTTTGTGATGGAGCAGCTCTTCTGAAAATGCTCCAAACCCGTGATTCGCAATATCTAAGGCTGGCAGGCGTGGCCGGATCATACACATCGTTGAAACGGAACGGGCCATCTGATTCAGGATTATAATAACCTTTTTCTTCAGCAAAAGAAATTACATTAGACGAATAGATGCAATTCTCAGGATCGTCCATCGAAAACTCCCCAATACGCGATCGGTTGGCGTGGGCACAAATCGTACCGTCAGGGATTTTTATGGCAACCCATACTGCTCCGGTATTGCCGGGCCCCATACCAATCATTTCCATTAGCCAGGCTTCATTTTTGTCGGCTATCGAAAAGCTTTCGCCTGTGCTGGAATAACCGTATTCTGCAACAAGGCCGGTCATTACTTCGATGGCCTCACGGGCAGTTTTTGAACGCTGCAAAGCGATATTCATTAATGTCCAATAGTGAAGGAATGCTTTTGTGTCCTGCAATTCTTCCCTTCCGGTAAAGGTAGTTTCGCCCATCGCTACCTGGAATTCGTTCATGTTATGATAGCCCAAAACCTTGTAGGTGTGGGAAACCTGTGCAATACTACCGAGTTCCTTTCCACGGTAATTATAGATTGTTAACGAATCGCCAGGTTCATGATCCTGGGCCGGAGTAGTACGAAGATGTGGATGGAATTCGCCATCGCAGGTGTATGCAATCATGTTGGAGTTGTTCCCCGATGCACCTTTTGTAACAATAACATTAGTACATGCAAATATTGACAGGTCGGACAATGATAGTCCAATTGCCATAAAAAGAATTATTTTTTTCATTATTGAGATTTTTATCCTGATTCAAAAAAAGAAAAAAACAATGAGCTCTACAAAAGCTTATTCATAAGCCATAATATCTTGCTGTTTCATACATAAGATGGATTACAAATACTGATTACAATCGGTATTTTAAAATTATAAACCGGATGGTTCTGCATAAACCTGTGTTTATGAT
>CAYLZH010000293.1:0-5326 GCA_964388245.1 uncultured Bacteroidales bacterium
TTAAAAGATTTTATCGCTACCATTCCCAGGAAAAATATTTTGCGGTAAAGCGAAAAAACCGAACTTTGTAAATTCGGTAGTTCCTAAAAATATTTTTATGAAAATTTGCAGCATACATATTAAAGGATTTCAGCAATTTCAGGATACCTTTTTAGATTTTACAGATCCAAAAACAGGGGAACCTGCGAACAAAATATGTTTTATCGGGCAAAACGGAACAGGGAAATCTACATTGCTTGAGCTATTAAAGAATATACTTCCAAAACTTGATAATATTAGTATAAAAACGATTCCATTTTTGCTGATTAAATTAAGAACGAAGAGTGGTTATTATTTTCTACTTTATTCAAAAATAAATAGATCAACTCTAGTATTTAACAATTCAATTATCTCGAATAAAATATGGAAAGAAATGGTCAACTGTCCATATGAGGATGAAAAGATACAATCTCAAATTGATTTATTAAAAGGATATGCATTTTTAATTTCTAATAAATACGAATTATGGCAGGATCTATTATTTCAAAATAGGTTCTATGATTTAATAATTTATGCCCCAGCAGAAAGCCCAACTAATAATTATATGATTCTGAGTGACGTACCTCAAACATCTTTGAGCCAGGCCTTAGGATTGATTAAAAAGTTTCCATTTTACCACTTAGTTTCGAATGAAGATGTAGGTACGTTTTGGAAAGTACTCATTTACCACATCAAACAGCGAGACAATGAGCGTGAGATATACGAGAATCTTCCCGAGAATATTAATAAAACTAAAAAACAATTAATCGAAGAATTCAATAAAGAAAATCCAAAGATACTTGAAAAAATTGCATCGCTCTGGAACAAAATACTTGAAAAAGCCGGATTAGAGTTTGATATTGAGAATGCCAGTAATCCGATTCAACTTACTGATAACCTGAAAGCATATATCAGACTTAAAGAGTCAAAAGAACACATCCCTTATAATCAGCTTAGTACAGGTATTCGGAATTTTATTTTCAGGTTAGGGCATATTTATTCATTGTATTTTAACAGGGAAATTCGAAAGGGTTTTCTTTTAATTGATGAACCGGAGAACAGCCTTTTTCCCGATTTTTTGCTCGATTTGGTTGAAACTTACCAGGAATTGGTTTATGATAAGAATGGCGAAAACAACACACAAATATTTATGGCCACTCATAATCCCATAATAGCCGCCCAATTCGAACCTCATGAGAGAATCGTATTAGAGTGGAACGAACAGGGATATGTAGATGCTTTCAAAGGGAATGCTCCTGCCGGTGATGATCCCAATGATGTTTTAATAAAGGATTTCAAGTTGCAAAATGTGATGGGTAAAAAAGGCCGGGAGATGTGGGAGGAGTATCTCATCCTTAAAAAAAAACTAAGAAAAGTAAAAAAGGCTGAAGAAAAAGAGCAGTTAATCCGGGACATCAATAAAATTGGCGCAGACTACAATTTCGAAAGCTAATGAAATTTCTATTCAAAAACGCTCAATCAAAAATTCTGGCCAGGAATTTAACATATCGCAAAGGAGCAAGTGCAAACAACAAAATAATTAAAGACCTCCTTGTTCAGGAACAAAAAAACTTTTGTGCATATACTGAGAAGTACATTGAGGAATTAGATGCTACAGAAATTGAGCATTTTGACCCATCATTAAAATACAGGGACAGTTACTATAACTATTATGCTGTCCTTCGCAAGGCGAATCAATATAAAAAGGATAGAAAGTATAAGGATGCCACATTTTTTGAAAACCGTTTTTTTCAGGATCCTGAACAATTTAATCAAAGAATTAAGTATTTCAAGGGCGGTCTTTACGAAGAAGTAGATGAGGAAGATCAAGAGGCCAGTGAATTGATCGATTACCTTGGCTTTAATCATCCACAGTTATACGAACAAAGGAAACGGCACATCAGGCGCTTGATTCAAACCCTTAAAGATGCTAATTATAGTAAATCGCAATGTATCAGTTATTTCAAGAAGTATAAAGAAAATCTAAGTTTTATTTCTGCCATTGAAATTGAAATGGATATCGATTTGAGCGAATGTATTTAAGCAACCCAGTTTATTATGAATACACTAAAATTAGTATCCGTTACACCCGAAAATATAGCCAATGAACACATATGCTGTGCTTTTACTGATAAAAAGTGTTCTGATGGATATAAAGCAAAAAAGCAGTGGTTGAAGGAACAGCATAAAAATGCTTACAGGTTTTGGAAATTGGATGTACGAGGGAAAGTATTAATTGAATATGTTCCTGCCGAAAATTCCTGGTTACCTGTTAGTGCACCAGATTTTATGCTGATCAATTGTTTTTGGGTGTCGGGCCAGTTTAAGGGAAAAGGCAATGGCAAATTATTGTTAGACAAATGTTTTGAAGATTCAAAAGATATGGCCGGAGTGATTGCAATTACCAGTAAAAAGAAAAAGCCTTTTATGACAGACAGCAAATTCCTGAAGTTGCAGGGATTTGAAAAGGTGGATGAGGCCCCGCCATATTTTGAGTTATGGTGTAAAAAGAATAATGAGGATGCTCCTGATCCAGGATTTTTTGATTCTGCCCGTCAAGCCAAATGTGAAAATACCAATGGGATTACTGTTTATTATACTGACACTTGCCCGTTTAACGACTATTATGTGAACACTGTGCTGACAAGTTTCGCGAAAAAGAAAAATTTACCTGTCGAAATCCGGAAAATCTCAAGCAAAGAACAAGGGAGGGCAATGCCGGTACCATGGATAATTTATAGCGTCTTTTATGAGGGGGAATTTCTTACACACGAAATAAAATCGAAGAAAGGATTGGAAAAACTCTTTAGTCCTTTGCTGTAATTGTATGAAAATAAAATTCACTTTTATCCAGATTAGTCCTGAACAATAAATATAATCTGACCCAGGATTGTTGTGCTGTCTTTAACCTGAAGCAGGTACAATCCGTTTGATAGACCCTCTCTGTTAAAAGCAAATGTAGGTGGATTAATATTAGCGTATGCTTTTACCATACTGCCTTTCGAATCAACAATAATAATGCGTAAATCTTTGTAAGCGCCTACCGGGATATTTAGCCAGACCTTGTCTGAAACCGGGTTAGGGTAGAGTTTCAGGTTTAATAAACGGTTTTTTGCAGGCCCGTTTTCAGTCAAAGGATCGATATAATAACTGCAAGAATCACTGCTTTGGTTCACCTTTAAGAATAAATCGTCGAAATAGCTGTCGTTATCGGTTCCTGCCATGCGCTGGCCCATAATAATAAATTTAACGTATCGTGTGCCGGCCGGAACAAGCCATTGCTCATTCATCAGGGTCCAGGAACTAATATTTAATGAACTGGTGTCGGTAGATGCATTAACATTACCTGTCGAATCGTAGAATTGAAGTGCAAACGAAGGAATATCCGAACCACTGTAGTCGGCAAGATAACCGCCGTAGTTTACGATAATAGTACCAGAATCAATAGCGTTTGAATAATTGCTGATATCGACAATCTGATAAGCTGAACCAAATTCATATTCAACACAAATGGCACCAACTGCAAAATATTTTTGACCAGTATAAGGAGCTATACCATTACATTCGTATGCTTCAAGTGCTTCGAGGACACCGGCTTCTACTGTCCAGTTTGCTACGCTGTCTTCTGCTCCAGGGTTCAGAAGTAGATTTTCAGAAAGAATGGAATTGCTTGTTGTAAACTGTACTGGATCGGACCATTCGCTCCATTTCAGGCTTTTGTCACGGTAGCGCACACGCCAGCAATAATTCTGGTTCTCCTCCGGAAGTGTGATTTTCTCATCGCATAAATCGTCGCCGGCTTGCAGATCTGTTTCGAAATACCAGTTTTCACACTGCTTCCAATTGTCGATAACAGGGCTTGAAAAATCGGTACATGAATTTGATACCTGCCAGTGCGATGCCCCATGTCCATCATTGTCAGGATCGGTGAAATTACCGGCTTTAAGGATTATACAATCGGGGATTACAGTTTCGAAAGGTCCGGGAAAGATTCCGACAGGTTTTTCGGGAGAAAGGTTATTAAGTCTGATTTGGATGCTGTCTTCCAGGCTATTGTCTTTCGATACAAATTCATCGCCCAGGCTGAATCTTTTTAAAATGAATTTTGGACTTGTGCCGGCTTCAACCTCAACGATGACATATCCGTATTCATCCTGTGATTTGGTGAACTCGTCGTAATCGGCTTGTGGATATTCACCCCAATAATCGATGTTTCCTCCGGCTGTTGCAACATTAACCCACAAATGGTTATGATCGCGCGATTGCCCCCTGGAATATCCATGTGTATGTCCAAAGAAATGAATGCTCGGCTTTCCGGTGGTGCTTGTGAAATTTTCAAGTTTTTCAATTATATCTCCGGTGTATGAAATCTCGCCCGGAAGCCAAAGCTCGGATTTGTGTGGATGGTGCAACTGCGCAAAAACAAAATCGATGGCAGGATCGAGGCTTGTTTCAGCCAGAACACTATCCATCCAATCGAGTTGTATTTGTAACTGAAAACCGACATTCGAATTGAGACCGATAATACGCACATTCGATTCAACACGTGTCCACCAGTGTTCTTTAAACAACAACGAACTATTATCGGGTAGTGTGAAATACTTGAAATAATTAGCCGAATTGTTTTCGTGGTTGCCTAAAACAGGGTATACAGGTACAAATCCAAACAGGGGATCGGATGGATCGAAAAAGGTATTTTTCCATTGCGAATAATCCAGACCATTATCAACCAGGTCGCCGGGTATCAGGATCATTTGCAGGTGTTCATTGATGTCAGTACTGAAATTTTCTTCGAAATATTTGATAATACCATTATGAACAATCTCGTAGAATTTATTCGGATTAGAACCGTCGCGTTGCATATCGCTCATGGCTGCCAGTGTTATGTCCTTTTCTGCCGATTGCAAGGCTGGTGTAATAAAATTGTAGGTCTCGGAAAAATAGCCTGTCCCAACAACGCGATAAAAATATTTTGTACCGGCCTGTAAGCCGGCGAGTATTGAAGTGTGTATCATGGCACTGCCTGAGCTGGTTTCCATGACACTTGTGGTTGTAATCCCAAAGGATGTGCTGGCTCCCCACTCGACATAACATGAATCGTTTGTAGATGTTTCCCACATGATTACCATCATATCGGTACCGGCATGTTGCAGGTAGGGCTTTACGAGTAGTTGTTGAGAGAAAAGGCCAGGTGTTATACAAACAATCGTAACTATAATCAGCAAAAATATATTCAAGGATTTTTTCATAATTGATATATATAAGATGGCAAAAAATGGCAAAAACATGAAAAAGAATAAAACAAAAA
>CAYLZH010000294.1:0-5307 GCA_964388245.1 uncultured Bacteroidales bacterium
ATTCTTACCCCGATCATGGCATTTACGCTTTGCCGGGAAAATACTTCGTCTCTATATCAAAAGTTGTTGATGATCAAATCACTGAATTAGTTCCCAGACAACCGTTTGTTGTAAAAACCCTGCAATCGGAATATATCTCTTTAGAGGACAAAAAAGCACTTGCTGAATTTCAACAAAAACTAAACAAACTTCGCCGGGTTACCCAGGCAACTCAAAGAATTGTCAATGAAACTGATAACAAGATCAAGCATATAAGAGCGGCTATCGACGTAAGTCCACAAGCCGGAAATGAACTGATTAACCAGGCAAAAATACTTGAGAAAGAAATCACTGCAATCAAACTAATTTTATACGGAGATAACAGCAAGAAAAGCAGAAATAAAAATGTTCCACCTACATTCTACAACAGGGTGGAATCAATTATTTACGGGCAGTGGCGAACATCGGGGCCACCTACTGAAACGCAAAAGAAAAGTTACAGGATTGCACTTGAAGAATTTGAGTCAGTTTACCTGCGGCTAAAAAAACTTGTTGAAAAAGACCTGAAATCAATTGAGTCGAAACTTGAAGCCATTGAAGCACCTTACACACCCGGAAGACTTCCAGTTTGGGAAGTAGAGTAATCCTATGGTAGGGATTAAGAATTTAGGAAATTGAGGAATCATGTAATTAAGGAAGGTTAAGTTATTGGAAACAATGAAAAGTAATTAACCACCTCGTTCACAAGAAGGAGACTGAAATGGATATATTAAACTTGTTGTGGTGGGGATAACAAAAGATAAAGTATCCTACAAATTCCTTGCTTGCAAGCAAGGAAGGGCTATTTTTCTATTAGAAAATGAAAGATGTTTTACTTGAATAATCTATAAAACAACGATTCTGGGCGAAGACAAATAAAATACCTTTCCTTGTTATCCGTTTGAATAATCAAACAGATAACTGAAAATGATGAAGCCTTATATATTTATTTTACTTCTTAGTAGTTTCCTTGGCTCATATGCAACAGATAAAACAAACTTTAAAAACTATGACTTCAAGCTATCAGAATTAATAGATAGCCTAAGGCTCGATCCCTCTTCGATATCCATTTTCATCGATAAATCGGATTACAAACTATCCGTTGTTGCAGGAACTCAGCTTGTAAAGGAATATCCCATTGCTTTGGGTGGAAATCCATTGGATGACAAATTAGTGCAGGGAGACCAATGCACCCCTGAGGGTGAATTCAGGATAGTTTCAAAATATCCTCATAAAAGCTGGGAGAAATTTATTTGGATCGATTACCCAAACCAGGAATCATGGAGAAAACATAAAGCAGCTAAACAGAACGGCACAATATCAAAGAATGCAAAAATAGGTGGCGAAATTGGCATACACGGAGTACCTGATGATATGAATGCTCTGATCGATATTCGACAAAACTGGACATTAGGATGCATATCACTTAAAAATGATGACGTTAATGAAATTTATCCCTATATCAATAAAGAAACAAAAATTACAATTAAAAAGTAATTTTGATATCCTGCTGATAAATCAACATTAAACCAATAGAACAAGTCGTTGTTCCTTTTTCCACTCCAATATTGATCAATAATAGTTGTAAATTTTCCTGTACTTAATTTTCTTACTTTTGCCTTCAGAATATTTTGTTCCACAAGTATGAAATCGATTAAAATGAATAGTTCAGAAGGAAATACAAATAAGGTAGCGGATAATCTTGAAGACTATTTTTCTAAGTTCAGAAAAAACATTATTGGTATCGATGAAGGATACGAATCTCCTTACGGCAATCAGAAAATTGTTTATGCCGACTGGGTGGCAAGTGGTCGTTTGTATAGCCCAATCGAAAATAAATTAAGTAATGTATTCGGGCCTTTTGTTGCCAATACCCATACCGAAACAAACGAAACCGGAACCCGCATGACACTTTCCTATAAACACGCCCAGAATATAATCAAGAAACATGTGAACGCCGGGCCCAATGATGTAATAATTACTGCAGGATCGGGGATGACATCGGTTGTAAATAAACTGCAAAGGATATTGAGCCTTAAAGGTTGTGAGAGCCTTAAAATCAGCGATTGCCTGACCGATGAAGATAAGCCTGTGGTTTTTATTTCACACATGGAACACCACTCGAACCATACATCGTGGATGGAAACTATTGCCGATGTAGTTCAAATAGAACCCGATGGCGAACTGCTTGTAAATCTTGATGACCTGAAAAACAAACTTGAATCGTACAAACACCGAAGATTTAAAATTGGATCGTTCACCGCTTGCTCCAATGTTACCGGTATTGTAACACCCTATCATAAAATGGCCCGGCTAATGCATGAATATGGTGGGATTTGTTTTATCGATTTTGCAGCTTCTGCACCCTATGTAAATATCAACATGCACCCTGCTGATCCTATGGAAAAGCTCGATGCCATATACTTTTCGCCCCATAAATTTATGGGAGGCCCCGGATCGTCGGGTGTTTTAATCTTCGATTCGAGCCTGTATAATAAAGAGGTGCCTGATAATCCGGGAGGAGGAACAGTAGACTGGACAAACGCCTGGGGAGAATACAAGTATGTTGACGATATTGAAGCACGTGAAGACGGCGGAACCCCAGGATTTCTTCAAACCATAAAAACAGCCCTTTGCATAGAACTTAAAAACCAAATGGGAGTGGATAATATGTTAGCTCGGGAGCATGAATTAGGAAAAATTGCTTTCCGGGAACTTCGAAAAATCCCTGGTGTTAAGATCCTTGCTGATAATGTCGATGACAGGTTGGCTTTTTTTTCATTTTATATTGTAGACCTTCATTACAACCTACTGGTAAAAATACTCAGCGACAAGTATGGCATTCAAATGCGTGGTGGTTGTGCCTGTGCCGGAACCTATGGTCATTTTCTACTCGATGTAAGCTACGAACATTCTAAGGAGATTACCAACAAAATTAACCAGGGCGATCTGTCCGACAAACCCGGATGGGTACGGATGTCCTTGCATCCAACCACCACTAACAAAGAATTAATGTATTGCCTGAATGCCATTAAAGAAATTTCCCAAAACCATCGGGAGTGGTCGAAAACCTATGAATACTCGCCTGGAAAAAACGAATTTCAGTTGAAAGGAAACATTACCGGTAAACCATTTGAATTGCAAAACTGGTTTCAATTATAGCTTGCAGCTGAATAATTCTGTGGTATGCGAATAGCTGTTATCGACTTAGGCACTAATACATTTAATATGATTATTGCCGATATAGGAAAGGGGAAAACAATCAATCGCATCTATCAGAAAAAACATCCTGTAAAAATTGGTAAAAATGGTATTAATTCGAATTTAATCAGTGCCGAAGCCTATAATCGTGGTTTATTGTATTTGAATGAACATGTTCAAACAATTCATCGCTTTGGTGCCGACAAAATTATAGCCTTTGCTACGTCAGCAATCCGTAATGCAAGCAACGGAAAAGATTTTGTAAAAGATGCCGAAAGCCAGACTGGAATAAATATTAAAGTAATTGACGGGCTTTATGAAGCGCATTTGATTTATCGAGGTGTAAGTGCATTATTTCCAGATATCTCCGACAACCATCTGATCCTGGATATTGGTGGCGGTAGTTGTGAATTTATTCTTGTCCGCCAAAAACAAATTATACTACAAAAAAGCTATGAAATGGGCATGGCACGCCTTTTAGAGATGTTTAAATTTTCCGACCCGGCAACAACAGATGAGATAAACAATCTTTATTCATTCCTCGAAAGCAAGCTTAGCGATCTTTTTACAACATTAGAGAAATTTCCTACGCATATACTTGTTGGAACATCAGGATCATTCGACACATTATCAAATATGATCTCATACATGCTTTATAACAGGCCTGTATCCTATCCAAATGATTCATATTCCATAGAGCCCGCTCATTTAATAAAACTTATTGGTTTGATGCTGATAACGAGTATGCATCAAAAAAGGAATGTTCCTGGAATGGATCTCATGCGAATCGAAATGATTTTACCGGCATCAATATTCATCAAATTTATAGTCGATAAAATGACTGTATCAAAAGTATTTCATTCGCCTTATTCAATAAAAGAAGGTGCAATCATCGAAGCACTCGAAAATGATGCACCTTACCTATAACTGGATTAAATCATTAAAGGTTTAACACATTTAACCTTTAAATCCCCTGAACATTTATCAGTTACCCATATAACATTTTTAACTAACTAACTCGAAATTTTCGTCAACATTACCGTAGTTCGATATCCATCCTGTAAATTTCATTGCCTGCCCCGAATGAGATATGACCCCTTCTAATTCGTTTTTTAATGCACGACGGGGCTGAATCCATTTCATTTGTGAACCAACAACAAGATAGGAAGTCATAGGGATTACCTTTTCTCCCACCATCATAATTACTTTTTGTTCATCAGTAATATGTATGAGACTATTAAGTTTTTCGCTGAAATAGCAACCATTATTCATAATTGAAAGAAATTAAAATTGATTTAAGTTAATTGTAAATACGTAGCTAAGGAATAAAGGTTTTTTATTCTTGATTGGTTTTCTAAAATTTTCAGTCCTAACAACTACACTGAATATTCTTTGTAGTTGTTTGATTGGATTTTAACCGGTTGATATTATTTCAAGGTTTGTCAGTATTGATTAATTTCCAGGAAGGTTATCGTAAGCAGACACAGTAAGCTTTTATATGGTTAGTCTTTTAATGATGACATTCCATTCATTATCTTACCGTCAGAAATCATATCCACAACCTGTAATCCCGCCTGCATTGAAGGCCAAATGCCATGGCTAAATTTTGGGACAAATAAATTCTTAACCGGGGTCCGCGTTTTTAATCGATTCTTTCCAAAGTTGGAAGGAACGGGCATCATGTCAAAATTCGATCCTGTGGGGGATCCTATAAAGCGGGCATACGTTGCCGGACTGGCGATATCCATAAATTGTATATGTGCTCTTAAATCAGGAATCATATATTTTTCCACTTTCGAAATATAAAACTCTGCAATTCGTTTCTTTTCCTGATTATATTCATCGAGACTTCTTTGCCGCAGATCGATCCATTTTTGTGAAGGGACCGGTGAAACATGAATGATCAAATTAGGTTTTCCTCCGGTTTGTGCAGCCGGTGCTATAATCGCAAAATGAAATTCAGAATCGCTCATCAATAACTCGTTCTTTTCCCATGCATCAAATACTTGTTCATGGGCACGGTGTCCGGTTGTCAACATATTTAAACCACAATCGAAACCCATAGCTTTCAGGTTAAGTTCATTATCA
>CAYLZH010000295.1:0-5143 GCA_964388245.1 uncultured Bacteroidales bacterium
TTAGTCCGGAACACCCCAACCCTACAAGTATTACGTATTTTGTTAGAATAGGGGCAGATAGCACAATAAATTCAACCTTATATCATTCAATAGACATTTCTTATGATACTTTGCTTGCCAACTGGTCAACAACCGGATTTATACGATATGCTGAAAATGGAGATGTTTACTATAAACCAATTAATGAGCCTGAATATCTGTTATATTCATTCAATATTAATGAATCCGACACACTTATATTATATGGTTTTTCGGCCTATCCGCATTTGTCAGCCTATGTGCAAGAACAGGATAGTATGCTGATTGATAATGTGTACCGTAAGAGGTTCAATATCCTATATCTTGAATCTGGCTTTCAGGAGGTATGGGTCGAAGGTATTGGCAGCCTTTCCAGTTTCTTACGGCATATTACCGACCATGCAATAGGAAATTATATTACCCGGGAGGTTTTATGTTTCCATCATGATAACGACCAGCTTTATCAAAATCCGGTTTATCCAGGTTGCATTTATTTTAATACTACAGATATCCAGGATGTTGTATCCGCCAAACCATTTTTAATTGTCCCAAACCCTGTTTATGATTATTTCTTTTTTGAGACAAATTCAAATTTTAATACAATTGAGATATTCAATTCAACCGGTCATATGGTGAAATCTATCGATTCTGAAAACACGTTTGAGCCGACTAAAATTTCAAAACTTACACCAGGGAACTATATCCTCCGGGCAATAGGCAATGATGAGGTTTGGGTAGAGAAGTTTGTAGTGATAAGGTAGGTAGGTGTTTCCCACTCATCCGATGACTCCGAGTCATCGGATGAGTTATGGGCTGAGGTATTGCCAAACACCATTATGGTTTTCGGGAACTTTAACCCGAATAATTCAAGAATTATTTCTGTCTCCGACAATGACTAAGATTCCCTAAGTTTTCTTCAAAAAACTAAGTTCATCTAAGTCGGGGTTAACCGGTATTTTATTCATAATCTCCAAAAATTTAGGAATAATGAAGGTTAAAAGCAGGGCAGCCGATTAAGCTTATAAAAATGTTTAGAACGTTTTCTTGCAAAAAAAGGGGAACCTGACGATTCCCCTTTTCTATAATGATTTGATCTTATTATTTGGTCTCTTTCTTTCGTGTTGAGTAATTGATCTTTAGGGCAGAACATCTACGTAATTCCTGCTTTACATCGGTTACAATCCCCATTTCGGTTTTTCCGTCAACCTTTAGGGAGGTGGTCATAAGCGGGACTTCTTTTTCATCCCGCGCTTCACGCTCACTTGTAATGAATTGAATAATTTCATTAACCTGTGCAAACTGGTCGTTTAACTGAATCCTTGGTTCCGTCCCAAATTTCGACTGATATTGCCGCCTTGGTTCACCAATGTAAATATAACTAACCAACGATTTTTTCTCAAGTTTTTTGATTTCTGATGCTTGTGGAACTTTTACCTGAATCTTGAGTTCGGTTTCACGCATTACGGTTGATACCATAAAAAAGAATAAAAGCATGAATACAATATCGGGTAACGATGCAGTTGAAATTGCAGGCATTCCACCTTTTCCTTTTCTTTGAAATTTCGACATGTTAATTTCCTCCAATATTTCGTGGTTCTGCTTCCGAAATCCGTTGTGGATAGATTTTCTTTATCGCTTTTTGTTCGTCTTCGCCAAGGTTGTTGTACTTTTTTCCAAAGCGTTGCATTGCAAGCTCATCGCGCAATTCGTTGTACGCGGCAGCCAATTCATTCTGCACTGCAATGTATGTTTCGTACGAGGTTCCCCTGTCATTCTGAAGCGAAATAACCTGTTTCGAGATTCTTACAGGCCCAAAAAAGTCAACTTCCTCTGCTTCTCTTTTTTCCGGTAGAATATCTAAATCCATGGGGTTTGCAATAAACTCCTTTGCTTCGGCCCGTAGATTATTGATGCTCATTAATCTTCCTTCAACCTGTAACTGGTTTTTACTGTTAATTAGAACAATAAAAACATTTCGCTCCTTAATATCCGGTGGTTTTTCGGTATCTTCCGGAAGAATTGGAGGGAGCTTTCGAGACAGACCTGAATCTATATCCATGGTTGTGGTAACCAGGAAGAAAATTAGTAGCAGGAAAGCTATATCAGCTAATGAACCTCCATTTATTTCGGGTGTTGCTCTTGCCATGATAAAAATTTTAATCCATTTATGATGAACTATAAGTCCATAAATTTTATTTAAAGAACCTGGCTATTTCATAATAAAGAATGGCCAGCAATGATAATCCTGCCAACAGGTACATGGCCCATAATCCTGTATCGACATATTTCGAGAATAGATTGGGGTCCATTGTAATATCATCATAGAAGAATTTCTTATAACCAATGAAAACTAAAATTTCGTCGGAAGCAAACCCATAGGCAACAAGGACAACTAAAACCAGGCCTATCACCATAAACAATGTTTTTTTCGAATTTTTAGGATCGCTTATCATATTGATTACCGGAAACAGTATTGCTGCAATGGCAGTGACAAATACCAGAATAATTGCCCAGTTAAGAAATGTATCGAGCTTAGCACCCAAAACACTTATCTGCTCTGCAAATTCAGCTTCGGAGGCCAATCCACTTGTGCCAACATAAAATACTACGCCGACAACAGCAGAAACCGCCATAAGCAGGATCAGCAGTATGTTTAATATTTTTGAAAGTTGATCTTTCATGATTCAATTATTTTTTTGCATTATATTTTACCAGAATATCGATCAGTGAAATGGATGCATCTTCCATTTTATTTACGATAGTATCGATTTTCGAAACAATGTAGTTATAGAAAATCTGCAGGATAATAGCAACGATCAAACCTGATACGGTTGTAATAAGGGCCACTTTAATACCACCTGCAACCAACGATGGGCTAATATCACCGGCAGCTTCGATCGCATCAAATGCGCCAATCATACCGATTACTGTTCCCATAAAACCAAGCATAGGGGCAATAGCAATAAATAGTGATATCCAGGTTATTCCTTTTTCCAGCAGTCCCATCTGGACACTACCATAGGAAACAACCGATTTTTCAACCATCTCAATTCCTTCGTCCATGCGGTCAAGTCCCTGGTAGAAAATTGATGCGACCGGGCCACGTGTGCTGCGGCATACTTCTTTTGCGGCCTCAACCCCACCTGTTTCAACGGCTTCCTCAATCTTTTTAACTAATTTGTCGGTATTGGTCGAAGCAAGATTTAAATAGATAATTCTTTCGATAGCGAGTGCCAATCCAAAAATCAAACAAAGTAGAACTGTTCCCATAAATCCGGCGCCACCTTCGATAAATTTTTGCTTTATCTGTTGGTGCATGGTTTTTTCTTCGGGAATATCCTCAGCAGTGTCGTCTGTTGTGGTAGCAGATGCTTCCTCCTGAATTGCAGTTGAATCGGCAACTTCGGCAGTTGAATCAGTTACTTGCTCCTGAACATCAGTGTTTTGTTCGGCATCCTGAGCATACAATTGGTTCGATGCCCCAAAAATGAGCAACCCTAATACGGCTATTAATGCAAATAGTCTTTTCATGATCTATTAAAAATTAAATTAAAATTTTAGTTAAGTCTTTTATAATCATTAAATTGCGGAGAGAGAGGGATTCGAACCCTCGGTACGATTCCACACCGCACACACGCTTTCCAGGCGTGCACCTTCAACCACTCGGTCACCTCTCCAAGGTGTGATAAATAAATTAAAAGAACGCCTGGACTCCCCATTATTTATGGAAAGAGCTACTCATTTTTATATCCTTCAATGCTTAAAATCAAGTGATAAATCCTGCGAATCTTTCCAGTTGCAAATATAATGCTTCATCTTTAAATTCATATTATTTTTTAAACTATATCAGCTTGTAAAATATTCTCTAAACTGTGTTGTATCAGGTATTTTATGTAATACTTGACAATTATCATCTTTTGTTCTGCTTAAAGGTACCAGCCAAATCCTTAAATAATTTATGGTTGTGTTTAAAATTGTCGAATGCTGTCCCTACTATACGATAATAACTTGAATTGCTGAATAAAAGTACCTGGTAAATCAAAAGTTTTCTTCCTGATATGTCCTCAGTACCATGGGCAAGTATCTCGTAACCTGATAGGTTATCGATATAAACAGGTGCTATTTCGTATTCGTTTTCAAGTTTATAAGGTAAGTTTTGTATCAGATCGATGGCATATGACTTCGGATTTTCAACAATTACTTTTCCGAGTGATGAACCTACCTTAAAGATAACACCACCGGGATTCTGGTTCGGATAAGTACCATCTTCGGTGTAAACAAGTGTACCGGGAAAGCTTTTGGCAAATTTCAGGCAGGATCCTTCGGTATTTATTCTGAAACCAAGGGATAATTCGGGCAGGATTTTTTTGTAGGGATTAAAATGGGCCGATAGCAGGCAGTTTTCGATGTTCCTGGATAATTCAGTTTCAAAACTATCAGGAAAAGTTCCACTTATCATTACCGAGGAACTGTCATCACCAAAAATTATTATCCATTTTGAAAATGATATTTCGCCAGTGGTTTTGGTAGCCTTGTACAAAAGACACTCTTCGAACCCGATAAACAATTTTGTGCTTTGATGAAGATCCATACCCTGTCCGGAAAATCCTTCTTTGGTAAATCCCTGTTGAATTGCCGATAGAGGTTTGTCCATTTCGGCAACTAATATTGATGCTCCCCTGGCCGGATGTTTAATGCCTGCAAACTTTGATGCCATCACAAAACCTTTAGGTGGATCGAGGCTTATCCTGGTTCCGGGAATTGATACATAATTTGAATCGGTCTCAAAAACAGCAGGACTGTTGGTTTGCAGATATGCTAAAACCGGAATGATAATAAAAGTTAATATTGTCGATGCCTTTTTCATTTTTATTTTTTGTCAAAAATAGACCTGACTATTTATAAGACAAATTTTAATTTCATATGAGGGACATTTACCGGAGAATTTCAATAAAAATTGGCGAAATCTTATCTTGAGGTGCTGGCTAAAAACTTATGAATTGTATATAATCGAATGTTGATAATGATTTCAATAGCATTAAAGCCTTTGGAGTTAATTTTTTATCCCGTATCACTTTGATCCGAAACTTTTCAAATATTAGGCAAAAAAGCTCTGTATCCCTTT
>CAYLZH010000296.1:0-5129 GCA_964388245.1 uncultured Bacteroidales bacterium
AAAACAGGCTGCAAAAAAATTCAATTTCGATGGTGATATCAGGCATCATTATAATGAAGAAACCCAGAGATATACAGGACAGATCAGAAATGAAAGAGGTGAAATGGTCGATGTAGTAGATCGTTCATCATTCATTAAAAAAGAAGAGATCAATGTTTATCCTGATACATTGTGCTGGATAGCCGATTTCACATATTCCTTTAACGAACCAATGACCAATTCTTACTTCTGGCATCCTGCCTACGACCATTATCCGGTTGTTGGTGTAAACTGGAAACAAGCAACAGCATTTTGCCGTTGGAGAACACAATTACAAAACGGATATATCGCTTACCAGGGTGGTAGCTCCTACGTCCAGGATTACAGGTTACCACTCGAATCGGAATGGGAATATGCTGCACGTGGCGGACAGGACCTTTCAATGTATCCCTGGGGCGGATATTATACACGTAATTATCTCGGATGTTTCCTCGCAAACTTTAAGCCTATGAGAGGAAATTATGTTGATGATGGTGGAATTTATACCGTCCCGGTTGCAAGTCTCGAACCCAACGACTTTGGATTATACGATATGGCTGGAAACGTTGCAGAATGGACTTCAAATGCCTTCGACGAATCAGCCTATAGCTTCATGCACGATTTAGCCCCCGATTATCAGTACGATGCCCATCCCGACGATGCATGGACACTAAAAAGAAAGACAATTCGCGGCGGATCATGGAAAGATATTGGATACTATCTACAAAATGGGATCCGTTCTTATGAATACCAGGATACTGCAAAATCATATATTGGTTTCCGTTGTGTAAGGTCGTTTCTTGGGCGTGACATTAATGATGCAGGAAATAATCAGGTATACTAAACATAGTATCGAATCAAAACTAACAAGTCATATTATTTTTATCTAAACTAAATTTTTTAATACAATGAATCTTACTGAAATTGTTCAGAGTAAAGTCTATAAAAACTTCATGGCCAAATTATATGGTTGGGGTGCATCGGTTGTATTGTTGGGTGCATTATTTAAGATCAACCACTATCCTGGTGCCTCATATTTGCTACTTGTTGGACTTTCAACAGAGGCAGCCATATTCTTCTTTTCGGCATTTGAACCTCTACACGAACAATACGATTGGAGCCTTGTGTATCCTGAACTCGCCGGAATGGATGAAAGCAGTGATCTGTTAGACGATGGCGACCGGAGTTTACGATCGGGGAGTATAGCAGATATGATCCTTGATAAAGCTGATATTAGCAAAGAAACACTTGAAAAACTCGGTGAAGGAATCAATAACCTGAGCGAAACTACTTCAGCGCTTTCGGATGTATCGGATGCAAGCATTGCCACACGAGAATATGTGAACAGTGCCCAAATGGCTTCAGAAACCATGCAGGGAATATCGCAATCATCAGAAACATATCAGGAACTGGCCGAGAATTTAAGTACTAATCTGAATACCGTTTCACAAGGTAGTTCTAATTATGCAGCACAACTTGAGACGATGAACAAAAATCTTTCTGCTCTAAATGCTGTGTATGAAATGCAATTACAAGGTACCGACAAGCACGTAAAGAATTCATCGGAAGCTTATGATGGATTATCAAAAATGATGGACAATTTACGCTTATCAGTTTCAAGTACCGAAAAATATAAAGAAGAAGTTACGAAACTTGGTGACAAACTCGAAGCATTGAATACGATTTATGGAAATATGCTTTCGGCAATGAATGTCAATAAGTAAATGTTATTTAATCATTTACTTTAACTTAACTAAATTCAGAAGATAGAATATGGGTGCAACGAATTGTCCAGAAACCCCCAGGCAACGAATGATAGCAATGATGTATCTCGTGTTAACTGCTTTGTTGGCATTAAACGTATCACGGGAAATCATCGAAGCCTTCGTTCTGGTCGAGGGTGGACTAAGTAAATCTATTGAGAACTTCAACGAAAAGAACACCTCGATATATGATAGCTTCTCACAAGCCGAAATGGAAAACCCGGATAAGGTGAGGCCTTGGAGAGTAAAAGCAGATGTTGTTAGGGAAAGAGCTAAGAGTATAAGTGATTTTATACAGGACCTGAAAATTGAAATCATCCACAAAGCCGATGGAGAAGATGCAATTGCTGTAAAAGGCCGTCAAGTTTATTCCGATTCCATTATTAAATCTGACAACCTCGATTATGGTGGCCAGGTAATGATTGGATCCGAACTTAACGGAAAAGGTTATGACCTTCAGGATTCAATTGCAGAATTCAGGAAATTCCTGATTGAATATATTGAAGCGCCACAGGGACTGAAAGAATCATTTGAAAAAGTATTGAATACAGAAGATCCCGATAACCTTAGAACAACCGAGAAAAAATCATGGGCAACCATACGATTTGACAATTTGCCTTTGATTGCTGTAATTACAATGCTATCGAAAATTCAAACTGACATAAGCAATACCGAATCTGATGCGATCAACCATCTTTTTAAACAAATTGGAAAATTTGATGTAAAAGTGAATAAAATCAATCCGGTAGTTAAAGCAAAGTCCAACTACATTTTCAAAGATGGAACCTATGAAGCCGAAGTATTCCTTGCTGCTTTCGATACCACTCAAAAACCAACTATTTATGTTGGTAGAGTAGACTCAACTATTGATGATAATGGCTATGTAGACTATTTTATGGTAGGTGAATTTGGAGTAGATTATGATACCTTACATGTTGAAGACGGTGTTGGAAAACATACTGAAATTGGACGTGGCATTTCGCCAAGTGTGAAATGGGGCGGTTTAATTGAACTGAAAACTCCATCAGGTATCCAGAAGTTTCCATTCGAAGCAGATTACCAGGTAGGTGATATTGGTCTTGTGGTTTCCCCAACAAAAATGAATGTATTTTATATAGGCGTTGACAACCCGGTCGATATTTCTGTACCAGGCGTTCCGAAAGAATTTATTGTAGCATCGATGACCAACGGTACCATCAAAGAAGACAAGTCTAATGGAGGATGGATAGTTCGTCCTGCTAAGGGTGACATATCCGGAAAGAAAACAAAGGTTACAGTAACAGCCGAAATCGATAGCAAAAAGCGGGAGATGGGTTCTGTATCATTCAGGGTAAAAATGGTTCCCGATCCGGTTGCAAAGGTGGCAATGAGCAAGGGAGGCCGGATACAACGCGCCATTCTTCTTGCACAGACCGGTGTATTTGCCGAAATCGAAAATTTCGATTTTGAAATGCCTTTTAGAGTAACGTCATTCGATGTTACAGCTATTCAAAAAGGATTTGAGGTTGTAGAATCATCAAATAACAACAGATTTACCGAAGACCAACGTAAACTAATTGAACGTCTCCGTAGGGGCGACAAAGTCAATTTTGAAAATATTAAAGCAAAAGGTGAGGATGGAATTAAGCGTAGCCTTCCACCACTTATCTTTAAGCTGCAATAACATAAAATTTTAAGCGATGAAAAAATTAGCGAGTTTCATAATGATTGCTGTTTTAGCAAGCTTTCTTCTTCCTGAAATTACCAGTGCACAGGGTGTTTTGAACGGTATTTATGTTAAACATCGCGATAAACAACGAAAACCGGTTCCTTACAAACCATTACGTGAAGGCGATGTGATGTGGTCGAAATTTATCATGCGTAGAATCGATTTACGTGAAAAAATGAACCATCCTTTATATTATCCCACAAAGGCAATCCAGGAGCGGATGAGTTTGATCGATCTACTATTGCACGGTATTAAAAACGAAGGATTAACTGCATTCGATCCCGACGGATGGCCAGGTGAAGAATTTAATGTTCCGATGACCTGGAATGAAATCGAGGAAAAATTTGATGCAGGATCCGACACCATACCAAGGATGAATGTTGAAACCGGCGAAATGGAAGACTATATCTACACAAAAGAATTAACGTCTTTTGAAGTAAAACAATACCTGGTGAAAGAAATGTGGTACTTCGATAGAAAATATTCCACACTGAATGTGCGGATCATTGGTCTTTGTCCAATTAGGGAATACACAAAAATCGGATCAGGCGATATGAGTGCAGAATCGCTTGCATTACTTGAAGAATCGGCCGAAGAAGCTACCCAGCGAAAATTATTCTGGATTAGTTTCGAGGAATTCAGGCCGCTGTTTGCCAATCACGAGGTAATGAATCCCTACAATGATGCTGAGAGAAGATCCTTTGATGATATTTTCTTTAAAAGAAAGTTTGCAAGCTATATCGTACAGGAGTCTAATATTTATGATAACAGGGATATAAATGAATATTCTTTAGGGCAGAATACACTGATTGAATCAGAGCGAATTAAAAACTGGGTATTTAACCTTGAACAAGATATTTGGGAATACTAAAAACAAAAAAAAGCGGCTGGTCAGCCGCTTTTTTTGTTTTTAGAAATATCCGCTCCCTTTATCCTTTTGTATATCTTCGACTATTTGTTTAATCTTTTGCTCATCATGCTTTCTGATTATCAGGATTTTGTTTTCCGACTCAACAATGATGTAGTCCTTTAATCCCTGAAGTACTACAAGTTTATCGTCAGAAACATTCACTATGCAACCCTCAGAATCATAACTTAGGATATTTTTGCCAATCATTGCATTTTCATGCGCATCTTTTGTAGAATGTTCATAAAGCGAACCCCAGGTTCCCAGGTCAGACCAGCCGAAATCTGCCGTTAAAACAAAAACATTATCGGCTTTTTCCATTATTCCATAGTCGATCGAAATATTTCTACAATTCCCATAGGTTTCATCAATAAATTCCTTCTCCTTATCAGTTCCATAAATTCCAAGTCCTTTATCAAAAAGCTCATGAACATCGGGTAAATGAATATTAAAATTTTTCATTATCGATTGAAGCGACCAGATAAAAATCCCTGAATTCCAGAAAAATTCACCACTCTCATAAAAAACTTTGGCCATTTCAAAATCGGGCTTCTCGGTAAAAGTCTTAACCTTTTTTATTTCAGGATAACTTGTGTCCTCTTCTTTCTTTTGAATGTAACCATAACCGGTTTCGGGCCGGCTTGGTTTAATCCCTAAGGTAAGCAGGGCATCATTTTCAGAAGTAAATTTTAAACCATTTTCAATCACTCTTAAGAATTCTTCTTCACGAAGG
>CAYLZH010000297.1:0-5036 GCA_964388245.1 uncultured Bacteroidales bacterium
ATACTTTTTATCAACAGATGTTCAGGAAGTTAACTCCTGCGAAACTTGAGTAATGCAAATAACAACTGCCCTGATTTCAGGAAAATTATCTAAAATTAAATTGAATAGAAGATGAATAATTGTACACCAAGCACTGGTAAGGCCGGAATCAGAACCTTGTTTAGGATAAAATAAAAACCGACAAAGTTTTAAGATGTTAAGTAATATCATTAGTCCGATAATATTTACCTTTACAAACTTATTGCGATTACTAGTGACCAGGAAAAGATTTAATCGACATATATTATTACTGATAGCTTTAGTGCTGTTAGTTTTGAATCCGTTAATACTTGATGCCCAGTTTTATAATGGCCATCAAATGAGCTTTGGCAAAAACCGTGTTCAATACCGCGAATTTCTATGGCAATTTTACCGCTTCGACAAATTCGACACCTATTATTATGTTAACGGAAAAGACCTGGCTGAATTTGCCGGAGAAATAGCCCAGGAAGAAATACCACGGTACGAAGAGTTTTTTCAACATGCACTACAGAAAAGAATAATTTTCCTGGTATATAATAAGCTTTCGGATTTCAAACAAAGTAACATTGGACTGCAGTCGGATGGTGATGAATCAAATATTGGTGGTAAAACACGGATAATCAACAACAAAGTATTCCTGTATTTCGAAGGAGACAGAAAACAATTTGAACAACAGGTAAAAGCAGCCATCGTAGAAGTTATCATCAATGAGATGATCTATGGCACCGATTTAAAGGATAAATTGGCCAACTCAACCCTTCTGGCAATGCCTGAATGGTATGATAAAGGATTAATTTCTTTTCTTTCGAAAGGATCGGATTTCGAAGTTGAAAACCATGTTAAAGATGCAATTCTGAACGGCAGGTACGATAAGTTTAACCGGCTTACAGGAAAAGATGCCGAATATGCAGGACATTCAATCTGGAGTTATGTTGCCGACCAGTATGGCAAAGGGATTATTCCAAATATCGTATATCTTACCCGAATACATAAAAATGCCCAGGATGGGATATTGTTTGTACTTGGTATTTCATTCGAAAGTCTTGCTTATGAATGGATGTATTACAACAAGCAACGATATAAAAATGAAACAGAAGGTACAGATTTACCCGATGATTCGAACCTGATTATAAAACCAAAGAGTAAATATCGGATAAGTCAGGCAAGAATTAGCCCTGATGGTCAATTCGTTGCATATGTAACGAATGAGCTTGGACAGTATAAAATATTTATTGCTGATAAATCGACCGAAAAGAAAAAACGGATAATCAGGAAAGAATTTAAGCTCGATCAGGAAACCGACTATTCATTCCCGCTGCTGGCTTGGCATCCAACCGGAAAAATTCTTTCCTATATCATCGAGCGAAAAGGAAAAATACTGCTCAATCTTTACAACCTCGAAACCGCAAAGACCGAAGTTGTTCAGTTGCATTATTTTGAAAAGATCCTCGATTATGACTATTCCGATGATGGCTTCAGTCTGGTAATGTCGGCCACCATGAAAGGACAAAGCGATATTTATATCCACAACCTGCTTGCCCATACCAACGAGCAAATAACACACGATTATGCCGATGATGCACATCCACGCTTTATCAATAATTCGAAACAAATAATTTTTAGCTCGAACAGGGCAAAACCGATTATCGGTAGCCCCGAAGGACCTGATATTGAGACATCCCATGCCCATGATATATTTGTGCTCGATTACCAAAGCAAAAACCGGAAATTAACACAAATCACAAACACGGCCACTATTGATGAGATTAAACCCAACGGGATTGGTCGAAAGCATTTCTGCTATTTAAGTAATAGAAACGGTATATACAACCGCCATATTGCCCATGTAGACAGCACTATAAGCTATATCGATACCACTACTCATTACAGGTATTTCACCGTTGATTATGCCTGTACAAATTTCTCTTATAACCTGGTTGATTTTGATATCAATGAGGATCAGGAATTTATCGATGTAATATGGCATAATGGATCGGACCGGCTTATTCAGGGAGAATTAACTACAGATAAGTCTGAGCAAAAAAACTTGTCATCAACTAAATTCAGAAAAAAATACACACAGGAAATTCATCGTGCCGATAGTTTGAAAAAGGTGAAAATTGATCGGCTCGAAAATGAAATTGCAAAGTTAAGCAAGATACCTCCATCAGAATCAGGGGATACTTTGATTAATATAAACGAGTACACTTTTGAACAGGAAAAACCCGGATCGCCGGTACGAAAGAGACTACTGATAAATCAGAAAAAATCGGAAGAGTTCTTGCTTCCACCGAGTCAGATGTATTTTACGTCGTTCTATTCCAACTATATGGTTAACCAGATCGACTTTAGCTTCTTAAATGCATCGTATCAGACCTTTACCGGTGGAGCAGTATATTATAATCCGGGGATGAATTTCTTCTTTAAATTAGGTGTAAATGAGTTGTTCGAAGATTATCGGATTACAGGTGGATTTAGACTCTCAGCAGATTTAGAAAGCAATGAATACCTTGTAAGTTTCGAAAACCTGAAAGACAGGATCGATAAACAAATCTTATTTCATCGTCAAACCTTCAAGGAAATATATACCGATTCGGCTGCAAAAAATTATACCCACGAACTCATGTTTATCAGAAAGTATCCATTTAGTCAGGTTTCAGCCATTAAAGGCACTGTAAGCATGAGGTATGATAAAAATGTCTCTCTTTCGACCGATAAATATTCGTTGATGGCTGACAATAAATACAAAACCTGGGGTGGCCTAAAGCTTGAATATATTTTTGACAACACAATCAATAAAGGACTAAATCTATATAATGGTATCCGCTTAAAAGTATTTGGCGAAGCTTACTGGGAAATTGAGAAAAACACCTCCGATTTATACGTGGTAGGTGCCGATGTGCGGTGGTATCAAAAACTTCATCGCGACATTATTTGGGCCAACCGATTTGCTGCCAGTACATCATTTGGCCGCAACCGGCTTATTTATTACATGGGCAGTGTTGACAACTGGTTTAGTTTTTTATCATCGGAACAGGTATTCGATCAGTCTGTTGCAATTGACAAAACTCAAAACTTTGTATACCAAACCCTGGCAACCAATATGCGGGGATTTTCCCAAAACGTAAGAAACGGAAATAGTTTTGCATTGATCAATTCAGAAATAAGAGTGCCCATTGTGAAATATTTAGCACGACGCCCAATATCGAACGAATTCTTTAAGAATCTTCAAATTATAGGATTTACTGATATAGGAACGGCCTGGTCGGGAGCAACACCATATTCAAGAAATAATGCTTATAACTATCTGGTTGAAGATAATGGGCCTATAACTATCATATTAAATAAAGACATTGAGCCAATCGTATACGGATATGGATTTGGATTAAGGTCTCGCTTGTTAGGATATTTCATCCGTGCCGACTGGGCCTGGGGTGTGGAAGACCGGATTATCCAGCCCCGGATTTTTTACCTGTCACTCAGTACCGATTTTTAATGAAAATGGTGGAAATTATATCATTACTTATTATAGGTTTGATCGCAGGATTTGTGAGTGGAAGTTTTGGTGTTGGAGGTGGAATAGTCCTTATTCCTGCACTTGTATTTTTAATGGGATTCACCCAGCATCAGGCCCAGGGAACAAGCCTGGCATTAATGGTTGCGCCTATTGGCTTAATAGCAGCGTGGAACTATTACAAACAAGATTACGTTAACATCAAAGTTGCGATTATTTTATTAATTGCCTTTTTTATTGGAAGTTACTTCGGATCCTTACTTGCTGTAAAAATATCGGGCAGGTTACTTCAAAAAATATTTGCAGTAATGATGATGATTGTGGCGATTAAGATGTTTCTTGGAAAGTAACAACAATTCCAACTTATAAATATATAATCATCTCTTCTCAATGTATTTATTAAACCTGTATGGTGATTTTAGTAGTTGCATAATATTATTTCGTAATTTTGATCTTGAAAATCAATATATAATGACAGACAACCCATCATATAAAGAATTTTGATCGGATAAATTACATAACTGTCCAAAATTTCATACAATGAGCATCAATCATCTTATACAAACAAAAGCAGAAGAATATTTTCAGGAAATAAGGGAAATCAGGCAACAATTTCACAAATACCCTGAGCTTTCGTTCGAGGAATATAAAACCGCAAAATATGTTCAGGAGAAACTGAAATCTTACAACATACCATTTATCGATGGTGTGGCCGGTACCGGAATTATTGGAACTATTTCAGGAACAAAACCTGAAAGTAGCGAAAAAAAGGTCGTTGCCTTACGGGCCGATATGGATGCTCTTCCTGTGGTTGAAGAAAACGATGTCGTATATAAATCATGCAACCCAGGAAAAATGCATGCATGTGGACACGATGTACATACAGCCTCATTGTTAGGATCGGCCAAAATACTCAATCATCTCAAGCATGAATTTTCTGGCACAATAATACTTATTTTTCAACCTGGCGAAGAACGAATCCCTGGTGGTGCAAAACTAATGCTTGAGGCCGGTGCCCTCGAAAATCCAAAACCTGATTTAATTATTGGTCAGCATGTTATGCCAACCATGGAGGTGGGTACAGTTGGTTTCAAGGAAGGAATGTACATGGCCTCGTCCGATGAAGTCTTTCTTACATTACACGGTAAAGGCGGGCATGCTGCAATGCCCCACGATATTACCGATACGGTCCTCATAGCTTCGCATATTGTGGTTGCACTTCAGCAAATAGTTAGCCGCCATGCAAATGCTGCAATTCCAACAGTATTATCATTTGGAAAAGTAATATCAGACGGCGCAGTTAATGTAATCCCTTCAAGAGTAAGGATTGAAGGTACTTTCCGTACCATGGATGAATTATGGCGAGCTGAGGCCAAAATTAAAATTACCGAAATTGCACAATCAATTGCCAGAGGAATGGGCGCAGAGTGCGATGTTGAAATAAAGCACGGTTATCCATTTTTAGTTAATAATGAAGTAATCACAAAAAAGGCAAAACAAT
>CAYLZH010000298.1:0-5018 GCA_964388245.1 uncultured Bacteroidales bacterium
TACTCTCCTTCAGCAGACCTTGAGGTTTGAAGGGTATAATAAATATAATTAAAGAAAGACATGGTAAGCAGAGAGAAAAATTGCCAGCGCTGTATAGAAAATAAGGAGTCGGTTTTTTATTCTCTCCCCCAGAAAGAGAAAGAAATTCTTCAGAAGGATCATATTTGTTCTTTCTATAGGAAAGGAGAGATAATATATAAAGAAGGGGGTAAGCCAACAGGATTGATTTGTTTGTCGAGCGGAAAAGTAAAAATATATAAGGAGGGTGTAGGAGGCAGACAACAGATTATGCGCTTGGTACGCCCTATTGGATTTATCGGTTTCAGGGCCATGTTTGCTAATCAGAAGTATAGCGGAACAGCACTGGCCATTGAAGACAGCACAGTATGTGTGTTTCAAAAAGAGAATGTATATAAGGCCTTGAGATCCAATGGAGCACTGGCCATTAAGTTTATTCATATTCTTGCTTCAGAGTTAGGGTACTCAAATCATAGAACGATAACACTTACACAAAAACATATCCGCGGGAGACTTGCCGAATCTATTTTATTTCTTAAAGATACCTATGGATTCGAGGACGATAATGCAACATTAAAAGTTTACCTTTCGCGGGAAGACCTTGCCAACCTATCGAATATGACCACATCGAATGCAATTCGTACACTCGGGAATTTTGCCACCGAAAAGGTCCTTTCAATCGAAGGAAGAAAAATAAAAATTATCGATCAAAGTCTTCTTGAAAGGATTAGCGAATTAGGATAATCATGCAAACAATAAGCTGGGACGATTTTAAGCAGGTTGATATTCGGGTCGGTACAATAGTTCAGGCTGAAGTATCAGCAAACACCAAAAAACCTGCATTGAAAATATGGGTCGATCTGGGTGAACTTGGAATTAAAAAATCAAGTGCACAAATAAGTCATCATTATTCCTGCGAAACCCTGCCTGGAAAACAAGTTGTTTGTGTTGTTAACTTTCCCCCAAAGCAGATTAAAGATTTCATGTCCGAGATTTTAGTCACCGGTTTTGAGGATGAACACGGTCATATTGTATTAGCAACACCAGATAAAAAAGTCGAAAACGGGAAGCGACTATTTTAGCCACAATCCCACGGAATAATTATCGACTCATTACTTCTCCTGAAAAATTAAATTTCCAACAGCAGGTTATCGGGATTTTGTCCGCCTAAAAGCATCTTGTGAGGTGACTCGATGAATTCCTTAACTTTTACAAGAAACCCCACTGAATCTTTTCCATCGATAACACGATGATCATAAGACAGGGCTATATACATCATTGGGCGGATAACAACCTCACCATTAATTGCAACCGGGCGTTCAACAATGTTATGCATTCCAAGAATGCCGGATTGTGGTGGATTAATAATAGGTGTTGATAAAAGCGAACCGAATACACCACCATTGGTTATAGTGAATGTGCCGCCAGTTATATCATCGAGCGAAATCCGGCCAGCTCGTGCTTTGCCCGCCAGTTCCAACAACCGTTCTTCTATTTGAGCCAGGCTTAACGCCTCGGCATTTCTAATAACAGGTACCATTAATCCCTTGGGTGTTTGAACTGCAATCCCAATATCGTAAAACCTGGGAAATACAAGTTCTTCACCATCGATCATAGCATTTACATTAGGATGCAGTTTAAGGGCTTCCGTAACGGCTTTTGTGAAAAACGACATAAATCCGAGCTTAACACCATGCTTTTCGACAAATTTATTTTGATATTTTTTCCGGATGGCCATCACAGCGCTCATATCCACTTCATTAAAAGTAGTAAGCATGGCTGTCTCATTTTTCACAGACACCAATCGCTGACTTAGCTTTTTTCGAAGTGTGGTCATTTTAGTCCGGTCCGACTCTCTGCTTATTGTTGATGATTGCGTTGATAACAGTGAATCTTCCTGAGTGGGTAAGGATTTTACAGCCTCGATGTCTTTTTTCCCAATGCGCCTTAGTCCATTAATAACATCATCAAGTGACAAATTTTCTTCATCCATCATACTCTGTGCTACGGGGCTTATCTTAACCTTTTTATGATGATCTGAAATTTGATGTTCAGTTTTGGCTTTTTCTGGTTTGGTATCTGATCGTTTTGATTCTGATGGTTCAACTTTTAAATCATCAGCTTTTTCTGACACAGGTTCTCCCTGCCCGGCAAAACTAGTATCTATTGAGCAGGCAACCGTCCCAACCGGAATAGTTTCACCGGCTTGGGCAATAATGGCAATTTTCCCTCCTTCCGTCGCAATTAACGGTAGTGTGGCCTTGTCGGATTCTACTTCAGCAATTTCCTGGTCTTTCTCAACAATATCTCCTTCTTCAACTATCCAGTTAGCAATTTCAACTTCATTAATTGATTCACCGGGGCTCGGTATTTTTATTTCGACAATCATTCTATAGATATTTTACTGATTCTACAATTCAATTATTCCGACTTATTCGTTATCAAAAATATATCGGTGTTGTTTCATAATTTCTTCCCGCGATTTTCCGATTACACACTGTAATCCGCAGTATATGTTTTGTAATTCGCAGTCGCATTTTCTGAAAACTTTGTTGATAATTTCCTTCTGTCCTATTTCGTGCAACTCATGCAATCCCACCGCAGGACTACCACTGGATATTCTCGAAACTGGTTCAATCTCAAATTCAGACAAATTCTTCCTGAAGAATTCCCAGGCACCCATGTTTTCGGGTTCTTCCTGTACCCAAAGCCGAAGCATGGTGTTTGGATATTTATAAATAACCCTTTCGATTTCTTCTTTTGGAAATGGATTTAATTGTTCAATACGGATCAGGGCCAGATCGGTAGCATTGTATTCTTCTTTTTTTGCCAAAAGATCGTAGTATATTTTTCCTGAGCAGAATACCAATCGTGTTACAGAATTAATGTTAACATTATCATCATCGATAACAGATCGAAAGTTACCCTCGATAAACTCTGAGGCACGTGATACACATTTAGGGTGACGTAGCAGACTCTTTGGAGTAAAAATTATTAGAGGTATCTGGAAATCCCGCTTTACTTGACGTCTTAGCACGTGGAAAAGATTGCCAGGGGTTGTGCAATTTACAACCTGCATGTTATTTCCAGCGCAAAGTGTGAGAAATCGTTCAAGTCGTGCACTTGAATGTTCTGGCCCTTGTCCTTCAAATCCATGTGGAAGGAACATTACCAATCCATTCATCAATCCCCATTTGTCTTCTGCCGAGCTAATATACTGGTCGATAATTACCTGTGCAACATTATGAAAATCTCCAAACTGGGCTTCCCAAATGGTTAGACCACCTGGTAGTGTAAGGGCATAGCCATATTCGAATCCTAATACACCATATTCTGATAATAATGAGTTATACACTTTAACATCAGCCTGATCGGAGCTTATATTCGAAAGGGGATAATACTTTTGGTCGGTATCGTTTATGATCCACGAAGCATGCCTGTGAGAAAATGTGCCTCGTTCAGAGTCTTGCCCACTGAGCCGAACCGGGTGTCCTTCTGTGGCAAGGCTGGTGTAAGCTAAAAGTTCGCCAAGGGCCCAGTCGAGCCGGTCTTCTTTTACCATCTTCACACGATCGTTTACCAGCTTTTTGACTTTATTAAAAATGTCTTTGTCTTCAGGAATAAAGTTAATCTGCTTTGTAAGCAAAGTAAACCGGTCGGGCGAGATATTTGTTTTGCATTTCTTATGTACATCAACCGTATCGGCAAATTTATACTCACTCCAGTCATCTTTTAAAAACCTGTGGATTTTGACTTTATCGATTTTTTTAGATTCCTCAAATTTTGCCTCTAACAGCGAATTATAATCTTTTTCTAATTGTTTTATTTCGCCTGCCTGATAAATTCCATCATCAATCAATTGTGAGGCATATAAGTCGCGCGGTGTTGGATGTTTTGCTATATTTTTATACAGGATTGGTTGTGTAAACCGGGGTTCGTCGCCCTCGTTATGTCCATATTTTCTATAGCATAAAATATCAATATAAACATTGCGATGGAATTGTTGCCTGAATTCCATTGCAAGCTGAATTACATAGGCTATGGCTTCCACATCGTCGCCATTGACATGGAAAACAGGGGACTTAATCACTTTGGCAATATCGGTGCAGTAAGTGCTTGATCGCCCTTCAAGATAATTTGTTGTAAATCCAACCTGGTTATTGATTACAAGGTGTATTGTTCCTCCGGTTTTATATCCGTCAAGCTGTGACATTTGAGCGACTTCATAGACTATTCCCTGCACTGCTATAGCGGCATCGCCATGGATAACAATAGGAGCAACCTTGTTGAAATCGCCTTTGTATTTATGGTTAATCCTTGAACGTGAAATACCCTGAATTACAGCCGATACTGTTTCAAGATGCGATGGATTTGGAGCCAGGTTGATACAGACCTTTTTTCCGTTTGAAGTTTCAACAATATTGCTGAATCCCAGATGATACTTTACATCGCCTAATGAAATTCCCTCTTCATAGGCATTGCCTGTGAATTCCTTGAAGATATTTTCGCATGGTTTCTTTAAAATGTTTGCCAGAACATTCAGCCTTCCACGGTGCGACATTCCAATGTTAAATTCCTCAATACCTTGCTCAGCACCCTTATCGAGAATGTGGGCAAGAGCAGGTATTAGTCCCTCGGCGCCTTCAAGCGAGAATCTTTTTTGTCCGACAAATTTCTTATGAATAAACTTTTCGAAACCAACTGCTTGTTTTAGAAAATCATAGATACGCTTCTTTTCATCGATAGTGAATTTTGGTATGTTGCGAACGGCTTCCATTTTTGTTTGGAGCCATCGAACTATATTCTCCTCACGGATAAAAAGATACTCAACACCAATACTATGACAATATGTTTGATCAAGATGATCCCTGATATTTCGTAATGTAGTAGCACCCAGGCCAATTTCATGCCCGGCATGGTAAACCTCATCCAGGTCTGATGTGCTCAGGTCATAATTTTCAAGGTCAAGCGTCGGAAAGTACTTACGACGCGTTCGAACT
>CAYLZH010000299.1:0-4840 GCA_964388245.1 uncultured Bacteroidales bacterium
ATTTTATGAAATCAAACAATTACAGTACTTTTGGAACTGCGAAACTTGAGTAAATAAAAAAGGGTGCTAATAATTAGCACCCCCTTTCTTAAAAACCAAAATATTTTTTATAGGCATCCCTGGTGACAATTTGAGTACAGTGGGCAATCAACTGTTGTTGTTAACACATCGACTGCAAAATAGTACCGAACGGTAAAAGTCTTTCCGGTTTCACCGGCAAAGTCATAAGTTCCTTCAACTTCTCTGTACATTCTTGAAACATCGACATCAACCTGCTTACAAGCTGGTATAAATATACCTGGTGCCGGAACGGCAGGAGAAACCGGTATTCCGTTAATTAATGCTGTACTATATGGCATTCCATAATTTGTAAAGAAATATAACGAATTTAATTCGGATAATGAACCTGTACCTGCAGCTAATTCAATTTGCCTGATATAATATCCTCCAAACCAGTTATAGGAGGCTTCACAATCGCACGTATTTGGTGAATACCTGACAGCAGCTTCAAGATACACAGTATCCTTAGTAATTGTTATTGAGGCAGGACTTGCCGCATGAATACTAAGTGGAAGTATTTTCAATTCAAACGAAATCTGATTGTTGATTTCATCATATACTATAGTATAATCTGTAGTTTCCCAAGTGTTAGTCGTATTATTAAAACTATATAATGCTATATCTGAAAAATTAACATCTTCAGGAACATCAAAAATTGCAATAACAGGCTTATCAAATTCTGCTCCTTCTGGTTCGAATTTCAATCTTTGTATCGATTCTCCTACCCAATCTCCCAATGCAGAAAACGGACTTAGTGGAGTAACAGAAATATCAATATTGTCAAGAGTATTTCCATCTAAAACAACTGAATTGTTGTCAGGTATTACAAGTTTGCCTCCTACGAAGGATACCTCACCTCCTGCCGCTAAATTAATAGTGTTCGACTGAAGCTCGCGAGTTAAACTGAAATCGAGAAAATACTCTATTGGTGCTTCTTCTCCGTAATTAATTGTAGCTGTGCTTTTTACGAAGCCATCGGCCAGTACTTCAACAATTGTTCGATCAGTAATTGGGTTCTCAGATTTGTAAGAATAATTCCCTTCTGAATCAGATGTAAGTGATATCTCACCAATATTGATGGTTGCACCTTCAATTCCCTGGGCGCCATCTGAATTGGATATAACACCTTTGATATAATAAACAGGTGTATATTCACTTGTAACATCAATTTCAGGTGAATCAACTTTTACCAAACTGCACGATTGCCAAGAAAATATACTTACAAATGCAACTAGTCCAAATAGTAAAAAAGCTTTGTTTTTCATAGCTAATGGTTTTTAATTAAATATCAAAATTAATAATTATTTTCTTTCTTTATATAAATCAACAACAAATTTTTTGCTATATAGTTCTTTAAATAAACAGGATTCAATTCCCTAAACACTTCATTTCTATTAATACCCGTATCATAGGTATTCACATAGTCCTGCGTCGCAAGATACGAATAATTTATGTATTTGGAAGGCTTTATGCGTATGTTTTTGTTTTTTAAATTTTTTGCAGGCCAAAGGGGAATACTGATATGAAAGCCAAAATTATGCCCGGTCTCACTAAAAAATGCTTGAAAACCAAGTATATATTCATTAAAATTGCGATAAAAATCAACTGTATATGCATGATTTTCATATAAAAATTTCCCGTAGCCAACATTTAATGCAAGATCATATTTTGGAATTCTGTATTCGATATTAGCAAAGTATTGTAAATAGTTTGGGCTATCATATTCGATTGTAGGCCTTGAATAAGTGTTATCGAATAAACCGAAAGCATTCTTCTTTGCGTATAGAATATATCCTGTATATCCTAAATTCCCTCGTAACATAAGCCGTCCGTTAAATAGATATTTTTCCATTTCAAAGTCGAAACCGTATCGCTTTTCGGTATACCATCCAAAAGTGAGTCTCGAAAATAAACCATTGCCAAGCCTGAAATTTTGTTCGAATGAAATAATATGAGGACGTATATACTTATTTGTATCAACATGATGACTATAAACAGGAACACTAAACTGAAATGCTGTGCGTTGCCCTTTCCACAAAGATGTTTCCAATAGTGGGAGCAATCGTATCTGATACCGGAAAGGATAATCATAATTTCCGAGTTGAAAGCCTATCCTGGGCTCAAGTATAAGATCAAGGTCGAAAGTATTTCTGTTGAGTCTTTTTTCAGTAGCGATGATTTTAATTTCTTCAGGCTTGGCATAATTGATTTTTAAGGAATTAATAAAATCGATTTCTGCAAGTTGCTTAGTCGTATATTCTATTGCTTTCTGAACTGGGACATTGATGGAAATCACCGGTACCTGAAGCCGTTCAATAATCAAAATAATGTTGCGGTGTTGTTGGGCATGAGGTAAAATAAGCGAAATGGCCTTTGATATGGCATCTGGTTCAAACCGGTAAACATTGTTCTCCAGGCCAACATACAAATCAGTATTATGGTTTTTTACTCTGATGTTCCTAAATCCTTCCTCTATTAAAACCTGTTCGACTTTAGCAAGATCGATGTTTTGATTTGTCTGAGCCGATAAGTTGAAGAACACAATTTGTTGACACAGAATAATAAAAACCGGGATATATTTAATCATATCAGAAACAGAATATCAAAACTGAATTAGGAAGCAAATATATTTTATTCAGGCTAAAAATTAAAATCTCAAAAAGTGTTGTGGATTTATTGGTCGATAATAACAATTACGGGTTCTTAATCTTTTCTTATTTTTGCCGGCTATTTTTATGGAATATCAGGTACATACACTAAGTAATGGGATCCGTTTACTTCACAAGTGGATCGATTCACCTGTGGCACATGCAGGGGTGATGATCCATACCGGCTCGCGCGATGAAGAGGAAGATGAGCAGGGAATGGCTCATTTTATTGAGCACATAATATTTAAAGGTACTAAAAAACGTAAGGCTTATCATATTCTTAGCCGGATGGATGATGTTGGTGGTGACCTTAATGCATATACTGCGAAAGAAGAAACCTGTATTTATGCATCGTTTACCAGGAACTATTACGATCGCAGTTTTGAGTTGTTTAGCGACATCCTTTTTAATTCGGTTTTTCCACATAAGGAGCTTCAAAAAGAAAAGGAAGTAATTATCGATGAAATAAATTCTTATAAGGATAATCCATCGGAATTAATTTTTGATGATTTCGAAGCGCTCGTATTCGATGGACACCGGTTAGGAACAAATATCCTCGGAACACCTGAGCATTTGAAAACCTTTAATAAATCAATGGTTCTCGAATTTATCAATAGGGCATATTTTACCGATGAAATGATAGTTTGTTCAGTGGGTAAAATCGAGTTTCGAAAGTTGATAAATTATTTTGAAAAATATTTTAATCAGGCAACACCCAACCTAAACCGGTCACGCAGGATTACATTTAAAAGTTATAATCCTCTTGAAAAGAGGATTAAAATGGAAACACATCAATCGCACTGTATAGTTGGTAGCAAAGCATACAGTATTCAGGATGACCGACGGATAGGTTTATTCCTGCTAAACAACATCCTTGCCGGACCAGGCATGAACAGCAGGCTTAACCTTAGTTTACGAGAGAAACACGGATATGCCTACAACGTTGAATCGCATTATACTCCCTACTCTGATACCGGCATTTTACAAGTATATTTTGGTACTGACCATAATTATCTTAACAAAAGTCTTGACATAGTATATAATGAAATCAGGCGATTGCGGGAGAAGAAACTTGGAATTCTGCAATTATCGAAAGCTAAAAAACAATTAATTGGTCAGTTGGCAATTGGCAACGAAAATCATGTAAACCAACTAATGACCCTTGGAAAAAGCCTTCTTGTTTTTAACCGATGCGATTCGCTTGAAGAAACCAATAGAAAAATTGAAGCTGTTACTGCAAAAGAGATCATGGATGTCGCAAATGAAATTCTAAGCAACAATCAATTGTCCACATTAATCTATTTGTCGAAGAATGGAGGATAAGCTTGAGGAATATATTCTTTCGCATATTGATAGTGAGGATGAACTTCTCACAAACCTTTCGCGTGATACACAGGTAAAAATCTATCACGGCCGGCAAGTCTCAGGTCATCTTCAGGGAAAAATCCTTGAAATGATTAGTAAAATGATAAGGCCAAAGATGATCCTTGAAATTGGTACATTTACAGCTTATTCGGCTATTTGTCTTGCAAAAGGATTGCAAGATGGAGGAGAGCTGCACACTATTGAAATAAACGACGAATTGGAGGATTTTATACGCCACTATCTGAATCAATCTTCTGAGAAAGAAAAGATAACTTTACATTTTGGCGATGCCCTAAAAATTATCCCTGAGTTAGAATTGAAGTTCGACCTGGTTTTAATCGATGGCAATAAAAAATACTATTCTGATTACTACCACCTTGTTTTCGACAAAGTTAACCCCGGGGGATTTATTATTGCTGATAATATACTTTGGGATGGAAAAGTTGTTGAGCAAAAACTTCGGAACAATGATCATTTTGCACATGGAATAATTCAGTTCAACGAATTAATTAAAAATGATAGCCGCGTTGAAAAAGTAATATTCCCCATACGAGATGGTATGATGTTAATCAGAAAAATCCACGGGAATACACCTGATTGCACAAATAAAAAAGTGCCAGATTGAAGCACAAATATATGAACTCATGGATTATCCCTGGAACCATAATCGAAGATTTAATGCCTACACAAACTTTATCCGGTCGAAGTTTGACGAGCGCATTCAGAAAGTGAGTATCGATGCAGGTTTTACCTGTCCAAACCGTGAT
>CAYLZH010000300.1:0-4800 GCA_964388245.1 uncultured Bacteroidales bacterium
GCGCGATTCGAGTGTGTGCTTCCCATATGGAATTTTAATTTTATTGGATCCATAAAGTACAATATTTTTTTGATCATCACTTAAATCTTTCCAGGGAATATCAGTGCTAAATCCTTCCGACTGGCATACCTGTTCCATTACATCCATTGTAACCTGGGAATATACAATATAGCCTGAAGGCGTTGTTATTACCAATGCCCCTTCGCGTAAGCTTTTGTTTTGATCTTCGACAAGTAACTCTGGATCAAGGCGGTCTTCCACTCCCAGCCCCTTGCACTGAGGACAACAACCCTGAACCGAATTGAATGAAAATAAACGTCGCTCAACTTTAAGTGGAAATTTTTCTGGAATATCTCCCAGGCGGGCAAAGAGCAAACGAAGGTATTCGTACAATTCAGTAAGTGTACCAACTGTCGATCGTGGATTCCTTACAACTGTCTTTTGATTAACAGCAATGGCAGGCGACAAACCTGAGATATGTTCAACATTCGGGCGGGCTAATTTTCCGAACAACTGCCTGGCATGCGATGAAAAGGACTCCAGAAATTTTCGTTCCGCTTCTTTATATAAGATGTCATAGACCAATGTAGATTTACCCGAACCCGAGACACCCGTTACCACTACCAGTTTGTTTCTGGGAATCGACAAGCTAATATCTTTCAGGTTGTGTTCCTTTGCTTTATGAATAGTAATTTGATCGTACATCTCGCTGTTTCAGCAATAATTTAATTAAAGCAAAGAAAAGAAGATTTGGACATCATTATTATACTATTGCATGTGAATATATACAAAAGAATTACTGCAGTTAGTCCTGCAATTCAGAAAGTACATCCCCATTCTTTATTAGCTGGTAATAAAATCGAATGCAATTTTTATATCCTTCGATTGAAAGTTTTTCATTAACTCCGTGAATTCCATCAATATCTTTACTTGTGAGCTGTACCGGAAGGAATTTATATATATTTTCTGAAATGCTTGTATAATGCCTCGAATCAGTAGTGGCTAAAACAAGCGAGGGCGCAACGATTGCATCAGGGAATATTTGTCTGATTGTTTTTTCTATTGTTTGGTAGCCATTGTTTTGCAGCGAAGCTACCGGCGATGCTTGTTTCGGATAGCCCGTAGTTTTTATATTGACACGATTGTCATCAATTACCTTATTAAAATGTGCAATTATATCATCGAAGGTTATTCCGGGTAGTAAACGAAGATTCACAATAGCCCTTGCTTCGGTTGGTATATAATTCTCTTTAATTCCTGACTTAAAGATAGTAGGGGCAATAGTAGTTGATACGAGGGCATTTCCGGCCGGACTTGCCTTGTAAGTGCCGATAACAAGTTGTTCGAAAAGCCAACGGTTGGCAGAAGCCATTCTAAGTGTAAATGATGCCTCCGGTCCAATGTGTTCAAGAAATAATCCGACAGGTTCTGATATTTCTGCTTCGAACGGAGATTCAGTGAGATTGTCAATTGCATTAGATAATATTGTGATAGCATTCTCAGGAGCCGGCATCGAGGAATGGCCTCCCGCCTCTTCCACAGATAATTCTATTGTCATATAGCCTTTTTCCGAAATGCCAATCAAGGCTACCGGATCATCAATCCCGGGGACCATTCCTTCAGTAACAACCAACCCTTCGTCGAGGATGAAACCGGCGTGTATCCCACGGGCTTCAAGGTAATCTACTATTTTAAATGCCCCTTGCCGGCCAGATATTTCTTCGTCATGACCAAAGGCAAAATACCAGCTTCGTTCAGGAAAAAATCCTTCCAATAACAATTTTTCTGCTGCTTCAAGAATACCCAAAACACTCAGTTTATCATCAAGCGAACCACGACCATGGATGTAGCCATCTTTAATAAGTCCGGCAAAAGGCGGGAAATCCCACTTGCCAGCTTCAACAGGAACTACATCAAGGTGTGCTAATATCATGGCAGGCTGAAGGTTGGGATTTGTTCCTTTCCAATGGTAAAGCAAACTATATTGATTTATAATTTCTTTTTCGATAAGCGAATCAACAAATGGGAACTCCTTTGTGAGAAAATCGTGAAGCTTTAATATTTCAACATAAGACTGTTTTACTGAGTCATCATAAGAAATTGTTTTAATTTGAATTGCCTCGGATAAGCGCCTGGCAGCTAAATCATCGATCGCCATTTTTGTATAGGGAACAACATCCGTTTGCTTCGATTCAAAGGTAAAGGTCCTGAAAAGGACTACTGCTGCTAATAAAACTATAATACCGGAAATAATCAGAAGAATTCTTTTCATATCTACATCATTAATTTTGAAAATAACACACAGGCACAGCATGGATTATTGAGGCTTCCATGATCCGTATTTATTTTATTTTCCTGAAAATTCTGTGCTAACCAGATTATCAAAACTCACCGGCAGGACCTTTTTGAATCAATTGGATTCTATTTCTATCATATTGAAAGGGATATCTATCAATGACTGATAATCTTCACCGGCCTCCATCATATCCTCATCGTCTGATTCATAGTGCCAGTTTATGCTTACTTTATCTTTTGCATTTTCGAGCCTTTCGAGCTTTTTAAAGATATCAAGAATGCATTTCGATGAAGAGGTATTGAAATATTCAAGTTGTATGTTTACATCTGTACTAGGGCAAGGATTTGAGGAATAGTTATCCAACCATTCCATAATTGGTTTATAAAATTCGATAGAATTCTCAGGTATTGACCGCCCCTTGATTTTTAATGATCCATTTTCTGCATCGAATAAAACTTCGGGGGTTTTAGCCGTTCCTCCTTTTGTAAATTTCTTCATCTGTATTATCTATTGAACCTTATAACTACTACAATATTATTCGTTTATCGAGATATTTATTCCAAGCGTTAAGAACCCAAAATTATCATCATAATCATGAAAAGAATATTCTAAATCATTTCCTGTTTTTCGGGCAATATCAAGTAATCCAAGACCGCCTCCTCCCTTATCGGTAAACTCACCACTGTTCAGAATTTCGCGATACATATAGGTAAGCTCTTCGGATGACAATGAATTGACCTGATCAATCCTGGCTTTCAATATCTTAATTTTATCCTTTTTGATAAAGTTGCCTGAAGCAATCCAGATGTTGTTGTTATGCAGCGTAATAACAAATACACCAAACTTATCTGTTGTTTTTGATATTTCGGGTGGATTCTCAGTTATGTGGTGGTATAAATTCTGAATACTTTCAACTATTACACGGTATGCTTTCTTCTGAAGACTTGGCTTTACATCTAATCGGTGAAGTTTTTCCTCGATTGTTTCAAGTACACTTTCGATTGAACTACTGGTAATATTTCCTTCATATTCGAATAGAATATCACCTCTGTAGAATTTACCGAAAAGTTCCTTAACACCTGTTTCCATGATGCTTTAATTAAGCTATAGCATTGCTTTCAAAAATAATAAAAATGTTTTAGTTTTCAATTTATTTTGATCGGCAGGTTATTATAGGTGATGAATGTTTAAAAGGGCAATAGCGCCTCCATCTGTAATTGAATATCTTTTGCTGATTCGCCAGCTTTTATGGCAAAGTCGCTTCTATTGCTGGAATAAATGATACCACGGGATGAGTTTACCAACAACCCACAATCCTTGTTCATCCCATATTCAGATACTTCTCGCAAGCTGCCTCCCTGGGCTCCAACACCAGGAACAAGCAAAAAATGATGGGGAATAATTTTTCTTATTTTGGCTAACTCTTCTGCCTTAGTTGCCCCAACAACATACATCATATTTTCAGGGGTTCCCCACAACAGGGATTTTTTTAACACTTTCTCAAAAAGCCTTTCATTATTTTCCTTCAAAAACTGAAAATCGAAGGCACCTCTGTTCGAAGTCAACGCCAGCAATATTACCCACTTATCTGGATAGGATAGAAATGGAGTTACAGAATCTTCTCCCATATAAGGGGCAACAGTAACTGAGTCGAAATAGAGATTCTCGAAAAATGCTTTGGCGTACATTTTTGAAGTATTACCTATGTCACCACGTTTTGCATCAGCAATTAAAAAAAGTTCAGGATAATTTTCTCTGATATATTTAACTGTTTTTTCGAGGCTTTGCCAGCCTTTTAGTCCCGATGCCTCGTAGAAGGCAAGATTGGGTTTGTATGCCACAGCATATTCCTGAGTAGCATCCACTATAGCCTTGTTGAATTCAAAAACCGGATCATCCTCTTTTAAAAGGTGCTGGGGAATTTTCTCTAAATCCGTGTCTAAGCCAACACATAGGAAACTATTTTTGATTTTTATTTGGGCAATAAGGTCTTGTCGTGTCATAAATTAAATTTCCTGCAAATTAAGTATTTGTTCCCGCAGATATGAAAGTATAATGCAATAATCAGCTATTTAGCCTTAACACCTCTTCCTTTGTTAATCCAGTTAGTTTCACAATCGTTTCAATGGACAGACCTTCTTTCAGGCAATTTCTCGCTATCTCCAGCTTTTCGACTAATTTTCCTTCTTCTCTTCCTTCTTCTCTTCCTTCTTCTCTTGCAGTATCAAACGAATTTTTAAGATCACGGTAATACTTCAGGCTATCTTCATAATCCTGATATTCCTCTCGGTTGAACTTAGCAATTTCAGCTATTTCAAATAATTTAAGAAAAATACCTTCTTTTAACTTATCCGGGATACGATCTAATTTCGGAAGGTTTCTCAATACATATAGCCATTTTTCAAACTTTGTATCAAGCTCATCAATAGATTTTGTAAACTTTGGCATCTCAAGATAAATAAATGTAAGTTTATCGTAGAACACCTTATGAGTTTCAATATCAC
>CAYLZH010000301.1:0-350 GCA_964388245.1 uncultured Bacteroidales bacterium
ACACAACCTAATGCTAATACTGCATCAACACCGGTATATTCAATGAAAAGCGATGCGCCCATTGTTAACTCAAATGTACCCGGCACATACCTTACGTAAATATCTTCCTCTGAAGCTCCATGTTTTATTAAGGTATCGATTGCTGCCTGCAACAAAGCATTGGTAACTTCAGGATTCCATTCCGAGACTATGATCCCAAAAACTCTATTTTTTGCTGAAGGAATTTTAGACGGATCGTATGATGATAAGTTTTTTAGGTTTGTAGCCATAATCGATATTTTTTTTAGTTATGCTGAATACTAGAATCTTTCCAACGCCGTTCATCCGTGCTCGGATAACCGCGGTGATCC
>CAYLZH010000301.1:360-4800 GCA_964388245.1 uncultured Bacteroidales bacterium
ATAATGAAAGCCCGCTATATTTTTAAATATCTTTTATAATTTCAGGCTTGCCCGCTGAATGTACTTATCAATACTCCTGCCTTCGTTCGATTGTTTGTAATCTTTTTTAATCCTTTCGTATACTTCGAGGGCTTTTGCATAATTGCCCAGTGTTTCATGGACTAAGCCTGCCTTCATCAAATACATGGGTGTAACAAAATCGTTATCGCTGTTTCCTGCTTTAAGATAATAGGCCAAAGCCTGGTCGTTTTCACCTTTTTCCGAAAAGGCATCGCCCAAAGCCCCAAGTGCCATTGCGCTGATAACTTCATCGTCGGCATCGAATGATTTCAGGTATTCGATAGAATTATCAAATTCACCCATTTTCAGGAAACAGATTCCGGCATAATAATTTGCCAGGTTACCAGTACGTGTCATCCCATAATCTTCTGCGATAGTAATAAAACCTTCGGCGCTACCACCATCGCCATAAAGTGCAAGCCGGAACGAATCGACATCGAAATATTGTTCGGCCATAAAACTTGCAGCAAGAGCAGTTTTTTCTTTGGGCCCTACGTAAAGTTTTGTATAAGCCAGATAAAGCACTGCAATGGCTATAATAGCGCCAACAATAATCATTAAACTTTTCTGGTTATCTTCAATATATTGTTCGGTTTTACTCAATGCATCCTGAACAACTTCTAAATTCTCATCACGAGTGTCTTTCTTCTTTGCCATTTTTGTTCGATTATACTTTCCAAAATTTTGCGCAAATGTAATCGTTTTAAAATTTATTATGAAGTGAAGAATGATTTTATTGGAAATTATCTCATTTAACGGCTAATAGACAAGCCTTGTAAATTATGTTTGATTTTGATTATTTTAATTAATAATGCAGGTTAACTTCGCGCACAAAAATTCATTACAAAATGGAGCTGACAAAAAGAATTGAACAATCAATTACCCGGCAGGAAAGGGTAATCTTCAAAAACAGTGTAAATGAACACGACACATTATTTGGTGGTCTCGCCCTGAAATGGATGGATGAAGTGGCATATATCTCTGCATCGCGCTTTGCACAAAAAATGCTCCTGACAGTTTCGGCAGGGCCAATTAATTTTAAACTACCAGTTCCCTATGCCAGCTTTATTACTGTTGAGGGTAAAGTTTCGAATGTTGGCATGGTAAAATTAACCATCAATGTCAAGGTTTACATCGAAGATAAACAATCAGGAAACAGAACCGAAGCTATCGACGGAGATTTTATTTTTGTTGTTGTCGATCGAAACCTAAAACCTTTACGGTTAATCTAATACTTTAATAAATCATGCTAATGTTTCGCACCCAAATAATCATCATCAAACCGACAATAATCAATTATATAGTACCTTTGCCCGGCTGCAATTAGATGCTTAATATGTTATTGAAAAAACTAACATTAATTAATTTTAAGAATTTCGACCAGGTTGAACTCGAATTGTCACCGAAAATAAATTGTTTTACGGGATACAATGGCGTTGGAAAAACCAATCTGCTCGATGCCTTATATTATCTTTCCTTTTGCAAAAGTCATTTCAACCCAATCGATAGTCAGAATATAAAACACGGACAAGAGTTTTTTGTAATTCAGGGCGAATATGTTAGAAAGGATGAAACAGAATATATTCACTGCGGATTAAAAAAAGGGCACAGGAAAAAATTCCAGCGGAACAAAGTTGATTATCAGCGATTAGCTGATCATATAGGTTTTATTCCACTGGTCATGAAATCGCCAGCCGATATTAATTTTATTTATGACGGAAGCGAAGAACGAAGAAAATTTTTAGACAGTGTAATATCGCAATTTAACCATTCCTATCTTGATGACCTGTTGCACTATAACCGGGCGCTTACACAACGAAACAAATTGCTTAAAGAACTTACCGGTAATCATCATCAAATATCTGAAACACTTGATATTTACGACGAACAACTTGTCCTGTTTGGCGATCGGATATTCGAAAAGCGAAAGGTTTTTACAACTGAAATCCTGCCAATATTCCAGGAATTCTATCAACACATCTCGCAGGGAAATGAGGAAGTTCAGCTTATTTATCAATCACAACTGGCCGAGACTCCATTGAAATCACTACTAGAAATGTCGCGCGATCGCGACAAGATTCTTCAGTTTACAACAAAAGGAATACACAAAGACGATTTATTGCTGAATATTGGTAATCAACCTTTGAAAAAATTCGGATCGCAGGGACAGCAAAAAACCTACCTGGTTGCACTAAAATTTGCACAATACGATTTCATAAAAAAAGAAACCGGACTAAATCCAATCCTTTTACTTGACGATATCTTTGATAAACTCGACCGAAGTCGTGTAAGACAAATTATTGAGCTGGTTACTCACAACCATTTTGGCCAAATCTTTATTACAGATACAAACAAGGATCGACTATTTGATCTGCTGCGGACAGGAAAAACTGATTATTTTGTGTTTAATATTGACAAGAATAACATCCAAAAATCAGAGGATTAAAGTATCAGAAACAAGGAACAATAATAATCGACGAATCAGACTAAAACAGTCTGTCGAGGCATTCTCTCCTGTTTATTTTTCCTGATATCGTATAAGTGAACTGTTTAAGATAAAATATTTCCTTTGGTGAATGGTGCCTTGGTAACAGCTCCTTCAATTTCAATAAGAAATTCTCATCGATGCCTGATAATTCATTCCCTTCGATTACTAAAATGACTTTCTCCCCTAAAAAAGAATCGGGCATGGAAGCTATAAAATATTTAGCCGGTATAAGCGGAGCTAATTCCTGCTCAATTTGTTCAGGAAATATTTTAATTCCACCAGAATTAATTACATTGTCAATCCGTCCTTTCCACCGAAACTTGTTTTCCTCCAGCAGTTCTACCACATCATTTGTGTGTATCTCATTATCCAGATAATCGGCATTAATTACCAGGCACGATCGACTGTCAGTATTTATGCTTATGCCAGGCAGGCAGGTAAAGCAATCCTGAGCTTTTGTTCCGTTAAGTTGTTTAACCGCGATATGGGTTAAAGTTTCGGTCATGCCATAGGTTGCATAACATGATGTTGATATGGTTTGAAATTTTGATACTAACTCCCTGGACACTTCTCCTCCACCGATTATTAATGATTGTACGCCTGAAAAATCTTCTTTCCCATTAATCGAGACTAAAACCTGTTGAGGGGTCATAGCGGCAAAATCGACTGTTTTACCCAAACCTTGCAAGGGTTTAAGCGATGGTTCTACTACTAATAAATCGAGATCATAAACCATAGCCCTGACAACCATTAGTTTGCCGGCAATAAATTGAACAGGCAGGCATAACAGGCAATTATCCATTCCTGCCAGTTGAAAGTAATCTCCGGTTTGTTGTGCCGACCTGACCAATTGCCATTTCTTAAATCTGATGGTTTTAGGTTGGCCTGTCGATCCTGAGGTTTTTACATCGATGTTATCGTTGTTATCAAACCATTTTTTATAAAACAAATACAATTCACGAAGAAAATCCGGAATCTCCGGATCATTTAATTGGTGATGGATAAAGGTGATAAATTCATTAACAGACCAGGTTTGTCCGTTTATCCTGATATGTTTTAGACGTAATTTTTTAATCATGAACGATCGATAAATCCCAGTTTTGCTGAATATCATAGCAAAGTCGGTCGTTTTGAATAACCAGGGGCGAATGGATATTGTTCGAGAATAATTTGCCTGTGCCAAGACCTTGCGGAATGGTTACATTTTTTGTTGACACCCATTGTGCGATAGCATTTAATCCAAGATTCGATTCGAGGGCCGATGTTGCCCACCAACCAATATCATTGTCCTCGGCCAGCTCGATCCACTCTTCCGATGCTTCGAAGCCTCCTGTCAGACTTGGCTTCAGAATCAGAAAATGCGGGTTTATAGTTCGTAACAATTTTCGCTTTTTGCTCATGTCATTTATACCAATAAGTTCCTCGTCGAGGGCGATTGGAATAGGCGATATATCAACTAACTTGGCCATTTCCTGCCATTGCCCGGCTTTAATTGGCTGTTCGATTGAGTGAATATGATACTCCGACAGACGGTTTAGTTTATCATAAGCCTCATTAAAAGTAAAAGCACCATTGGCATCGACACGGATCTCAATTTCATCTTCATTAAAATTATTCCGGATAAATCGCAGGAGCTCTAATTCATCGGAAAATCTGATAGCCCCGATCTTTATTTTAAGACAGGTAAACCCGTGCTCAATTTTATTTTCGACCTGGGAGAGCATAGCATCAAGATTTCCCATCCAAATCAACCCATTGATATGAATACTTGACTGTCCCATTGAGAATTCGGAAGGATAAATCTGTTGCAGTCCATTATTTTGCAAATCGGTAAGTGCTGTTTCGAATCCAAAGCGAAGCGAGGGATATTCTTGTAACCTCCAAAGCTCGTC
>CAYLZH010000302.1:0-4785 GCA_964388245.1 uncultured Bacteroidales bacterium
GACTCGATTGTGGCGGAAAAGGGCAAAATAGAACCGGACAACATACATCTTATCCTTGAAGCCGGCTTTCAGGATGAGGAAATTATATTAATTGTAACAGAACATTTAGGATTTTGTCATGCTTTTCAATATAATCCGGCAATTGATCAGCTTAAAAGGTACGTGAATAATGGGCCTGCAGCTATTTTAGCCATAGATTCATTAATTGCCCGCGAAAGTACAAGCAATGGTATATATCTTATTGCTGAAAATGAATACACAGAACCCGGCGATTGGATTAAATATTATTGCATTGATATTGAAGGCGGAACCTTTGCCCATACAAAAAATTGCAGGTCTACAATCCTTAAAATTGAATGTAATGAAATAGAACCGATACTCCATATATTTAAATAACAGTAAATTAAAATATAAGAACAATGAAAATTTCATCGAATTTCGACGGCGGGAATATTGAAGTACTTTCTGCCGATGATCACGCAAACATAAAATTAAATATCAGAAAAGATACCAATGCCGAACATTTCCAGTGGTTCTATTTCCGGTTACAGGATGCAAAGGGATATCCTTGCAAACTTACAATTGAAAATGCAATGAACGCCTCATACCCCGAGGGTTGGGACGATTATCAGGTATGTACTTCGTACGACAGGGAGACCTGGTTCAGGATTCCGACTAAATACAAGGATAACCAGCTTACATTTGAGATAACCCCGGATTTTAACTCGGTGTTTTTTGCCTACTTTGCCCCCTACACCTTCGACCGGTATCTTGATTATATTCACAGCGTTCAAATGTCTGACTTATGTGTTTTGGAAAACCTCGGACAAACACTGCAAAACCGCGATATTGATTTATTAGAAGTGGGTGCACCTGGAAATGGGAAAAAGAAAATCTGGGTAATTGCCCGTCAGCATCCGGGCGAAAGCCAGGCATCGTGGTTTATGGAAGGTTTTATCGATCGCTTACTTAATCCGGACGATCCGCTAAGCAGAACTTTATTAGAGAAGGCAGTATTCTATATCGTGCCAAATGTTAATCCTGATGGAACTGTTTTAGGGAACCTCCGGTGTACATCGAACGGAACAAACCTTAACCGGGAGTGGGCCAACCCTGATCCGGAAAAGAGCCCTGAGGTTTATCACATCAGAAATAAAATGGACGAAACAGGTGTTGACTTAATGCTGGATATCCATGCCGATGAAGGCCTACCTTATAATTTTGTATCAAGCATTGAAGGAATTCCGGGTTTCGACGACCGTTTGTCGCAACTTCTTTCAGCATTTAAAAACGAATGGATGAAAACTTCTCCTGATTTCCAGGATACACATAAATACCCTGTTGACGAACCGGGCACCGGCAACCTGAATATCTGTTCCAAACAAATCGGGCACAGGTTTAATTGTCTTTCGATTACTGTTGAAATGCCATTCAAAGACAACAAAGACCTGCCTGATCCAATGTATGGCTGGTCGCCCGAAAGATGTGTCTTGTTTGGCGAATCGATGTTACACCCAATTCTATCGATAGTTAGTGACCTGCGGTGATCGTGATTAGAACTAAATAATTTTCAACCTCCTTCACATATCTGTACGGTTTTTTATTTGCACTATTGGTAATAAATCCTTGTATTGTCAGTCCTCGTTTGACTGTTCACAATTTATAAATAACATGGAAATAAAAGAAACCAACAACGATGATCTCCCTATTTTAATTGACTTTGCAAAAAGGACCAGACGGGAAATAGTTTTTGAGGAAAAACCATATCCGACCTATTATGGAAATCGTCTGCAGAAATTTAAGACTACGCTACACATAAGAAGCAATGTGGATCCATTGGTTTATTTTGTATGCTTCTGGGATCCTTTTTTAAAGATTGGCAAATACACTAATTTCTCCGGTATTTTTCTCCCGGTATCAGCATCAACACATGAATCTTATTTGGGAAGGCAAAAGAACTTCTTTGATAAGTTCAGTCTATTATTGAAAAATGAGGTAGTTACAACTGCATCGGACGAATTTAATTCCAAGGTTTTAATCAAAGGTAAAAACAGGACTATGGTGCCAGGAATCTTTAACAATACAAAGGCACAAAAACTATTTATTGAAGGCCTTGATATTAAAAGCCCATTATTTTTTGGAATAAATGAGGTGAACATAGATTTTGTACCCGGATACAAAGGGGCATCCCACTTTGGAATTTATAGTAAGCAAGAATGGTTTTTAGATACTGATCAGATAGAAAAACTATTTAGCATTGGAGAAAAGATAAGAAAACTATCAACATATCTGACATAAGCTCAAATTCAAAATCAGAGCTACAAAATTCTCATAAGCTTCCACCAGTTAGAAGGTAAAAACAAAGTGAGGGCTTTGCTTCAAGCAAAATCCTCGCTGGGAATATTGTTGTTTTATTCTGAAATGAAACTATTCCTCAAATATGGAAGGAAAGGTACAGACAACATGTCCTCGCCCGCAGAAGGCTGAAAATATGATGCTATGAAAATATACCGATAGACAATGATATGAACCTGGAATTGAAAGGCAAATGTCACGTTGTGACAAAATATCAATAACCGTGGGTGTCAGCCCACGGAAAAAAATAGTATTAAAGACTCAGCCACGCAGTGGTTGAATATAGTAGACGAAATTCAGCCCGTTTCAGGGTTTTGATTAGCAATAACCACTGATGTATGGATTATACCCAGCGAGGGCTTCGCTTCAAGCGAAACCCTCGCTGGGTATAAAGCTATTTCTTCTGGTCAGAAACTAATCTTCCCCCAATTCAATTATCTGTTCCCGATTAGGGCCAACAGAGACATACTGAACTGGCACGCCTAATTCTTCTTCAATAAAATGGATGTAAGCATTTAGTTCTTCGGGGAATTCATTTTGGTGACGGAGTTTAGTGGTATCGGTTTTCCAACCATCGAATTCGATATATTGGGGTTCGATTTCTCCTTCCACATCAAACGGAAAATGATTCGTGGGTTGACCATCAATTTTATAACCCACACACATTTTAATGGTGTCGAAGGTATCCAGCACGTCTGCTTTGGTCATAATGAGGCGGGTGACTCCATTAATCATTACTGAATATTTCAATGCTACTAAATCGATCCAGCCACACCGTCGTGGACGACCTGTTGTTGCACCAAACTCGTTGCCACACTTTTGCAATTGTTCGCCGGTTTCGTCATGTAACTCAGTTGGGAAAGGGCCACTACCCACGCGGGTGCAGTAGGCTTTGAAAATTCCGAAAACTTCTCCGATTCTGTTTGGTGCAATGCCTAACCCGGTACAAGCTCCTGCACAAATAGTATTCGAGGATGTAACAAATGGGTAGGATCCAAAATCGATATCGAGCAAGGTTCCCTGTGCTCCTTCGGCCAAAACGGTTTTTTCTTCCGCCAGGAAATTATTGATGGCATATTCACTGTCGATAATGTTGAAGCCTTTTAAAAACTCAACACCTTCGAACCATTGCTTTTCGTAATCCGAAATATCAGAACTGTAATCATACATCGAAAGAAGTGTATTGTGCTTCTCCATAAGCTGATTATACCTTTCCATGAAATCGGGTGAAAGCGTATCGCCTATGCGAAGTCCGTTTCGACCTGTCTTGTCCATGTAAGTTGGCCCAATTCCTTTTAAGGTGGAACCAATTTTCGATTTCCCTTTGGCAGCTTCCGATGCAGCATCTAATGCACGATGCGAAGGAAGTATCAAATGCGCTTTCTTCGAAATCAACAAATTCTTCTTTAAATCAACACCCAACTTACTAACCGATTCAACCTCTTCTTTAAAAATAACCGGATCGATAACTACACCGTTGCCAATAATGTTAACTTTCTCGTCGTGGAAAATCCCGGAAGGTATAGTGTGTAATACATGTTTAATTTCGTTGAACTCGAGGGAATGACCGGCATTTGGTCCGCCCTGAAAACGTGCAATTGCATCGTATTTAGGTGTAAGAACATCAACAATTTTTCCTTTACCTTCATCGCCCCATTGCAAACCCAACAGTACATCAACTTTCATCTATATGATATTTAATTTCAATTCAAAAAAAACTTTTACTACCAATTTTGTATCACAATGTGCAGATCCCAAATCATTCGATATTGCATATTATCCCGAATTTTTCTTGAGAAAATGCCGATACATATTTGAAGTGGCTTTAGGAAAGAATTGTACTAAAGGCGCATTTCAAATAGTTTTCGGTATAAAACTATGGAATTAATTAGAATCAGGTAGCAGTGCGACAAGCTTTTTTTAGAAAGATATTAACAGTCATCAGTCGGTATGCACCAATTGATAGTGAGTAGTACTGTACATATCATTTTATTCGAGTTGCCCGATATGTTTGAACGATATCATTTTCAAAATAGTGCCTGATAAAGGATTCTTTGGACTGAATATTTTTGAACTATTATATCTGAGTTGTAATATGCTGGCTATAGCCTGAGAACTGCATACCTGAAAGGCTATTCCTCGCTTTCAATACAATCGTTGCATTCACCATAAAAGTACAGGGAATGGTATGAGATATGAAATTGGTTAAGATCGCTGGCAGTGTTTTGTATTTCCTGAATCCGTGGATCGCAAAATTCAATAATCTTACCACATTTTGTGCAGATCAGATGATCGTGTTGTTTGCATTCGTAAGCTTTTTCGAATTGGGCTATATTTTTTCCAAACTGATGTTTTATAACCAATCCACATTCGAGTAAGAGCTCAATAGTATTGTACAATGTAGCCCGGCTAACACGGTAATTTTTATTC
>CAYLZH010000303.1:0-4724 GCA_964388245.1 uncultured Bacteroidales bacterium
GTTTATCATCGACAAGAATATCATTTTCAATTCTAATTCCAATACCTTCGTCCTCAATGTAGAGCCCCGGTTCGCATGTTAATACCATCCCTTTTTCAAACGCCTGAAATTTATCACCTGAATCGTGAACATCAAGACCCACAAAATGACTTGTGCCATGCATAAAGTACTTAAAATACATTGGACTTTTTTTATCCTGATTTTCAACATCTTTTGCTGAGAAGAGTCCTAATCGGATCATTTCCTCCTCCAAAAATTTGTTTACTTTTTTATTGACTCCGGCTATTGTATTGCCGGGAACAAATAACTCTCTTGCTTTTTTAAAAACTCTCAGTACTGCCTGATAACAATCCTTTTGTCGCTGCGAATATTTACCGTTAACGGGAATTGTACGTGAACAATCAGCCGCATAATTGTGCACTTCGGCACCAAAGTCAAGCAATACCAGATCCCCGTCATGACATTGGCAATTATTCGAGACATAATGCAATGTACAAGCATTTTTACCTGTAGCAACAATTGGAGCATAGGCGTGCCCCCTGGCTCCGGACTTCCGGAATTCATAAATAATTTCTGCTTCGATCTGGTACTCGAAACATCCGGGTTTAGTGGTTTTTAACACCCTGTGAAAGGCGCTGTTTGATATTTCACATGCTTGTTTAATTATGTCGATCTCCTCTGGTTCTTTGATAAGCCTTAGTTTATCTATCAATGGAGCAAGACGATCGATGCTTAAACCAGTGTAATTGTTCAGTAGTTCTGTTAAACGTCGATGGTTTCTTTCCGGAACATCAGAATAAAATTTAGGATATTCATTCTGGTAAATATATACTTGTTCAGCATATAAGATTAAATCACGTATTACCGTGTTAAAATCCGAAATATATTGAATATTGGAAATCCCACTAACCGACTTTGCCTCTTCGATACTATATTTATGTCCTTCCCAGGTTTCCATTTTCATATCCGGCTGTATTATAAAAGCTATTTCCCGAAGATTAACATCAGGAAAATCAGGAAAATAACAGAATATTGTCTTTTCCTGCACTAATCCAGTAAGGTAAATCATATTTGAGTTTTGACGAAAAGGAAAATACTGATCGCCATTGCGAGGCATTTCATCATTGGAATGAAGTATTACCAGTGAATTCTTCTTAAGTAGATTTTTAAGTTTTAACCTGTTTTTAATAAAGAACTCTTTCGAAAGGCCTGGTTCCTTCATTTTAGAATTGATTTAAATTACATATAGTTGTTTTTCAATATTGTGTAAACACATTTAAAAATTTACATTTGTCGATGTTTGATTTTTCAATGCAATCCGCAAGATATAGAAATTATTATTAAAAAAAATCTTATGAGCAGTATTTTTAGCGCGTCTATTGGAAAGAAGCTGATAATGAGTATTAGCGGTCTTTTCCTTATTGTTTTTTTGCTGGTCCATTTAACAATAAACCTACTGTTACTTATTGGACCTGATGCTTATAATGCAGGTGCACATTTTATGGCCACAAACCCGGCCATAAAAATCATGGAACCACTACTTGTATTAGGATTTATTATCCACATTATTTACGCTTCGGTTCTTACACTTCAAAATCAAAAAGCAAGACCAGAGAGCTACAACACTGTAAATCAATCGAACAGCAGTTCGTGGCCTTCGAGAAATATGTACATTCTTGGCGGGACAGTTCTTGTTTTCCTCGTTATTCACATTATTAATTTCTATTGGAAAATTAAGGTACTTGGTGGACACGATATTCCAATGGTTGATGTACATGGTGTGGAAATGCATGATACATACTGGCTGGTAACCGGCTTGTTTAAGATTTGGTGGTACGATATTATTTATGTTATTGGTGCTGTTTTTCTTGGACTTCACTTATCGCACGCATTTTGGTCAGCATTCCAAACACTTGGACTTAGCAATATTGTGTGGAAGAAAAGGCTTAATGTGATAGGCAAAATTTATACATTCCTGATAGCCATTGGATTTGCTATCATACCTCTATATTTTTTAATAACAGGATAATCCGTAATAATTTTAGTTATGAATAAAATTAATTCTAAAATACCTGAAGGTCCTGTTGCTCAGAAATGGGACAATTTCAAGGCACATCAAAATTTAGTAAACCCGGCAAATAAGCGAAAGTTAGACATTATTGTAGTAGGTACCGGCCTTGCAGGTTCGTCTGCTGCTGCCAGTCTGGGAGAATTAGGTTTTAATGTAAAGAATTTCTGCTACCAGGACAGTCCACGCAGGGCACATAGTATTGCAGCTCAGGGTGGTATTAATGCTGCAAAGAATTATCCGAACGATGGAGACAGCATTTATCGTCTGTTTTATGATACAGTGAAGGGAGGCGATTACCGTGCCCGCGAAGCTAATGTTTACAGATTAGCCCAGGTAAGCAACGATATTATCGACCAGTGTGTTGCACAGGGCGTTCCCTTTGCCCGGGAATATGGTGGATTACTTGACAACCGTTCGTTTGGAGGAGCCCAGGTTTCGCGTACATTCTATGCCAGAGGACAAACCGGGCAGCAATTATTGTTAGGGGCTTACGGTGCACTTAACCGACAAATTGCAGCCGGTACAGTAAAAATGTATCCCCGGACCGAAATGCTTGACCTTGTGATTGTTGATGGAAAAGCCCGTGGGATAATCGTTAGGAATCTTATAACAGGAAAAATTGAAAGGCATTCTGCTCATGCTGTTGTAATTGCCACAGGTGGATATGGCAACGTTTTCTTTTTGTCGACCAATGCAATGGGATCGAATGGGAGTGCTGCATGGCAAATATATAAACGGGGAGCCTACTTTGCAAACCCCTGTTATGTTCAGATTCATCCGACATGCATCCCTGTTCATGGAGAGTTTCAGTCGAAGCTGACATTAATGAGCGAAAGCCTTCGAAACGATGGCAGGATATGGGTTCCGAAAAAGAAAGAAGATGCTGAGAAGATCAGGGCAGGAAGTCTACGCCCGGAAGACCTGAAAGAAGAAGATCGCGATTATTATCTTGAAAGAAGATACCCGGCATTTGGAAACCTTGTTCCGCGTGACGTGGCTTCAAGAGCTGCAAAAGAGCGTTGCGATGCCGGATTCGGTGTCGGCTCTACCGGCCTTGCTGTTTACCTCGATTTTAAATCAGCAATTGAAAGACTTGGTGAAAAAGTTATCGAACAGCGATATGGAAATCTTTTCCAGATGTATGAAAAAATTGTTGATGACAATCCATACAAAACACCTATGATGATCTATCCTGCAATACATTACACAATGGGTGGCATTTGGGTCGATTATGAACTTCAGACAACAATTCCTGGATTATTTGCCATTGGCGAGGCAAATTTTTCCGATCATGGCGCCAACCGCCTGGGGGCATCCGCTTTAATGCAAGGCCTTGCCGATGGGTATTTTGTACTTCCATACACCATTCAGAATTATTTAGCTGATGAAATCCATACAACTCGCCTGTCAACAGATATTCCTGAGTTTCTAAAAACTGAAGAAGAAGTAAACGAACGCCTTCAGAAGTTAATGAATATAAAAGGTAGCAAATCAGTCGATTCTTTCCATAAGCTTTTAGGCCGGATAATGTGGGATTATGTTGGAATGGCCCGTAACAAGGAAGGGCTCGAAAAAGCAATTACCGATATCCAAAATCTTAAAAAAGAATTCTGGAGCGATGTTCGAATACCCGGAAATATTGATGGAGTTAACACTGAGCTTGAAAAAGCCTCACGCGTTGCTGATTTCCTCGAACTTGGAGAATTAATGGCACGTGATGCTCTAAACAGAGAAGAATCATGTGGTGGACATTTCCGCGAAGAATATCAAACACCTGAAGGCGAGGCCCTAAGGAATGATGATGAATTTACACATGCAGCCGCATGGGAACACAAAGGTGAAAATACTGAACCAGGCTTACATAAAGAATCATTAAACTATGTTGATATCGAAGTTAAACAACGAAACTATAAATAATAGTTTATCAACATGTACCATTTATCTTTTTCTGAAAAATTTAAACTAAAATAAAATGGATTTAACTTTAAAAGTATGGCGTCAGGAAAACGCCCTGTCAAAAGGAAAATTCGAAAACTATAAGGTCGCAGGTATTTCACCGGATTCATCGTTTCTCGAGATGATGGACATACTTAACGAAAACCTGATACAACAAGGTGTTGAACCTGTAGCGTTTGATCATGATTGCCGCGAAGGCATCTGTGGAATGTGCAGCCTTTTCATAAATGGCCGTGGTCATGGTCCCGACGATGATATTACCACCTGTCAGCTTCATATGAGGAAATTTAAAGATGGCGATACCATTACCATAGAACCATGGAGGGCAGCTGCTTTTCCGGTTTTGAAAGACCTGATGGTAGACAGGGAAGCATTCGATAAAATATTGCAGGCCGGAGGTTTTGTCTCGGTAAATACCGGTGGAATACCTGATGCAAACGCCATCCCAATTCCTAAGGATGCTGCGGACGAAGCCATGGATGCTGCTACGTGCATTGGATGCGGTGCTTGTGTTGCCACATGTAAAAATTCTTCGGCTATGTTATTCGTTTCGGCCAAGGTTTCGCAATTGGCATTGTTACCACAAGGAAAAGTTGAGGCTAAGCGTAGGGCTAAAAATATGGTCGCGAAAATGGATGAATTAGGATTCGGAAACTGCAGTAACACAGGGGCATGCGAAATAGAATGTCCAAAAGGT
>CAYLZH010000304.1:0-1699 GCA_964388245.1 uncultured Bacteroidales bacterium
AAATCATGGGCAAGCCGCATGTCATATTTAACCTTTTCGAGTTTTAAAGCCCGTTCGCGCTCAAACATGCTCTTCACAGTTTTAAGTTCAAGCTGCAAGTTTTCCACCACAGTTTGATGGATATTATCTTTTACTTTATTGATTGAAACTATCGATAATGCAACAATAGCTACCATCATTCCCAGGAATATAGGATAAAACAGTTTTAGCTTTATTTTTATGTGCTCGAATGGTTTTGCCATGGATAAAGTTTAATGGGACAAATGTAAGGGATTTGAATTTTGTGACTTCATACATTGCAAAATTAAGGTATTAGACTCATCAGAATAGAAATATATTCTTTGTCTTAAAAGCGAATGCTTATGGGCATGGAATTCATAATATTATAAGTGCCCTCATCGATCAGAATTGCAGGAAGGTGGCTGTGGAATCAGTGCAAGAAGCACATCAAATCAGGACACTTGGCTTTGAAGTTGAAATACTTATTTTTCATCCCGTTAGTATTTCCGAAATTAGTTTTTGTGTCGAAAATGAATTCACTTTAACGGTAAACAATATTGAGCAAATACCAATATTGCATGATCACTGCTTAAAATTGAAAAAAACCGTCAAGATACACCTAAAGCTTGATGTTGGTTTACATCGTATCGGCACATCTAAACAAAATATATTACGAATTGCGAATCGGTGTCCGATTATTCACAAATAAAATTGGAGGGTCTTTATGCGCATTCTAAATGTAAATCAAATATCGAAAAAGAGTATAATCTGTTAAACGATACATATAACCACCTAATTAACCTGGGCATACCTTTGACCATTAAACACTTTGCCGATAGTGCAGCCTTCTTATATAATCCAGATCTATCGAAGGATGGTATGCGCATAGGGATTCTCCTATATGGTGTGCTGCCAGTTGGTATCACAGAATCCGAGAGCAGTGACTTAGAATTGTGTCCTGTTATGAGCGTTAAAACATACATCATGCAAATCCACAATATCGAAAATAGTGAGACCCTTGGATACTACTCAGATTCTAAAATAGACAAAAACAGTCGGATTGCTGTAATACCATTGGGATATGGTAAAGGCTTGGATCGAAAATCTGTTGCAGCCGGCATTCACGTTTTAATAAATGGACAAAGAGTACCCTTATGCGGCGATATATTTATGAATACCTCTTATGTCGATGTTCCACAATTCCGGAATGTAGTTTGGGCGATGAGGTTGTATTGATCGGGAAACAGGGTTCTGATGAGATAACCTTTTCAGAAATAGCAAATAAGTTGGACACAATACCAGCAGAAATAATGGTACGCTTTGGAAATGCAAATAATTATTGAATAGGAAATTGTCTGGATGATTTTTTTAATAACCACAATCGACATCATCATCCCAGAAGAAATTGATAAAAGCTTCGGTACTATTCACAAATAAAATATTGTGTAAATCATTTTGTGAAGTTCCTCTTGATCATTCGCAAAACAATTATTCTCTAAATCAGATACCTGTTATCTCACTGTATTTTGCCTCCTCATCCCTCCCCCAAACTATGACAATTATCCTTTACTGTCATAAATTCTTTTCTTTATCTTCGCTGAAAAATAAAAAATAAATTTACCAATACTATGAACAAAGGAAAAGACCACTATTTAGAAGCAGCCAAACGTTCGGCTGAATGGCACAAAGGACACATCGA
>CAYLZH010000304.1:1709-4665 GCA_964388245.1 uncultured Bacteroidales bacterium
TGTAAATTCGATACCATCGCGGTACACGGGATTTACTCTATGCAAGAGGCCCTCGATTTTAACCAGGGTTCCATAATTGAACCTATCTATATGTCCACCTCACAGGCATATCGCGATAGTGATGAAATGGAAGCCGCATTGGGTTATGAAATTCCAACCTGGTGCTATTCCCGTATTGCCAATCCAAGTATGTATTATTTGGAAGGTGTACTAGCATTGATTGAAGGGTACAAAACCGGCCACGATACTTCATGTATAGCAACATCGTCGGGTATGGCCGCCATTCACAGTGCAGTAGAGCCTTTCCTTAATGTTGATTCCAAAGATCCACACCGACCAATCAACTTTGTTGGAACCAGCCAGGTGTACGGTGGTACTTTTCAGCAATTCAATATACGAAAAGACCATGAGAAGAATATCGAATGGCGTAAAATTGTAAACTCAAATGATATATCGGAATGGGAATCAAAAATTGACGAAAACACCCGTTTCCTATATGGTGAAATGCCAAGTAATCCGGGCCTTGCATTTTTCGATTTGGAAAAAGTAGCTGCACTTGCCCACAAACATGGCATTGTAATGATAGTTGATGCAACGGTAGCCACTCCTGCTTTAATGCGTCCAATAGCTTTTGGAGCCGACATAGTAATTCAATCGGTAACCAAAACACTGGCCACAAGTGGTTCTTCCATCGTAGGAGCTGTTATAGCAAAGAAAAACATTGAATCGAAGTGGGGACCAGAGGAAATGAAGCCTGACTTTTGCTTGTATTTAAAGGCACTCCCAAATCGCGACAATGGACCAAACATCTCGCCAATGAATGCGATTATGGCTTTGAATGATATTCGGACTATCCGGAGCCGGATAGATTTATGTAGCCGTTCAACCATGAAGGTGGCGAAATTCCTTGAGGCACATCCTAAAATTGAAAAGGTTGATTACCTGGGTCTTGAATCACATCCATTACATGAATTGGCCAAGAAGTATCTTGTATTGGTAGATTCTGAGCACGATGAAATGTACAACGAAAAAGTGAACCGCTATGGTCATTTAATGTCGTTTCGTGTTAAGGGCGGAGCACAAGCTGCACGTGATGTCTTCGATGGTTTGCAGCGAATATGGCGTGCTACCGACCTGGGAAGAATTAAGTCGGTTGCTACAATTCCTGCAATTTCAACCCATTCTCAGCAAGGTGAAGAAGGCCGTAAGCTTGCAGATATTCCACCAAACTTGATACGTTTGTGTGTTGGTGCGGAGCACCCCGATGATATTATTGCCGACATTAACCAGGCTCTGGACGTCTTAGATGGTAAGAAGATTGAGTACACATCGCCGGAATATTCTGCCGGTGGAGCCTCATCTGCTACTTTGTCAAGATAGTGTCAATTTATTTTGATCGATTATTTCAATGGATAAATTTCAATTATAGTTGATTAAAAATACTTTGTGTAACTCTGTGACTCCTTTGTGCACCTTCGTAAAACAGCTATATCACAGAGTTTCACAGAGAAGTCACAAAGTATCACAGAGAATGAAATATGTGAAATACAAACAGAAAATTTCTTGGTCATATATGAAAAATCCAATTAAATTTTACTCCACCAACCAAAAAGCCGACCCGGTAAACTTTAGCGAAGCCTTGTTGAAAGGCATTGCCCCAGACCGTGGTTTATATTTTCCGAAGGAAATACCAAAACTTTCACAAGATGAAATACTTGCATTTTCTAAAATGGAATACTATGAAATTGCTTTTGAAGTAATTAAGAAATTTCTGGTGGGTCAAATTCCTGACAGTGAATTGTATGCTATAGTAAAAGATGCCTATGACTTTGATGTTCCCTTGGAGCATGTTTACGATAAAAAGTATGTAATGCGCCTAGACCAGGGGCCAACTGCATCGTTCAAAGATTTTGCTGCCCGTATGATGGGTCGCTTAATGAATTATTATCTGAAGCAACAAGGTAGAAACCTGTTAATCCTGACAGCTACTTCGGGCGATACCGGCAGTGCCATTGCCAATGCTTTCTATGGCCTCGATAGCATTAAGGTAGTGGTTTTGTTTCCTGAAAAAGAAGTAACTAACAGGCAGCGCAAGCAAATGACTACCCTGGGTAATAATATTCAGATTATTTCAATTGATGGAAAATTCGACGATTGCCAGGCTATGGTAAAAGAGGCCTTCGCCGATAAAGATTTGGATCACATGAATTTGTCGTCGGCAAACAGCATCAATATTGGTAGATTGGTTCCACAAATCGTTTATTATTTCTGGGCTTTTGCAAAATTGAGAAAAGGAAAACCAGAGGAGGAAATAATCTTTTCAGTACCGTCCGGTAATTTTGGCGATATGATGGGTGGAATGATTGCCGGTTGCATGGGGCTTCCAGTTAAGAAGTATGTTATTTCTACCAACGAAAACGATGAGTTTACCAAATTCATGCAGACAGGGAAATACGAAAAAATCGAACCCTCGATTAATTGTCTGTCAAGTGCAATGAATGTCGGGCATCCGAGTAACCTTTCACGTCTGGTCGCTTTGTACGGTGGGGTAATGGACGAAAAGGGAATTATCTATCAGCAACCCGATATGGAGAAAATGCGCAATGATATCTATGCAATAAGTATTAATGATGATAAGACCAAAAAAACCATCATCGAGGCCTATAAGAAAAATACTCTTTTGCTCGAACCTCATGGATCAGTAGGTTGGGCCGGCTTGCAGCAATATCTTGATGAAAATCCACAGGATAATACCTCTGACCAGCTTTGCGTGTCGTTAGAGACAGCACATCCGGCAAAATTCCCTGAACAAATTGTCGAACTTCTCGGATTCGATCCGGCTTTGCCAAAAAGCCTCGAAGGCCTTGAAGATAAAGAGGAATTTTTCGATTCAATAAAAAATGATTATCAGGAGTTTAAGGAGTATCTAAGAAAAAGGTATTAAAAACCGGTAGAG
>CAYLZH010000305.1:0-4636 GCA_964388245.1 uncultured Bacteroidales bacterium
TTCGAATTCAATAAAAACTGAAAATACTAATAACATTATTATAAACCAATCAGAAATTTCCGTGAGTCAGATTGCCTCCTTTCTGATTGAAGAATTCGATTTTAAATTGACTAAGAAAAATAGAATATTAATTTTAATATCGGATAAAGGTTGCATCAAATGTAACAAATCGTTTTCAAAATCAATGGAACAGTATACAAACAGACAAGATATTGTATTTATCATTACTGCTACGGGAGGTTTATTTAATGTTGAGCATTATTACGAATTATCAGACAAGGACAACATTCTGATTGACAGAAGATGTAAGCTAGAGAAAATAGCCGGAATTTACGGTTCAGGTGCCCTTTTTATTACTAATAAAAGTATTTATAATGTTGTAATTAACTCAACAAATCTGTATTCACAAATAGCAGAAATTAAGGATCGTATAGGAGAGTAGAAAAATTGAATTCTTATTCCGAATTCACCATTTAGTTTAGCTTATCTGTCCCCAGTCAACATCTTTGTTTGTCATTTCAGCCAATCTATTTTTAAGTACTGTGTTTATTGCTTTCGACAAATCCGGATCATGACCAATGATCGCAACAGCAGTGTCGCGGGCGAGTTGAAGGATTTGACCGTCCTGCCCAAGACTGGCAATTTTAAGATCGAATGGGATACCGCTCTGTTGAGTTCCTTCGATATCGCCCGGACCACGTAGCTTAAGATCGGCTTCAGAAATCTCAAAGCCATCGGTGGTTTGTGTCATTAATTCTATACGCTTGCGCCCCTCTGCTGATAATTTGTACGATGTCATTAATATGCAGTAGCTTTGGTCTGCTCCACGGCCTACCCTTCCACGTAACTGGTGCATCTGCGAAAGGCCGAACCTTTCGGCACTTTCAACAACCATTACACTGGCGTTGGGCACATCAACACCCACTTCGATAACTGTTGTGGCCACCATAATTTGTGTTTCACCTTTAACAAACCGTTTCATCTCAAGGTCTTTGGCATCCTGTTTCATTTTGCCATGAACAATGCTAACGTTGTATTCCGGTTGAGGAAATGCACGGACTATACTTTCATATCCATCCTGAAGGTCTTTGTAATCCATTTTTTCCGATTCCTGAATTAATGGATACACAATATAAACCTGCCGGCCCGCTGCAATTTGCCTTCTGACAAAACCAAAAACTTCGAGTCGTTTCGAATCGAAATAGTGCATAGTCCTAATTGGTTTTCTACCTGGGGGCAACTCATCGATAACCGAAACATCGAGGTCGCCATAAAATGTCATTGCAAGGGTCCTTGGAATTGGAGTGGCTGTCATTACCAGTACGTGCGGAGGGTTTGTATTTTTTTTCCACAGTTTGGCCCGTTGTGCAACACCAAAGCGATGTTGTTCGTCGATTACTACAAAACCAAGATTTTTGAACTGTACCACATCCTCGAGGAGTGCATGTGTGCCGATCAATATTTTCAACCTTCCTTCGATTAATTGGCTATGAATGAATTCGCGTTGTTTCTTTTTTGTCGATCCGGTAAGCAGGGCTATCTGAACGTCCATGTCATCAAGAAAGTTCAGAATTGAGTCGTAGTGTTGCCTGGCCAGGATTTCGGTTGGTGCCATTAAACATGCCTGATATCCGTTATCGAGTGCGATAAGCATACACATCAGAGCAACCAATGTTTTGCCGCTACCCACATCGCCCTGCAACAAACGGTTCATCTGTTTTCCTGAACCTATATCGGCACGGATTTCACGAATTACCCTTTTTTGTGCACCGGTTAGTTCAAAAGGTAAATTGTTTTTGTAAAAATCGTTTAAATGATCACCGACCTTTTCGAAAACAAATCCACTAATTTGGACCTGTCTACGTGTTTTCTGGTAAATAATGCTAAGCTGAATAAAAAATAATTCTTCGAACTTTAACCTGAATATTGCTTTCTCAAGCATCTGAGAATCATCAGGAAAATGTATTGTTACCAGTGCTTTGCAAAGGGAAATGAGCTTGAATTTTTTACAAATATAATCAGGAAGGCATTCTTCGATTTTTTCTTCAACCATTGGAACAAGTGTCTGCATTAACCGAAAAATAGCTTTCGATGACAGAAAATTGTTCTTCATTTTCTCAGTTGTATTGTAATGTGCTTCGAGACTGGCATTCACAGTTTTCTTATGCATTGATGCCTCTTCGATCTCGGGATGAATCAGGTTAAGCCGGCGGTTAAAAATACCTGGTTTTCCAAAAACAATATATTCCACACCGGTTTTAAGCCTTTCCTTAATCCACTTAATTCCTTTAAACCAAAGCAGTTCTATTGTTCCGCTTCCATCTGTAAAATGGGCTACGAAACGCTGCTTATATTTCTGCCCTGCAATTTCGAAGTGGCTTATTTTTCCCTTAACTTGAATATACGATTCGGTTGAAATGATTTCTGAAACTTTATAAAACTTAGACCGATCAATATATTTGTAGGGAAAATGATATAACAGGTCACGAAAGGTATAAATATTCAATTCTTTGTTGAGCAACTCTGCCTTTTTAGGCCCGACTCCCTGAAGAAATTTTATGTCAGTTTCTAAAATCAATACGGATATTTTTTCGAAAACAAATATGGGGCAGAATCCTAGCAGATGCAAATTGAAATGATCATAAAACAAATAACCTTGAGCATTTTTTTTCGTTAAGCATTATACAATTTATGAGCAGTAGAATTTCAAACTTCAAACAAAATGGAAACTGTACAAACATTAATGTATGACAGATCACCAACACAATTCACACCATTATGGAAACGTACCTTTGATATTTTCTTTGCACTCCTTCTGATTGTTATCTTTTCACCAATGTTCATTATCATTGTCCTGGTTCAGCAAATTGAATCTCCCGGGCCAATATTTTATATTAGTGAGCGTGTGGGTGCCGGATACCAGATTTTCAAAATTTTTAAATTCCGATCAATGTATGTGGGTGCTGATCAACAGATTCATGAACTGGCAAAAACAAACAATCAGTATTCAGGAAAAGGAAGCAGAAATAAGGTATTTATCAAAATTAAAAATGATCCTCGTATAACCTATGTCGGACAAGTTTTACGGCGGACCGGCCTTGATGAATTACCACAATTACTAAATGTTCTGCGCGGAGAAATGTCAATCGTCGGTAATAGGCCAATCCCATTGTACGAGGCCGAAGTTCTTGTGAATGAAAACATGCTCGACCGCTTTAATGCCCCAGGTGGTATAACCGGCCTTTGGCAGGTTACAAAACGACAAAAGTCGAACATATCAGAAAAGGAACGCATATTATTGGACAATGCCTACACTGTTAAAATGAATCCAATAACCGACTTAAAAATACTGATTAAAACCCTGCTAATTGTTCTGGCTGCTTCAAATGTCTAACAAACTTAACATAATTTAAATTAGTATCTGAAATAGAAGCAATTAACCTATATTCTTTTGAATAATGGGATTAAGCTTAGCTTTTTCACAAATTATACCATCAGATTATTCAGGTACTCGAAATCAATAAGTAGACATATACCAGTAAAATCAACTTATAACCACGCTACTACGCATTACCCCATGCGTGGATTAGCTAAAAATCAAAACACCCGACAAACCATAGTCCACCGGGGATGCTGCCCGTATTGCCCAAAATTTTACCCACTGCATGGGGCTTGCCGGGAACATCGTAGGTACAGGCCACCGATGTGCCGTTGCTATATGTTATGGATGCGGGCATTCTTGTCTTTTTTCGCTGGGCTTGTAAAGGTATTCATTTTCGTTTGGGGGCGCAAATTTCACACGAATGATTCCGATGGCCATCGGAACGGGTGCTGACACAATGCGGGACTTTTCACATCGGCCCGGGATTGTCGCAACACCACATCCGATGCTATCGGATTTATTGTGGTGGGTTAAAGGGCCAAGCAGAGAACTAACTCATCCGATGACTTAGAGTCATCGGATGAGTGGGGAATCCGCCTGGCTTGGATTAAACTCACAGGGTGACTCGTAGTAACCCGGTGAGTGGGCAACGAACCAGCGTAAAATTGCTATTGCCAAACCTTTTGGAGTGGCTACTGTTTTACCACTTGCCAGCTTTTTTCTTTGTCATTGATGTTAACATACAAAAAGTATGTGCCGGCCACCTGCCCGCTTAGGTTTACACTTATGGGGCTACCGGTGGCTTGCCCGGCCAGGATTTCCCTGCCTGACATATCGAATACTTTATACGAAGCTGATTCAATACTCCCGCCTCCGGCGATTTCTACAACCACCTCTCCTTTGGTTGGGTTGGGGTAAACAGCTAAATCGAAACTGCCAAGTTTTTCGTGCAACTTGTCTTCTTCGGCGGGTTCTTCTTCTATGGCTGTTTCATCATTAACAATTGTTGTATCAATTGCTGTGGACTTGTTTAAAGTGATAATATTCCGGTTTGTCCGGTTTCCGGCAGCATCGTAAGTGAAACTAAAATCCTGCGCAAAAGCTGGTAGGCCAGTGGCTAGGATTGCTATTGTTAGTATCAGTTTTATTTTCATTGTTTCTGTTATTAAGATTTTTCTTCTTGGTTTGGTTTTAGGCAGCCGGAGGGGGTACATGCATGACACGGATTACAAATCCGCGCCAGCATGGGAAAAC
>CAYLZH010000306.1:0-4578 GCA_964388245.1 uncultured Bacteroidales bacterium
GGTTCATTAACAAAGTAATCAGAAGTACTTGTAAGTTTTATGATGTGGGTTGTTGTATCGTTCGACAGGTTTCCTTCTACAACAAGACGTGCAAATTCCATTTTATCTACATCAATTGTGATCCTCTCGGTACATGATATAAGGCCAACAATTGTAATCAGCAAGATATATATTTTAAAAGATTTCATTGGATTAAAATTTAAAGTTATATGTAATAGCCGGTATAACCGAAAACAAATAGGTCATTTCAGCGAAGGTTGTATTTTGTTCATCGGCATCTTGTAAAAAGCTTATTGCCCATGCATTTTTGCGTGCATAGGCATTGTAAACCGACAGGTTCCATTCGCCCTGCCAACGCCTACCCGGTTTGTCTTTGCCTTTTAATGTAATGGCCAGGTCGAGGCGGTGGTAATCCGGTAACCGGAAAGCATTTCGGTCTGAATAAACCTGCCCGATAGCACCTCCGAATTCAAACCTTCCGACCGGAAAGGTTACAGGAGCACCGGTTGAATAAACCCAGTTGGCCGAGGCAGTTAAACGCTTACTGATATTGTAATTTAACACGATCGAAACATCGTGTGGTTTATCGTAGGGTGCAAGGTAAGGATTGCCGTTGTTGATTTCCGGTATTTCTCGTTCGGTATGCGAATAAGTATAGCTTATCCAGCCGTTAAGCTTTTCATGATTTAGCCGGGCCATGATTTCGAGACCGTACGATTGTCCTTTGCCAAATCGTAGTTCTCCTTCCAGGTGTTCGTTGAGTAAAAGTTCTGCAAAATCTTTAAAATCGATGGTGTTATCCATTTTTTTATAATACAATTCTGCAGAGGTTTCGATAAGGTTCCTTGCAAAATTCCGAAAGTATCCAACAGCAACCTGGTCGGCAACCTGTGGTTTTACATTAGGGCTCGAAGGAAACCATATATCCAATGGCGTACCTGCAGTTGAGTTTTGGGCAAGATGAATGTATTGTCTTGTGCGGGAATAACTAGCCTTTAGTGATGAAATATCATCAATCTGATAGACTAAGCCAAAGCGGGGCTCGAATCCAGAATAGGTATTGAAAATATCGCCTGTTTCATAAGTGTTTTCATTTGTAACAACATATTCATCGGGATTGCTGGTATCGAATTCATAAAATGTGCTTTTACCTATGTTCTGAAAAATTGAAAAGCGGAGGCCATACTTAAAGGTTAATAAGGCACCTATCTTTTGTTCGTTTGAAATATAAATTCCACTTTCGATGGCATAACTATTCGGTACTTTTATTTTATCGAAAAATGCCTGTTCGCCAATTCCTACTGCTGTTCCAGGGGCAAATGTATGATATGTAGAAACAATACCAAACTTCATCTGGTTACGGGAATCGGGGTAATATCCGAAATCAATTTTTGCTGAAATATCTTCGAGATAGGATGTCCATTTAAATGAATTAGCTTCACCTTCAGGAACGCCCAGATGATAGTCATACTTGGAATACAACACGGTGGTATTGGCAAAAAGCCTGCGCGAAAATAGATGGTTCCATCGGGCCGAAGCTGTTGCATTCCCAAATCCCATCAGAAAATATTGATTACTAAACTCGTCTCTTCCAAAGTAACCGGATAAATACACACGGTCCTTCTCGCTAAGCTGATAGTTGATCTTAAGATTTAAATCATAGAAATAGAGCTTGTTGTCGCGTATGTCTTTGTCTTTTGCAAAGGGGAGGAATAGATCGGCATAAGTACGTCGGCCCGATGCAATAAACGAACTTTTGCCGTTTATCGGACTTTCAATTGTTAAACGGCTCGAAATGGTTCCTATTCCGCCCGTGCTGCTAAATTTCTTCGAATTACCGTCTTTCATCCTAACGTCGAGCAATGACGATAACCTGCCTCCACTGCTGGCAGGAATATCACCCTTATATAATTTCACATCTTTAATGGCATCGTTGTTAAAAACCGAGAAAAAGCCCATCAAATGAGAAGCATTGTAAACCGGTGCTTCATCAAGCTGAATAAGGTTTTGATCGGCGCTTCCGCCACGAACACTGAAATTCGATGTACCTTCTGAAACACTTTGCACTCCAGGTAACAATTGGATCGCCTTTATAATATCAACCTCTCCCATAAATGCCGGAATTTGCCTGATCTCTTTCATTTGCATTTTTATGGTGCTCATTTCGGCCCTGGTGATATTACGGTTAGGGGCATCGGCGTTCACTTCAATTTCATTTATCTCCTCACTTTCAGGCCTTAACTCAAGATTATAAACAATATCTTCCTGAAGATTGAAAAGCATTTCCACCGATTCGTATCCGAGATAAGAAAAGATCAGGTTATAGTTTCCGGGTTCGAGGCTCACGGAATAAAATCCATACAAGTTTGTAACAGTGCCGGTTTTCAGTTCTTTAACAAAAATGGTGGCACCGAGCAGGTCTTCGCCGTTATCGGCATCTTTTATTTTACCACTGATGGTATATTTTAACTTTTCGCCTTCATCCTGGCCGGCCCGGGTACCGGTTCCAAAAATGATGAGAAAAATACCCGTCAGGGCAATGAGTCGAATTAATCGCATTCCAGTAATTTTAATGGTGGGTTAATAATTTATGTTTTGCTTTCAAATTTACAATTTCTATCTGTTTCTTGTTTGAATTTTGGTGTTTATAGACAGTTCATTTTTTCATTCGTTGCATTCTTTAAAGAAAGTCCTTTAACTGAATAATTCATAAAAATCAAAAACATGTGTTATAAATACTCAGTATCATCATAGTAAAAAGAAAAAGTAATAATTATATTTTTTTGATTTTCACCAAAGGTACGTTTCTTTTTGCCCTGCCCTTTGTTGCAAAGCCTTTGCAGTATTAATATACAGCGGCTGGCTTTGACGCCTCGTGCAGAACAAAAATAAACACATGAATTAATCAGATTAAAAAAGTACTTAACTCAATTCATGTTTTCTTATTTTTGATGCACAAACTTTTTAATATGAAGAATATTACATCTGTTCCAATATTTATTCTCTTGTTGCTAATATTATTTTCCTGCCAGGAAGATGTTAAAAAAAAGCAGGCGCAAGAGCAAATACAAGGCCAAAAAGCTCAAAGCAAGAAAAATAATCAGGCTAAAAAGAAAAAGAAGAAGAAACCCGAACGAATATACCTGACCAACGACAACGCAGATGATTTTCTGCTTGAATATGGCAAGAAGCACAGTGAGAATCGTGTTGTTGTAAAAACCGATTTTGGCGATATAAAAATCAGGCTCTACGATGACACCCCAATCCACCGGGCCAACATGATTTATCTTGCCAAAAACGGATTTTATAAGGATAATCAGTTTTACCGTGTAATTCCGGATTTTATGATTCAGGCCGGGCAATCCGACGAAGACGAAATATACCAGCGACGCAGAAAATTTGGCAATTATAAACTTAAGCAGGAGATGAAACCAAAGTATTTTCATAAGCGTGGAGCCGTTGCAATGGGCCGTAATTACGACGAAACCAACAAGGAAAAACGATCATCGTCGTACAATTTCTATATTGTTCAGGGAAAAGTATTAACAACCTGGGAGATTAATGCTATTGAAAACACTTATAATATTAAAATACCTGAAAACCATCGTGATGTGTACCGGGAGATTGGCGGATCGCCCCATATCGACGGCGACCATACCGTATTTGGCGAGGTGTACGAAGGAATGGCTGTGGTCGACAGTATTACCAAAGTTAAAACAGATAAAGGAAACTGGCCGATTAATAATATTTATATTGATGTAAAAGTGATTTATTAATTGTTTATTATCATAAGTAAATCGAAGATAGTTATTAAAGTTTTGGTTTATAGTTTTTTTTGTATTTATGAAAAACAAAATGCGCACAAACATTCATCAATTGTTTTTACAATTTATTTGTCTTCAGAAAGGTTATTAATACTATAATGAAATCTTATACTAATATTATCCTTTTTATTTTACCATTTCACTTGATTGCCCAGAATACGTATTTTAATATTTACAGCGAAGGCAATAACAACTGGCCGGGTGATATATTGGTACTTGAATCGGGAAGTATTCTTGTGCCGGTGCTAACCCAAAATGATACGTCTTGGTTTCCTGTGTTATATAAATTCGATAAGAATGGTAATGATATTGGCAAGCTTGTGTTACCCAATAACAGTGAAGAGTTTACAAACATTCAAAGATTTCATTTATGCGATGATGGGAATTTATTAGCTTTTGGTGATTATTACACTGGCGTTGAGTATTATCAGAATCTCTGGGTTTTGAAAATGGATACATCATTTAATATAATTGATAATTTCAGGTATCAAACTGGTCTGTCGCCAATTGCTATGTTTAATTCCATTACCGATAGCTTTGGCTATATAATACTGTTTTGTAATACACAGGATCCTGCAAATCTATGGAAGAATTTTGTATTCAGATTAAACCAAAATGGAGATTCTTTATACGCAAAAATATACGATACACCAGGGATTCATGTTGCTTGTGACATATTAGGAGCACAAAACGGTACAGGTTATTATCTCTTTAGTATGTGGCCCGAATTAAATACCGATGAAGGGCAGATATC
>CAYLZH010000307.1:0-4497 GCA_964388245.1 uncultured Bacteroidales bacterium
CATCAAACATAAGATTAAATTTCCCTGAAGTTGGATTCGGAACAATTGCAATATTATTCGAATTATCAAATATATCGGAACTTAAAGGATACAGTACTCTTATTTCTTTGTACGAGATGTTATTGGTTTCTGAAATTTCAATTTGTTGATTATCGGCATCGGCAATAAAAAGCAGGTAATAGTCTCCATAGACAGTGCCGGCCGGAATCGTAATATCGAAAGCTAATGAGTCGTAGCTGTTTACGGGTAACACTGCGAAATTTACAGTTTGAAGCAAATCATCAGTAGTGTTTTCGTAGGTTGTGTTATCCGATAAATAAACTTTCAGTTCACCGGCAAGTCCACTGGCAAAACCGGAATTTGATACATGACAGGTGGCCATAGTTGAAGCTTCCGGATGAATCTCGCTCGAATCAACCTCTATGTTTTCAACAAGAAAATCAGGTAATGCCTGAACTACTGTTATTGCTTTATATGCCGAATTGTTAGTTTCGCTGCCTTCGAAAACTATATTATCAGCATCGGCCATGTATATAATGAACTGATTGCCCGGAGAAGTTCCGAAGGGTATTTGAATTTTTTTATAAATTAAAACAGTTTGCTGGCTCGAAAGGGCTGTAACAGTTGTGGAATCCAGGAGCAAATCAGATGCATCGTAAACACTATTGCTTGATAAATAGAATTTCAGCTTATTGGCTGGTGCCGGGCTTTGACCAAGATTTTTGATATTGGCGCTTAACAGTACGCTATCGCCTTCAGCAATCATATTTTGCGAGATACTGTGGTTGATGATATCCAGGTCGGCAGGAACCGGAACAACTGTAATGTAATCAGCAATTGTAAGCGTGTCGAATCCATAATCATTCCAAACAATTAATGTAACATCAAATGTACCAACCGAATCGTAATATACACTGTATGGATTTTGCTGAATAGATGTATCAACACTTGCACCGCCAAAGTTCCAGTACCAGTGATGGGGATTTTCATCTGAGAGGTCGGTGAAGTTTATTGTGCTACCTAATATTACAAGTGTGTCGGATGCAAGAAAATCAGCATCAGGTGCAAATTCATTGCAGGAGTTTTCTTTACCGTTTAAGGTTTCGATGCCTGTATCATCAGGATCTAACCAGTTTTTTAATCGCTGGGCAGCAGTATTTCCGTTCGATTGCCAGCTATATGAAAGCTTGCCGTAAAGATCGGGCCAACCAGTTTGAGAACAATAGGATGATCCACCGGTAAGGTCGCCAACAATACGTCCTTCGGCATTAAAAATGGGCGATCCTGATGATCCTCCTTCGGTTACACCATGCCCGTTGCTTGTTCCTGTCCAGTAAACCAACCAGTGCGAACCGGAGGCACTTCCCCATTGAGTAGTAGTTAAATTATTTGTATAGGTCGAAATCTTTTTAATATCACCCATTGGGTGATGAATGCTTACGCCCGATGGGCTTGTGATATTCCTTCTGTCCCATCCGTTATAATAGGCATTATAACCTGCCGGAATATCACTGTTTAGTTCTACCAAAAGAAAATCGGAACCGGAGTTTCCTCCGTTTCCTCCGGCGGCTCGTTTTACACATCCTGTTTTTGTGTTATACCCTGGTTCCCATGCAGGATTATTGCATCCACTTGATTCATAGTTAAAGTAAAAAATCCACTGTGAGAAATTATTGGTGGTTGCACCTTGCCCGCAGTGGTCGGCTGAAAGGATATAGGGCGTACAGTCTTGTTTTACGTTGTTGATTAAGGATCCGCTACACCATCCGCCCGATGATCCGGCAATAAGGTAAATCCGTACGACGCCACGCTTTTCATCTTGCCAGTCGTTGCCTTCGGGCGAGCAATTTACATTAACCTCACAGTTATCGCTGTCGCCAAATCCTTTGGTTTTGCTAAAAGTGAAATAAACATCGCGATAAACATAGGCAATTGCATCGACCTGTATTTTTGCTTCACCTGTTACATTTTCCGGTTCGAAATACTCAAGTGTTACTTCTTCGCCCTCGACCAGTTCGGTAGCAAAATATCCATCGTCCGGATTATTGATTTCGGTATAGGCTCCCAAAACCTGGCGTTTATCGGCATTGTAAAGGAAGAGTTTTGTTTTAGCCGGGAGATAAAAATCGTTATAATAAACGGCCAGCGCCAGTGCTCCTTCTGATTTAATTTTAAGGCGCCAAAGCCTGCCACCATCTTTTAACTCTGTCCAAACTCCTGAGTTTTTCATATTCAACATGGCCGGAATTATACGGGCATTTTTTCTAAATGTGCCGTTTTTATCATCAACATTATCTTCAGCTGTAATAATGGCCATATTAGGTTTTTGAAGCTGAACCAAATCGAACTCTTCAGGAATTGCAGGATTTTTAAAACTTTGTGGTAATCCGCCTTCGCTTACCTGGGAAAACATTGGGGTAATTGTGCTAATAACCAGAATCAATAGGGCAGTTGTTATCTTCTTCATTATCTCAGTTTGTATGATTTCTAATCGAGTTGGCAAAGATACATGTAATTGATTAACTATTTTTGCAAAAAAATGTTTATGGCATGTTAAAACAAGCAAGTTACTGGATCGAACATCTCAATTTGCAAAAGCATCCGGAGGGAGGCTACTTTAAAGAAGTATACCGGTCGGATCAGGTTATACCAGGGAGCAGCCTTCCTGAAAACTTCGTTGGCGACCGTTGTTTTTCAACCTCAATTTTCTATTTGCTTCAAAATGATGATTTTTCAACCTGGCACCGGATAAAATCAGATGAGTTGTGGCATTTCTATGATGGCAGTTCACCTATCGAAATTCATGTTCTCCCGGGGAAAGGTTATTATAGACTTTTACTTGGGAATAATCCTGAAAACGGCGAGTCTTTGCAGCAAATGGTTCCTGCGAATACCTGGTTTGCTGCCGGCCTAAGGTATAAGGGTTCCTTTGGCCTGGCTGGCTGTACAGTGGCCCCTGGATTCGATTTCAGTGATTTTGAAATGGGAAATTCTGAATATCTGCTAAAACAATTTTCGGGTTGCACCGAAATAATTAAAAGGTATCAAAAGGCTTGAATAAATTTTCCTATATAAATAGCATGACCACAATGGCAGGCTTACTTTGTTCCGCCCTGCAAAGGGCAGGTATAAGTAACATTATTGCTTAGTTTTACCTGGTATCCTTCGCCGGGCTTCATGTTGCCAATAGTATTGATCCCATATGCAGGCCAGAATATTTCGCCTTCATCACACTTTGCAATGATAACATCAGTGAGTATCGAAGAAAGGTATTCATTTGCGGTGGCTTCATCTTCCAGCAGGTAGGCCATCAGGTTCCAACCGGCCGGGTAGGCAATATTCACACTGTCGGGGATGATGAGATCGCCATATACATACATGTCGTTTGCTTTCAACATTTTTAACTGGTAGGCCTGGCCTATAGTAAATGAGCTAAAACCGGAAATGCCATACTGAGGCCAGTAAACATCGCCGCTGTTATTTTTTAGCATAATGAAATCATAATAAAAATTATTAATAAAGGGTGCTATGGTGGAAAACTCTGGTACAAAATGCATTGAAATTATGCTCCATCCCTTTGACAAAGGAATATGCTGATATGGTACTTTTTCAAAAACAGCAACCGATATGGAATAATTTGTCATGCCACCACCAAAATAAAGCTTGTCATTTTCGGAGACATAAAATGCCTGGGTTTCCCACAGGTTTTCCCAAATTTCCAATATTTCCGCTGATACATAGTTTCCATCCACATCGATCTTGAAAACACAACCTGTATGTAGGCCTCCATAATAATAATCATACAATGTGATTGAATCTAAGACTATACTGTCTGTAAGTAGTGAAAAGAACACCAGGTTTCCCTCAGCATCAAAATTAATTGGAAAGTAATTATTATCATGATGGTAGCCTGAATAATAATTCGATACCCAAACCGGGTTTCCAAATGAATCAATACGGGCATGGAATACATCGGCACATGTAGCATTTGGATTTCCATAATTGATAATTGCATAAGGAGTGTTTGCTATTAACATGTTATTTCCAAACATTGCAGTATCATAAAACAAACCTACAATAAACATTTGGTCATTTTCATTTATTGATATCTCCTCAAGGATAACTCCTGGGTAATTTTTTTTCCACTGCTGATTGCCTGCCGAATCAAGTTTCACCAGATTCTCATAACTTAGTAAAAAGACATCTGAATTTGAATTCACTTCAACATCAGTACAACTATATTCCAGGGAATCAACAACAATAGCCCAGATCAATTCTCCTGAAGTACGCATTTTCAAACAAAATGGAGTATAAAAAGGATCAACATGAAGGGTGCCGGTTTCAAATGGTATTGAATCGCTCGTAAAGTAGCCAGTGCAGTAAATAAATCCTGAATTGGAAATTGTTAAATTATAAGGAATATCCTTACTATTCCCGTGCCAGGTTCTTCCCCATTTGTAATTACCATCACTATCATATTTTAATATTAATATATCT
>CAYLZH010000308.1:0-1446 GCA_964388245.1 uncultured Bacteroidales bacterium
CTCATGAATCTCGAGAGGTAATCCAAATTTTCTACTAAGAAACTGGACTCCAAGGATATGATCGACATGACCATGCGTATTGATAAGACGAACTGGCTTCAATTCCCTGCTTTCAATATAATTGATCAACTCGTTGTACTCATGGTCATCATAAGCTCCTGAATCGACTATTATACATTCTTTTTTTTCATTCAAGAGAACGAATGTATTTTCCTGAAAGCTATTGAATACAAATTTTTTAATGGAAATCATTTAAATGTCTATTGATTATTGTTTATTAATGCTTTGAGTTTATCATTGCAATTACACTTTTCCTTTTAAAAAAGGTACAAATGAAAAATATCCGAATGTTTCTTTTTTAAATTCTGATTCAGATACTTTCCATAACCGGGTCATCACCTGTGAATCGCCACTACCGATAGGAGCTACCAAACAACCACCAACCTTAAGTTGGTTTTTCAAAGTTTCGGGAATTTCAGGAGCACCCGCTGTAATGAGGATGCTGTCGTACGGGGCATATGATTCCTTTCCAAGATATCCATCGCCCCAAAACAGATGAGGACGATAACCCATTTTAGTCAACAATTCGTTCGAATTTTTGTACAATTCTTTATGACGTTCGATAGAATATACCCTGGCTCCTAACTCGAGCAGTATTGCAGTCTGGTACCCTGATCCGGTTCCTATTTCCAACACTTTATCGAAGCCGGATATTTCGAGCAATTGGGTTTGAAATGCCACGGTATAAGGCTGGGAGATGGTTTGTCCTGATCCAATCGGAAAAGCATTATCGCGGTATGCAAACTGAATGAATCCACTATCCATGAAAAAATGTCGAGGCACCTTGTTCATGGCAGCCAACACCTCTTCACTGTTAATTCCTTTTTGTCTGATATCATCAATCAAACGCTTTCTCATTCCTTTATCGCGAAAAGAATCTTCCATGTAGCTTATTTCTTAAGGCAAATTTAAAAGAAAAAAAATAGTCTTTGCAAGAAAACACCAAATACACAGCATTTTCGTACTGCTTCTATATATCATCAAAAAAAAGAGCCACCCGGCAGGTAGCTCTCTCAAGTTTATATCTTTTTATACAATTGGATATTTTTCAAAAATATGGTCCGACTTCATTAGGATGTCGACATACTGCGCTCGCTTATAAGCATAAGGATCTTTTATGTTTTTCTTTGAAAGCTTCCCTCGAAAGTCGTCTAACACATTGTATTTTTTTGCTTCCATCCATTGCTCGATATCATCCAGCATAGTTGAAATATAATCGATCTTATTCTTGTACAAAGTACTTACTACCTGCACACAATCGGCTCCGGCCATAATCATTTTAATTACATCATTTCCGGTAAAAATGCCGGTGTTACTGCAAATCGTACCTCTTACATTGTCATACAGCAATCCGGCAAATCGCAATGGTAGCTTGTTATCTGATTC
>CAYLZH010000308.1:1456-4475 GCA_964388245.1 uncultured Bacteroidales bacterium
CTTCCTCATCGATATCTATTTCGGGTTGGAAGAAACGGTTAAACAACACAAAACCATCGATCCCCATTTCATCCATCCGCTTGATTACGCTGAGAATATTAGTGTAATAGGGACTTAATTTAACTCCCACAGGAATATTTAGGTTTTGCTTTATTTCTTTGGTTATTTCCAATTGCTCATCGATTATATCTTTTCCACATAACTCAAAGTCTTTTGGAATAGCATAAAAATTTAACTCAAGGCCAGCTGCTCCGGTGCTTTCGATTTTTTTCGCGAAATCGATCCATGATTCTTTATAGACAGCATTTAAACTTGCAAATACCGGAATATTTACAGCCTTCACGGCATTCTCCAGGTTCATAAGATATTCCTCCGGACCGGCATGGTCGATATCGGGAAAAAGATTAACCATTTCGGCATGCCTGTTTGCATATTCGTCGAGTTGATTATGAAGTTCGAGATTCTCAAGTTGGATTTGCTCTTCGAACAATGATTTATATACAACGGCGGCGGCTCCAGCTTTCTCAATTTTTTGCAGTGGGCCAATTTCGGTGGCCAGATTACTTGCACCAACTACAATTGGATTCTTTAATTCAACGCCAAGGTAATTTGTCTTAAGGTTTGCCATATCGGACTGAATTTTTTTAAGTTATTTAATCTTTTTAACAATACTCTATATAAATTGTTTTACAGAACGTACTTAAAGTGATGGCTTTACATCAAAATCATCACACTTTGTACCTTCTGACTAATAATTGTTTAAAAATAATTATCTTCCGAATAAAGTAAAACAACTGATGTTATTATTTATCGAATTCGGCCTGGAATAGTGTAATTCAGAACGATTTTGAATTACTTACTTTTTCCTCCAAAAATAGTATCCCAGATAAGCAAACGGAATAAAAACGGCAATGCCTAATATCCAGAACCACACGGGGTGAGGGTATCGCAGCATGTTTATTATACCAAATATCATCAGTATAGCTCCATCGAGTATTGAAAGTTGTAATTGTTTTTCTCTGGCTATAAGGGTAGTAACCACTGCAGCAACAAATGAGCCTGAAGCCCATGCCAATGCAACTAACAGCAGCGCTCCTGCAGGCAATGTTTTAATATATTGCGCCAATGCTACTTTATCCTTATAATCCAAACCTTCAGGGTAAGGAAATAAAAAATGGCTGAAGCCTTCGACAATCATAATAGCTATAATTCCTGCTATTATTCCGGCCACTACTGCAAGTATGTTTCTCCACATAATTTTAAAATATTTAGATTTTAGAGTTTATTAATCATCAGAAAAACTCGCCTTTACTATACTGTTCACATGAATTTCGAGTGTATTGATATATCTGAGGTCCTGTAATTCGGAAGTCATTATTAATGGTAATTCTGTGCAACCCAAAATAAGCGAATCGATCCCAACCTTTTCCTGCATATGCAAAGCAATCGATTCCAGCTTTCTACGATTCATCTCTGAAAATATACCCTTTGACAATTCATTATAGATAATTTCATTGATATACTCCTGTTCACTGGCTTCCGGCGTATATATTTTTAATCCGTATGCTTCGAAACACCTGTGATAGAAATCTTTATTCATGGTTGATTTTGTTCCGACTAAACCGATTCGACCATTGCTACTTATCTTTTTTGCTTCGATGGCCGTTTCTTCAACAATACTAATCATCCTGGTATTTGGGCTGGCTTTTAACTCATTAAAAATATAATGAGGCGTATTTGCAGTAATAGCAAGCACCTCACAGCCAAGAGTTTCGAGTTGATCAATTTTTTCCTGAAATAGTTTTATAAACTTACTCTGATCAGAGTTTTCAGAAAGCTTAACTGTTGCATATAAATCGAGGCTCTGAATTACTAACTCGGGAAAATGATTTTTTTGATCAAAAAACTGCTTATTAATTTTCTTATAATACTCCATGGTTGCCTCTGGAGTTAAGCCACCTATTAATCCGATCTTTTTCAATATGTTGGTAAATTTTTTAGATTTTATGTAATTACTTCTTTTCAATGAAATCTTTAAAATTATTCAAGCCCTCCTCGAAATCTTTCCCAATTGATTTGTCCATGTTCATAAATAACATCATAATTGAAAAAGGAAATTTATTTTTACCATAAAATCCCCATGTGACATGTACACTACTATCCTTCTCTTTCAGGATAAAATAACCGGTGTTTGTTACTTTAAATGGTTTTAAAAATCGAAGTTCCATTTCGATCCGCTCCATCGGGACAAGTTTTGTAAGTTCTTGTTCTCCTTCGCCTACATCTTTATTTCCTGACCATGAATGAACAAAACCAACTTCGCCATCAGTTCCTCTTGTTTCGGTCTTCATATTAGGATCACGCTTTGACCAAACCGACCAATTCTGCTGTTGTTTAAGCGACTTAAGGCTATTATATGCATCAGTAAGCGATACATTGACCTCAATTGACCGTGAAACATTAAGATCTTTTGGAGCGATCATTCCCAGTATCAAAATTAACAATACAATTCCTGCAATAATATACAATACAATCATAGTTTTTGTGTTTGATTAATGCTTCTATAACAAATATGTTTGCCTTTTGTTGGCTCGAAGTCAGTTAATATTTTTTCATTATTTCAATTAACAGATGTTTCCATCAATACACAGGATTGCTTATTTTTATCACCTCATGTTTAAACCTGATTCATCATTTTTTTTATGAAAACTGAAAGAAAAATTACCATTTTACTTCTACTCACAGGTACCATTGTACTTTCCACAATTGGATTATTGGCCCAGAAAACGCCGCCTGGCACAGTTGCCTATAACGACAATTTATGGGTCGACAGGCAGGAAATCAGGAATATCGACTGGCGTGAATACATGCATTGGAATCTTAAAGAATATGGTCCTGATTCGGAGAAATACAAGGCAACTTTACCCGATACGCTGGTTTGGGACAATGAAATGAAAAAGTTATATCTCCGTCATCCGAATTATGCAAACCACCCTGTTGTTGGAATAACATACCGGCA
>CAYLZH010000309.1:0-4430 GCA_964388245.1 uncultured Bacteroidales bacterium
ATGATTGAAATCTGACAGTATGATATCAATTATGTCTTAAACTTTATGTAATTAACAAGGCATCGGGGCTATTGTTTTTAAAGTGAAGATATTCGACCAGAGATTTGTGTCCGTGGTAAAAGAAGATTATTAATAATCCTTCCCAATCCCTTCCTTACAAGCAACAAAGGATTAAATCGCTTTAAAAAAATTACCAGGATTCTTTAATTGAAAAACGATGGAACAACAATTCCTTCAAAAAAAATAAGAGCCACCTGAAATGATGGCCCTCTGAAAATAACAGTAAAGATTAGATGTTACAGGAATAATAATCTCAACACTCTGATCTAATGGAGCAGGGAAGCCTTTTCGACCAATTGAATGAACTCAGAACGATATCCGTTTAAATCATTTCCTTTCGATTGCCTGGCCATTCGCTCAACTCCTGCATACGTAAGGCTACCTTTGTATTCTGAATCGCGCAATAACATTCCAAAACTCGCAACTGCCAGGACAAACCTGAAATTTTCCGACGGATTGTCATTCTTGATTTCACGCGCTTTAAACCGATGGACTATCAATTTACTTACATCCTCGTCAGGTTTTTTGTAGCGCAATTTAACAGTCATCATATTTCCGCTTCCTTTTACAGGAGCTGTGGTCTGGTATTCAAGAGCATCGACATTTGCTACAATTTCATCCGATCCGGCTTTTATTATTTCGTACAGCGCTGTAACCCGGTGACCGGCTCCGATTTCACCGGCATCTTTTTTATCGTCATTAAAATCTTCCTTGTTTAACATACGATTTTCATAGCCAATTAAACGGTAAGCTTTCACAACAGATGGATTAAATTCAATCTGAAACTTTACATCCTTTGCAATTGTGAAAAGGGTACCCCACAGCTCATACCCAAACATTTTCTTAGCCTCCAGAATGTTATCGATATAAGCATAGTTTCCGTTTCCGGCATTTGAAATTTTTTCCATTTTCGAATCTTTGTAGTTGCCCATTCCAAATCCCAGTACCGTCAGGAAGATTCCATTGTCGCGCCTATCTTTAATCAATCTCTCCATTTCGGCATCACTGCTGGCACCAATGTTAAAATCGCCATCAGTAGCAAGAATTACACGATTGTTGCCTCCTTCGATCAGGTTTTCTTTGGCAACCTTATAAGCAAGTTTAATTCCAGCGCCTCCTGCTGTTGAACCGCCTGCTTTTAACTCATCAAGCGCCCGTAATATTTTCGACTTATTGCTGCCACTTGTAGGATGAAGTACAAGACCGGCTGCGCCTGCATAAACTACAATAGCCACTTTGTCCCGGGGCCTGAGTTTGTCTACCAGTATCTTAAATGAATTTTTAAGCAGGGGCAATTTATTGGGCGAATCCATTGATCCGGAAACATCAATCAGAAAAACCAGATTTGAAGAAGGTACATTTTCTGTTGTCATTTCCTTACCCTGAAGGCCAATCATTAATAATTCATGATCGCTGTTCCAGGGGCAATTTCCAAGCTCCATATTTATAGAAAATGGGTGTTCTCCATCTGGTTGGGGAAAATCATAATCAAAGTAATTGATCATTTCCTCAATTCGAATGGCATCGACAGGTGGTTTTTGATTATTGTTCAGGAACCTGCGCAGATTTGCATAACTTGCTTTATCAACATCAACCGAAAAAGTCGACAAGGGATTTTGAACCACTTCGAGGAATTTGTTCTCATTAATTATGTCATAGGATTCGGTATTAAAGTTTTGCTGATGGTAGATTGCTTCATGATTTGTGGTTTGATACCTGAGATTGTTACCACCCCAGGCATTTGCCAGACTGTTCATTGGTATTTTTTTTGCCCTACGTGGAGATGAAGCTGTAACACATTGGATCTCAGCCTCCATAACTTTTACTTCATCAAGAGCATGTGTTGTAGCCTTTAATTTAATATCCATCTGTGTTGTTTTACCGGCACTTATCTTTATATTTTTGATTTTAGCCGGTTCATACCCCACAAAATTAACTGAGAGATCGTAACTGCCGGATTGAAGTTTCTGAATCAGATAGTCCCCATTCACGTCAGAGGTTGTACCTGAAATTACACTTCCTTTTTGAATCACTTTTACTGTAGCAAATGGAATTGCCTCATTGGTCGAAGCATCGGTAATTTTACCTTTTAAAATTCCTGTTTGGGCCAGGCCTGCACTAAAGCACATAAATAATACGATTAGCAATAATCCGATTGTTTTCATTATTTTAAAATTTTTGGGTTAATATTTATTTTCAACCTTTGGATGACCGGACAATCGTTTTTCCATAAAAATCTTTATTAACTTTGAGAAAAAAAGCAAAATGACCAATTCAGAATTAAAGCGTCACTTAAAATCATATCGAAATTATACAAGGGCTAAAAAGTGGCGTTTTGTTCTGCATGCCGGGGTGCTGATATATGGAACCCTTGCTGCAATTATTTCTACTATTTTTGATCTGATTGGTGATAAAATTACAATTGGTCTGAACATTGAGTTTTTGAAATCGTTTGGCCGGGATCTGATTACATTTTGGTTGGCAGGCATTGTTTTCGGGTTAATAATATGGTACACTTTGCCTGAATCGAGAACCAGGAAAGAAAATAATCGAAAGAAAACTGATGGGACATTATGAAATTTCGTTGAAAGATATTAGTCTCGATCAGTTTGAGACAATACTCCGGACGAAACGGATATTACCAGGCAGGGTAATCCTGCTCGAACAATTGACAGAACGATTTCAGATACTGAAGTCTGACAATGTCAATAATGTTGAAGATTTGATCAGCCTGCTAAAATCGCCTCAGAAAATAAAATTCTATGCAGAAAAAAGTGACATACCGGCTGATTATTTAACAATTCTGAAAAGGGAAGCATCGAGTTACAGTACCAAACCTGTAAAACTAAAAAATATCATTCCTGGCGACCCGATTGTTCTGAAGGCACTGGAACAAGAAGGAATTCAGAATTCGAAGCAATTTTATCTTAAATGTTTTTCTTCGGATCAAAGGATATCTTTATCTGACAAGCTTAACATTGAAACCGATATTATCAATTATATACTTAAACTTTGTGACCTTCTTAGAATAAACGGTGTAGGGCCTATGTTCGCTCAATTTTTATACGATGTCGGGATCGATTCAGTTAAATCTGTTCTATCAATTTCACAAGAAGAAATATTAGATATGTTTAACGAATATATTCAGACTACTGACTTTCCGGATGTTAATCTAAGTATCAATGACATAAGACACTGCAAAGAAATGGGAAAGTTTTTACCCCCTGGTCCCAAGATTTAATTGCATATCTCAGACAACCGTTTTCTTACAGATTTTGTCCTTAAAGAAAATTAATTTCAATCTTTTTTTATAAATCTAATAAGTTGAAACGGTACATAAATCCTTAACATATAAATTTCCAGTTATGAGATAAATATCTGAATAATATCAAATATTAAATATTATGGAACCTACAAAATCCCTTTTCCTTTTATTTTTATGCACCTGCCTTGTAAATATTGATTGCATTGGTCAGGCAAGTGCCGGTTTCTCGGCCAGTACCATTGTTGGATGCGCACCACAACAGGTTTCTTTTACACCGGATTATCAGGATAATTCTGCAAGTTATAACTGGAATTTTGGAAACGGAAACCACTCTGTATTAATGCATCCTTCAACAACTTATGCTACAGCCGGAACATTTATTGTTAGTTTAAGCGTGACGAGCAATGGAAATGTTTACACTACTGCCATGTCGCTTACAATCTATGCTAAACCTATAGCAAGCTTTACTCTTTCGTCGGGCGATCCTCAGGATTGTGCACCGGTTCAGGTTTCGTTTGCTGATAATTCTATTTCAACTGATGCTCCAATAAGCAGTTGGCTATGGGATTTTGGTGATGGATCGACAACGACAAATACTACCCCGGCAAATGCAATACATTCTTATTATATACAATGCACATATACAGTGTCGCTTATTGTTGAAGATGAGAATGGCTGTCATGATTCGTATCACAAACCCAATTTTGTTAAGGTTTTTGAGGGTCCTTCGGTTGGATTTTCTGCTACACCAAATAAATTCTGCTCGCCTCCTGATACTGTTCAGTTCTTAAATTCATCAACCGGATTTTCACCTCTTGAATTTTATTGGGACTTTGGCGATGGCCAGGATACCACGCTGACTAACCCTGTGCATATTTATTCTGATTTCGGATTATATTCAGTTAATCTGAAAGTAACCGACGGACATGGTTGTACATATGAATTGAACAAGCCAAATTACATTAAGATTCAGGAAGTTATTGCTGATTTCTCGATGCCTGATACGGCTTGCCATAATACATCGGTCATTTTCAATAATATATCACCAGGGGCTTCGAATGCTTCCTGGGATTTTGGATTTACAAGCTCTCAGATCTGGAACCCG
>CAYLZH010000310.1:0-4426 GCA_964388245.1 uncultured Bacteroidales bacterium
GTAGTAGTTACGAAGCGCATTAATGAACTGACGTCGCTTTTGGTCTTTTTCGGCCAGAGCATCGTTTAGTTCCAGAACATCGATTTTCCCAATCAGAAAACGCTGTTTTGTTACTTCATATCGAAGTTGGGCAATGGTGTCGGCTTTGGCAGCAATAGTTAGCTGGTCGTCCTGCATATTAAATTGCATAACTTTCAGATAAATATCCTGTTCGAAATCAATCCGGTTTTGCCGAACGGAGGTCAATATTACCTCACGGTTCGATTCGGCCATTTTTACACCACCACGGCCCTTGCCCCAATCGAGAACGGGTATTGACAAGCCTATATTAACATGCATACTGTTTTCAGGTTCATTGTAAACATCGCCAATTTCAGGAGCGCTTTGGTTGAGCCCATACTCACTAAATAAATCTGCACGAAAGCCCCTGTCTGCTTTTGCACGTGCAACATCTCTCTCGGCCTGTATTAATTGTCTTTCATAAGATAATACGGTGGGATTATTTTCTATGGCTTGTTTTAACGCAATTGTGTATGGGATATCAACCTTTGTTACATTCTCAGGAATAAGCAATTCAAGGTCAACAGTTTCGTTATATCCAAGAAATGATCGCAACCGGAACTTCTTAACCTCAAGGTCGAGCCTTGCATCTTCGAGATCCGATTTTGAACTTAGAAAACTTAATTCCATTTGAAGTAAATCGTTTTGGGCAAGTGTGCCGATGTTGTAGCGTCCCTTAGAAATCCGGAAAAGGGTATCGGCATTGTTAAAGTTCATTCCTGCAATCTCGAGGTTGATCTGGGCAAGTGCAAGGTCGAAAAAATAATTAATTGCTTTTATGGAAATTTGCTCCCTTGCCTCAAGATATTTTTTTTGGGCTTCTTCATACTTTAGTGGTTCAATTTTACGGTTCCATTTTAAGTAATTGAATCCAAACAGAGGCTGTGTGTATCCTATTATGACAGGTGTGGATGAATAATTGGTGTTTGTAGTAGAATCTGTAAACTGATCGATCCGGTGCAATCCCGACCGCACATATATATTTCCACCTGTTGGTCCGATATTTTGTCGTAGTGAAAGATTTGCTGATGAACTGTTGAGATTGCTTGAATAGAATTGTTCACCTTCGCTTGAGGTATAGGTAGAAATTGACCTGTCGAAACCCAGTGGTGTCCCGCTAAGAATAAGCGAAGGAAGATAATCGGCCTTGTATGTTCGATACTCCCAATACCTGCCTAAATATGTGTGTTTGGCAATTAGTGCATCGTAGCTTTGTTCTGAAGCAACATTAATTACTTTGTCGAGACTAAAAGTGAGTTTTGTTTCCTGTGCCATAAGTTGTAGAGGAAGCAGCAGGAACAATAGTATTTTGATTTTTGGTTTCATTTTTTTGCTTTTTCTAAATGGCTGTTGCATCTGATCGTTTATGTTTTAGCACTTATTGCGGAGATGTTTTATCAGTGTTCTGTATTATTCCAATTTTTGCATGATTATCTTTAAGCGATTTGCTATTGCTATTCATACCTTAACGATTCTACAGGGTCTTTTTCGCTGGCTCGTTTTGCAGGCATATAGCCGAAAAGTATACCGATTGTTGCAGATACTCCAAAGGCAATTAGTACCGAAACCGGTGATACAATTGTCCGGATTTCTGCAAAACGGGTAATCAATTCAGAGAAAAGATATCCAAGAAAAACACCAATAATTCCTCCAACCAATGAAATCAGTATTGATTCGGCCAGGAATTGTACAATAATATCTTTACGGGTTGCCCCTATGGCCTGGCGTGTTCCAATTTCTCTGATTCGCTCCATAACCGATGCCAACATGATATTCATTATGCCGATTCCTCCTACAATTAAAGATATACTTGCAATGGCGCCCAATACAATGTTAAAAATATCCTTCGTCCGTTGCTGCTGCTTAAGCAATAGCTCAGGTACAGTAATATCGAAATCAGGCACTTTGGAATGTCGGCGTAACAGGAATCGTTCCAGTACTTTAACTGTAGGTTGCAATTGTTCGGTTTCCTTAACCTGAACAATAATTTTATCGAGCTGATGATAATTATCTCCCATTCCTTTTGGACCCGAATACGATGACCAACCATCGCCTTCCCAGTACTGACCCCTGATCTTTTCTTCAGTTATCAACGCCCTGTTTTTATAACGCAAAAGCATGGTTTTAATGGGAAGATATATTTTCTCATTTGAATTGCCTACATCGACTTTTCCTGCTCCTGATGAGGTAACGTTGCGTCGTTCGAGTACTCCGACAACACGGAGCCACTCATTGCCACATTTAAGATATTGCCCAATGGGATTTGATGATTCAAAAAACCTGCTTTTTATCTCAGAACCAATAACACAAACCGGCAATCCGTGAATTTCCTGATACTCGTTAAAATATTTACCATCTTCGAGTTGATAATCAAATAATTCGAAAAAATGGTTTGTAACGGCTTCAAGCTTGGCATTTCTCCGTTTTCCATTCAGTAATACATAGGAATCGATATAAATATGAGGACTAATTTTATTAACAGTGGGGAAAAGTTTTGCAATCCCTTCGGCATCTTTCAGCGTTAACCCGGATGAAAACCTGTTTTTCGAATTATCTTCTTCTTCCTCACCACCATTCATGTCGGCTTTTTCCTTTACAATGGGTGAAATTACAATATTGTTTACCCCAACCATTTTCATTTGTTCGAGAATCTCTTGTTGGGCACCGTTGCCTATAGCAAGCATACTGATAACAGCCGCTACCCCAAAAATAATTCCCAAAGCCGTAAGGATTGATTTGAGTTTGTTTGCCAGAATAGCTTCAATGGCTATGTTTAAATCGTGCAAATATCGTTTTATCATTTCTCAAGTTAAGTATTCTTCATTCAAAACATTGAAGGCTTATTTCTTTTTAAATACAGTTGAAGAATCTGTGTTAATTGGAGGTTTGTTCTTTCTCTTTGCACTATCTTTTTTTTCATTTTCCAATCGTAGTCGTTCGGCTTCAGCCCTTTTCTTTTCTTCCACCTCCTTCTTCTTTATTTTCTCGTAGATATCTTGTCCTTTGAAATCAAGTTTAGCGGCATTTTCAGGAATTGTCAGGTATACAGTGTTAGCTTTCGAAAGCCCTTCCTTGATTATGATTTCGTTTTCGTTCGATTCACCTACTTCTACAATTTGCTTTACAGGGCGTGATGAATTCTCTGCGTAGACAAATGTAAGGCTGTCGTTATTGTGAATGGATTCAAGCGGTACAAAAACCACATCGTCGTAATGTTTGGCCTTAATGATATTACTGGTGGTCATATTGGGTCGCAGAATGGTATCAGAACCTTCAACCCTGATAAGTACTTCAAAAACTTTTGCATCGCTTCCGGGCAGGTCTTCGCCTACATTTGCTACTTCAATAACTTTGCCCCTGAATTCCTTGTCAGGAAAAGCATCAACGCCTATTGTTACTTCCTGATCAACTTTAACTTTGCTAATATCAATTTCATTCACAAAGGTCCTGGATATCATCACCGACATATCGGGTAGTGTGGCCACAACCGGATCCCATGAACTAAATTCCGTACCAACTTTGCGTTTAGAACCGTTCCAGTTTTTTTTGTAAATAACCATTCCTGGTTTAGGTGCATTAATGGTAAATTCATCACGGATATCTTCCAGTTTCTTTAGTTTTTGTTGTTGGGTTTTTAGATTAATTCCCACTTCAATCATTTGAGCCTGCTTTTGCTCTACCTTTAAATCGTAATTTTCGAGTGCCTGCTTATATGCACGTTGTGCTTTTTCCATACTGATTTTTGCCTGCCGTATTGTCGATGGTGATTCAAACTTTGATTGGTCGAGGGTAATCTCAGCTTCCTCAAGCGAATACTTCAGATTTACAAGATTATCGCGCAATCCCCGAAGCTCGAGGGCTGTATCCAACTGGGTTTTATCGTATTGTGATTGTACTTTTGTGAGTTGCTGGTTTAATTCATCCACTTTTGAAGTGATCTCTGTTTTATCGAGTTCGGCAACAAAATCACCCGAATCAACTAATGTTCCTTCCGGAACCAGGTCGGCAATTTTCATCCGGTAAATTCCAACACGCGAAAGAAAGGGGCCCTTAATCTTTTCGGAGTTTTCTGCCTGCAATTCACCTGTAATACTTACAGTAATATCAAATCCTCCCTTTTCAACCGGAGAAGTTATCTGTAATTCACCCTTTTGAGATTTTGGATTAATAAAAATTATGGCGATAACAACGGCCAGCAAAATCCCAATAAAAATGTATGATTTGCGTTTCATCTGTTTAGTTTGGTTTTCGTTTAAAACAAGAAATAACCTGTTTTATTTTATTGCAAAGAAAAATATTATTAACGGAAAAACAGTTCCCGATTTCAAAATTTGAGACGAAACTAACCTGCATATACATGATAAAT
>CAYLZH010000311.1:0-4395 GCA_964388245.1 uncultured Bacteroidales bacterium
AAGAATGAAAAAGTTTTTTTTAATTTGTTTAACTATTTTTGGTGTTATTGTTTTGATTATAGGATTGAATAAATTCTTTGGATTTATCCCATATCAACTACCTGAAGGAGTTTCAAAACAAATGTGGATTGCTTTTGAACAATCGCGCTATTTCTTCCCATTTCTTGGAGGATTTGAAGCTGCTACCGGATTATTGTTAATCTTAGGATTATGGAACAGGTTCGCCTTAATAATACTATTTCCCATAAGCCTGAATGCCTTGCTTTTTCATATATTTTTATTTCCTGAAAAGATCGGTGCTGCTCTTGCAGTTTTTACACTGAATACTTATTTCATAATTTTAGATTTCAAATTCTATAAAACACTTTTTTTCAGGAGAGTGTAAAATCCATCTTTATATGGTCCGTCTCAAATCCTGATACACTGAATAATTTAATTTTAACTAATATTAAAAATCAATATCGATAATCATGAAAAAAAAAGCTAACAAAGACTTTCCTGTCCACGAATTTATTGATAAGCGTTGGAGTCCCCGTGCATTTGCTGATAAACCAGTGGAGGAGGAAAAGATTAATTCACTTTTTGAAGCAGCCAGGTGGGCAGCTTCGAGCCGAAACAGCCAACCATGGCGGTTTATTTATGCCTCAAAAGACAACAAAAAAACATACGATAAACTGTTCCAGGTTATGGGCGAATGGAACCAATCATGGGCTAAAACTGCCCCATTATTAATTCTGACAATTACCGAAACTCATGATGAAAAAAACCGGCCATTAGGGCATTCGTTGTACGACCTGGGCCTGGCCTTAGGCAATTTAACAACACAAGCTACCTCGGCAGGAATATATCTTCACCATATGGGAGGGATTGAACCTGATGTTGCGAAAAATCTTTTTAATATTCCGGATCGCTACGAGGCCATAACGATGATAGCCGCCGGATATCCCGGGAGTTCTTCTGTTTTATCTGCAGATATAGCAGAAACTGAATATGATGCACAGAAGAGAATTTCCCAAAAGGATTTTGTATTTCGTGAAAGCTTCGGCAGGTAAGATTTATCTCATCCTGCTCGATCGAATACCTTTATACAAAACAGGAACAGCACAACTTTGATAAACCTCTTTAGTATTAATTTCCATCATACTTAAAGAACCTGTCCAGCCTGCTCCTGTATCCATCAGCCAAATATTGGATGCATTTACAGGTGTAGTATATCCGTAACGAGTAAGTGGAGTGTGCCCAATGTATACATCGCGAAAGCTTGCGAATCTTGTGTTTTCATTATTTTGATATGATTCGATTGCTGCTTTGGCCAGACTTCTGTCCCACAGGAAATTCATTTCATTGTTTAGAACAAAAGGAATTGTAAGATCGAATCCGGCATGGACAAAGAGCCGGTTGTCTTGAATATGATATAATTTTGCCTTCCTGAAGAAATCGATATATCTGGTTTTCATTTTACCATTGAAGCAGTCAATTGTCTCTTTTCCTCCCTGGTAATTCCATTCCAAATGAGCTTTTCCTGAAATCGCCCAGTCGAATGCCCATTTGTCATGATTACCCATAAGCATAATTAAATGACTGATTTTTAAAAGTTCATCGATACAAGCCGGAGCGTCGGGCCAACCATCAACTACATCTCCAAGAAAAATCAGGGTATCGTTTGCATAATCGAACCGGGCCTTCTCAAAACACTGGAGCATCGCTTTGTGTGCTCCGTGTATATCACCCATGACAAATTGCCGCCCCATCATTCAGATAAAATATTAACTTTTTTTCCTGATCTTTAATCGCTGACCAGGTGCAAGTGATCGTGTATTGGCAATATTGTTAATCGACCGGATATTTTCGGCACTTACACCGGGATACTTCTTTGCTATCGACCATAAGTTATCGCCTCGCTGAACCGTATAATATAGGTATTGAGGATCTTCCCCAGGTTTATCTTTTTTTACAGCAACCTGAGCTTTTGCAGGTTTTCCAATGCTTGCCTGCTTTTCAGCAAAACTCATCGAGTTGATTCGTTCGTATTTCTCTTTGTCCTTGTCCGGTACATAAACAACAAGCTTCTGCCCTACCCTTATCAGGTTCCGGCGCACATTATTCCAGTATCTCAGTTCGGATAGTCCTACTCCATACCATTCCGATATATACCCAAGATTATCGCCCGGTTTTACTTTATAGATAAGCTTTGTACTATTTCTTGGTGGAGGAGCCGAATACGGTGTATATTTTCCAGGTGCCTTTAATTTTTTTGATGGATCAAAATATTTTTCATCATTATATGCAAATATCGAATCCTGCATATCGATAAACGAACTGGTGAAATCGACAGGTATTTTTAATGCATATGATTGCTTTATTGCCGGAATAATGTCGCGACGATATTGTGGATTTAAATCGCGTATTAGTTGTATTGGTAATCCCAGGACTTCGGATACTTGTTTTAAATGCAGTTGCTCGGTAATGATAACCGTATCATTCGCCAGCCCAAGATCGATTGGCTGAGGTCGAAGATTATGTTCCTCGTAATAATTTAGCGCATAGGTTGCCGCTATAAATGCCGGAACATACCCACGGGTCTCACGTGGTAGCCGGTAATAGATATCCCAGTAATTCGTATTTCCACCGCTTCGACGGATTGCCTTTTTAACATTTCCGGGACCACAGTTATAGGCAGCAATTACCAGGGTCCAGTCGCCAAACATTTGATAAAGATCCTTCAGGAATCTTGCTGCAGCATAAGATGAGGCTATCGGATCGCGTCTTTCATCAACAAAAGAATTAATCTCAAGGTTGTATAACTTACCAGTGGAGTACATAAATTGCCATAACCCTGTGGCTCCAACCCTTGAAACAGCACGCGGATTTAACGCTGATTCGATAACAGGCAGATATTTTAGTTCTAATGGTAAGTCATATTCATCGAGAACTCTTTCAAAAATTGGAAAATAGAAATTTGTCAGGCCCAGCATTATCTCAACCTTCTCCCGTTTTTTAGCCGTATATACATTAATGTAGGCCTTTACACGATCGTTATAGGATAAGTCAATTATGGATGGAATTTTAGCAAGCCGCGCGATATATACCGAATCAGAAAAACGTGACACCTCTGTGGAATCTATTTCGGTTTCCGTAACTGAATCGACATAAAGCATTGCAAGCGACTGTTTTACATAATACTGGTTCGACAGGCTATCAAGGTTTTTTAAAAATCTGAAATCGGCAAGTTCCTTATAAATAAGCGATGTGTCAAGCTTTAACGAGTCTTTATTATCATTAAAAGAATAGGTTATGCTAATCTGACAAAAAAGAAAAACTATTAATGTAATCTGAATTTTTGTTATCATTCTGAAATTTAAAGTGTTAAAAGTTTAATGCTAATTTGAGACCAAATTCCGGCGCGTATTTAAAATTATTCTTATACACCGGTACAAGCCTTACGCTAAGGTCCCTGCTAATGTTGTAATTAAAAAAGTGGGCATCGACATTGGCATCGATTATATTAATTCCCCAAAGTGCAACCATCCCAATAAAACTAAGGTCGCGGTTTCGCCTGTAATAGTCGATGTAATCGATTATCTGATCCTGTTCAAATGCTTCGCCGAATTCATTATCGGGATAATCATTATATGCGGTTTTAAATCTTTTCAATTCAGTATTATTCCAGTTTGCAGCATAAATCAGGCCTGCAAATCCGGCGTAAATTATCGGGATTTTCCATATTTTTTTATTGTAGGCCTGCCCCCATCCTGGAACAAAAGTGGAATATAGTGTTGCTTTCCGGGGCGAATGTATTTCTTCGGGAGCATCTAACAGAATGGTATCACCATCAATTTGTGCCCACAACGACTGCATACTGCAAAACGCCACAGTTAAAAAAAGCAGACTTAATATATACTTTGCAAAAATCCTTCTCAACTGTGTCTTTCTATTTATTGATTTGATCTAACACACCAACAATTCGTTCCAGGTCGTCATCAGAATTGAAATGAATTACAATCTGGCCTTTTCCGCTTTTCGATCTTTTAAACCTGACGGGTGTTTCGAAATATTTTATCAGGTGTTTTTCCAGTTCGGTATATTCTCTTGCCGATTCAACAGAAGGTTTCGAAGGGTTAATTTCCTCTTCTTTACCACTGGTGTAATTCCGTACAAGTTCTTCTGTTTTTCTAACCGACAGGTCTTCTTCTATAATCCGAAGACAAATTTTAAGTTGGATATCAGGATTGTCGACTACAACCAGGGCACGAGCATGACCCATTCCAATCTTTTTATTGCGGATGCCTTTTTGAATTTCGACAGGTAGTTTTAATAATCGAAGATAGTTGGAAATGGTTGACCGACGCTTTCCAACCCGCTTACTCATTTCCTCATGGTTAAGGTTGCATTCCT
>CAYLZH010000312.1:0-4365 GCA_964388245.1 uncultured Bacteroidales bacterium
CCAGATTATTGCTACTGCAAACTGGTGGCTAAGTGATCAAAAGGATTTTATTCTGGTTGGCAGTTACGATTTCTACCTGTATTGTCTCGATGCACAAACAGGCAGCCTGGTATGGAAATACGAACTCGACAACTACCTGAATGGCGCGGTTGCCATTACAAACAACAATGCAGTGTTTGGGGGTTGCGACGGCTTTCTGCATATCGTAAATATCGAATCAGGAACCAGCTCTCAAAAGTTTGATCTTGCAACCTATATTGCCGGTTCTCCTACAATTAATAACAACAATGCCTATGTCGGAGATTATGACGGCATCCTTTATGCCATCGATATGGCCGAAAAAAAGATATTGTGGAAATATGACAACCCGGATTTCAATTTACCATATATTGGATCTCCGGCAATTAATGACAACATTATACTTGCAACCAATCGCGACAAGCATGTGTACTGTTTAAATAATACTTCTGGAGAACAAATCTGGAAGTACAATACAGGTTTTAAAATTGATGCCTCACCTATTGTGAATGATAAATCTGTGTTAGTGATAAACATGCGTGGCGATTTATTTATTTTTGATATCGAAAATGGTAAAACCGTATATGAGTTCGAAATTGGCAGTCCGGTTTTTTCAAATCCTGCTGTAACAGATACACGAATCTATATCGGATCGATGGATGGCAATATTTATTGTCTTGAATAACAGATTGTCTGTTTTTCAGTTTATGTAATCATTAGTTAAAATAATTTCTGAAAATGAACATCATTCAAATAATTCCTGGCTCGGGTGGAAGTTTTTACTGCGGCAACTGTTTGCGCGACAGCAAATTTTACGAATCGATGAAAAAACTCGGGCACAAGGTAACCAAGATACCAATGTACCTGCCACTATTTGCTGATGAACATGACATAAACACTGTTCCTGTTTTTTATGGTGCCATTAGTATCTACCTTAAACAACAGTACAAGCTGTTTCGAAATGCTCCCGAATGGCTCGATCGATTGCTCAATGCGAGGCCTATGCTTAAATTTGCGGCAAGAATGTCGGGATCGACCGAAGCAACCGGCCTGGAAGCAATGACAGTTTCAATGTTACTTGGCGAGGATGGTCTTCAGAAAAATGAGCTTACAAAAATGGTCAATTGGATTTCTAACCATTGTCAGCCAGATATTATTCATATATCGAATGCATTGTTACTGGGACTTGCACATCAATTGAAAGAGAAGATTAACGTGCCGGTTGTATGTTCGCTTCAGGATGAGGATGTTTGGGTTGATGCAATGGAACCAAAGTTTAGAAAACATGTGTGGGAATTAATGGCCAAAAAGGCAAAGGATGTCGATGCATTTATTTCGGTTAGCGATTATTATGCTTCGGTCTCCATCGATCGAATGAAATTACCCGAGGAAAAAATCTACACAATTCACCTTGGTGTTGATCCTGCCGAATACCGGTATATTAATTCATCAGAAAAAAAACGGAATATTGGGTTCATTAGCAGAATGAGCCATGCCAATGGACTGGATATTTTAGTCGATGCTTTTATTCTAATGAAGAAATCTGCCGGTTTCGAAGATGTTGAACTGCATATCACAGGAGGTTCAACAGGTGCCGACAAAAAGTTTCTGAGTAAAATTTTCCGTAAAGTAAAAGATAACAATTTAAAAAATCATGTTGTTTTCTATGATGAGTTTGAAGGAGAATCACGGTTCCGTTTTTTCGACCAGATTTCTGTCCTCTCAGTTCCGGTCCGAAAAGGAGAGGCTTTTGGAATCTATCTTACCGAGGCCATGGGCGCAGGAATCCCAATCGTACAGCCAAAAGTTGGGGCATTTTCAGAGATTGTCGAAATATCCCGTGGTGGGATAACCTACCACCCAAATACGGCGGAAAATTTGGCCGACACATTGAAGGTAATTTTAAATGATAATGCCACATTAGACCGACTAAGCCAATCGGCCCGACAATCAATCGAAAATCATTTTAACATACACAAATTAACAAATGAGTTAGTGAAAACCTACACTCATTTAGCTATCAAAAATAAGAGTGAAGGTGCTTGATAATTGCCATATTTCTATTTCTGGCTTTGGATTACTTCAAACCCAATTTCTTTTTAATGTTTTTCGGAATAGCATCTTTATGAACCATAACACACATGGTCTTGTACTGTACAAAAGGAACCGAGGCATAGAAATAACCATCATATAAGTTGCTTTCAGCCCATGAATTTTTCACATAATAATACATTGTCCCATTTTGATCTTTCGCAGTTCCTATTATGTGCATTCCGTGATCGTCGGTGGTCTGATAGTTATCGAAAGCTTCCTGGCGCATTTCCTGCGTGATGGCTTTTTCTTTTCCCGGCTTATCGAGTTTATACAACTGTGCCTGCTTTTCTTTTTCGCTCATTTCCTGCCATTTCAACATTTCCGAATCACTCATCTCTTCGGTGTTAGCCTCGGGGATAACCGCAATTCCTTTTCGATAGGCGAAACCTTTTTCGCTTACATCACTGGCCCAGGCAACTGTATAGCCTTTATCGATACAATTGTCAATAACCTGCATCATTTCGGTCATGGGCAAATTGTAAACCTGCCCCCAGGCCCAGTTGTCAGGTACTTCAAGAATAAAAGTTTCGTAGAACGGATGGTGTGTGTATGATGAGATCTCAATGTAATCGTTCATATCAAGGCCCAACTCTTTTGAGAACGTTTCAGGAGTATATTCTTTTCCTTTGAAGTTGAATTTTTCAGGATAATTGCCCATGTAGGCATCAAGGATATTGTCAAAAGCCTTGTGCCAAACTGGTGTGAGTTTCTTGTTACGGTTCTTAATCACACCTTCGATGTAGCTGTCGAGCACCTTGTCCATTTCTCCATGCACATGCTTTTCTTCGCCAATCTCCAAACCCTGATAGGCTTCTTCGGGAACAATTCCAAATTTGTCCCAAACCAGTGTTACATCATGAAAGGCGCCACCTCCACCAAAATTAAGATGGCCATGCATCCTGACTGTTCGCATTGCTTTTTCGGAATACGCCTGGCGAACAATAAACATTTCTGACAAATCGAATTCACCTTTTCCCATCCTGATTAATTCTGATTCAAGAAATGAGATACCTGAAAAGCTCCAACAGGTTCCCGAACGATATTGATCTTTTACAGGTGTAGCAGGTAACTGCTTGATAATTTCAAATTTATATCCTTCTGTTTCTTGTGCTTCAGCCTTTTCATCCTGTGCAAATGCTACCATCGAAACAATAACACCAATGAGTAAAAAAGTAAGTTTCACTTTCATTTTATAAAATATTGATTGTTATAATTTAGTTATTTCAGGCAAAAGTAGTAATTTATGCCATTGATATTTAGATGAATCTTAGCAATTTTGTTGAATGAAATGAGCAATTTCGATTTTCTTTCATAAAACGAGCAAAATTTATAGATATAATAGCATTGAAATAAACCGGATGCACAGGAGTAAATATGAACAGTTTTAAATACAGAAATAAAGAAATAAGTTGGTTATCCTTTAATGCCAGGGTTTTGCAGGAGGCAGCAAATCCGAAGCTTCCCCTCGTGGAACGAATGAAATTTTTAGGAATCTATTCCAATAATCTCGACGAATTTTTTCGGGTAAGGGTAGCCACGCTTAAACGCTTTGCACAGCTTGGGAAAAGTTTGAAAAGTTTTTTAAAGGACGAACCTGAAGATATAATCAAGGAGATTGAAGAAATTGTTATGCAGCAACAACTGAAATTTGCCGAGACTTATAACCAGGTGGTCAAAGAGTTTGAAAAACATAATGTTTTTATAGTAAAGGAAAATGAACTCAGAGAATTTCATACCGGATTCGTACATGAGTATTTTGTACACAGGGTACGGCCCAAATTATTCCCGATAATTATTGGAAAGGATACCAACACAGCCATTGTTAAGGACGATGCCATATACCTTGCAGTAGATTTAAGCCGTATCGACGATTCAGAGAAAAAAAAGGCAGCCATTGTTAAAATACCGAGCGACGATTTACCCCGATTCCTTCAATTACCTTCAGAAGACAGCACTGAATATATAATGCTGCTCGATGATATAATCCGCTTTGGATTACCCGAAATATTCGAGGTTGTAAATTATAAGGTTGATGGCGCATATACTATAAAACTGACACGCGACGCCGAGTTGGATATCGACGACGACCTCGACCGCAGTTATGTTGAAAAAGTATCGAAAAGTCTTACACGTCGGAAATCAGGCGATCCGGTCCGATTTGTATACGATAAAACTATTCCAAAAGAATTGCTGAAAACCGTGAGCAAGCTACTTGGATTTACAAAGTTTGATACTCCAATCGCCAGTGGCCGG
>CAYLZH010000313.1:0-2152 GCA_964388245.1 uncultured Bacteroidales bacterium
AGCATTCATCAATCAGTTACCAGCAATTAATGTTATCAGAAAAAGTGGATCGTATGGATTCGATCCGGTAATGCGCGGATTCAAATACGATCAGCTAAACATAGTTATGGATGGAAGTACATGTGCTTCCGCGGCATGTCCAAACAGGATGGATCCTCCGATAAGTCAGATTCCGGTTAGTATGATTGAAAAGGTTGATGTTTACAAAGGCCCGCATGCATTACGATTTGGAAATGCATTTGCAGGAACAATCAACTTCAGGACGTTTGAACCAACATTCACCGAAAAGCGAATTCTTACAGGACGGATTACAAGCAGTTTCGAAAGCAATGGGAAAATTTACCGGATGGAGTCTGCATCAGGAATTAAAGGACGTGTTGCAGATCTTGAATTATTTGGTTCCTGGTCGAAGGGTAATAACTTTACTGATGGAAACGGTGACACTATTCCCGGTAGGTTCGAAAAGGTAAGTGCCGGAGCAAACCTCGGAATTAAATTAAAAGGAAAGCAAAACCTGGTTTTTACTTTCATCGGAAATGCTGCAAATAACATTGATTTTCCGGCACTTCCTATGGATCTTATTAGCGATAATACATGGATGGCGTCATTGAAACATTCTGTTAAATTCTCAAATCAGAAATTAACTTCATGGAATACTTCATTCTATTTTTCTGATGTCGATCATTTTATGGACAATTCGCTTAAGAACCTAAATCCCCGGACTGTAAATGCAAAAACCCCTGCTCGTACAAAAAATTTCGGAAGAAGGTCGGAGATGAAATTTCAATTTGCCAAATCCTGGATGTATGCCGGATTAGATTACCGTAATGAGGAAATTGACGGATCGCGTACACGTGAAATCATCACCGATCCTTCGAATGTAAAAACCTTTACTGATAATGTTTGGCAGGAAAGCCGTATAGCTCGGCAAGGCATATTCACAGAGTATCATAAAAATATGGCTGATTGGCATTTTGTTTTATCTGGCAGACTTGAATATAATAAGGCAACAGCAAACAATCCTGATTCAGTTTTTGCATCGAATTATGAAAACCTGAATACCACACAGTTTAATCCGGGGATTAGTTTTGGAGCGAGTAAATCGATCCGTAATAATATCAGCCTGAGTATCTGGCTGGGAAGAGGCCAGCGAAGCGGAAGTATTACCGAGCGCTATATTAATTCATTACCTGTTGGTATCGATCCTTATGAGATGATCGGAAATCCGGACATTGAACCGGAAGTCAATAACCAATTGGATGTATCAATAAAATGGGACAGGCCTGAATCCAAGATCAATTGTAACCTGTTCATTAGTTATTTGCAGAATTATATTTCTTCTGAAATCAGGGAGGATATTGCCCCTCGTATGACAACATCACCAGGTGTAAGACAATTTGTAAACATCAACAATGCAATGCTTTACGGATTTGAGTATAGCTTGTCGGAAAAATTACCCTTTAACCTTTACGACAAACTTATGGTGTCCTATACCTATGGCGCGGATTTGGATTCGAACGATCCGTTGCCTGAAATTCCACCATTGGAGATTAGCTATTCACTATCCGGATCGTTTTTTAATAATTCATTCAATCCAAATATTTTGTTCAGATATGCAATGAAACAGAATCATGTTTCTGAAAAATTCGGTGAAACTAAAACGCCATCGTTTTTTATCTTTGATTTGGGTTTAAGGTATACCCCCTGGGAAGGACATAACATTGTTGCCGGAGTTCGAAATGTTTTCGACAAAGCCTATTATGAGCACCTGAGCCGTACATTTAAAACCGATAAAACATTGCCCATCTATGCGCCCGGAAGAAGTTTTTATATTACGGGAAGTATTAATTTTTGAGAATTGAATCAAGCAAATATGTTTAATCATAAGTATTTATTGTATTCCTGCAACTTAGCTATGGTACTTGTAAAATCTTGACCGAATAGATATGCAACCTCATTTTACAGATTATTGTCATACTTAAATAATAATCAATAGAACCATGTCTTATGAAAGGTTTAATTTCCACACTTTTGTTAATACTATTTCACTGACTAATTTCAGTCAAATAATTTTTGAATTTGAACACACTAAAGAGACTTATGGCCCTGTACATTTAAGCCACTCAGGATGGAAGTATATAGATTATTCTGA
>CAYLZH010000313.1:2162-4227 GCA_964388245.1 uncultured Bacteroidales bacterium
TGGAGCTAACTTTACCACTAATGATAGATATGGAACCACCCCTGGTTATTTTTTATGTGTCGGAAACATTGTTTGATACCGATTCTACAAATATTGAATATTATTTAGGCTACCAGCTGAATGGTCCCAAATTTTATTCCCGGATCGCACGCGAGGATGGCTTTATATTGCTACATGAAGAAGATGCCATTACAGTTGAGTTATTTACAACGGGCAGGTATTTTTATTCCATATACGAAACCGATCAGGGCACAAAAATGCAATTGTATTACGACAACCTTAGCTACTATAAGACCAAGATATTTAGTTTACCAGGATCTATTGCAAGTCTGGATATGGCAGATAAATCAGAGATTTCAATTTATGCAGTTTACCCAAACCCGGGAATTGGAATGTCAACTATTAGGTTAGATCACTCGAAACAGAATGGAAGTGGCAAAATAGAGGTTCTTAACCTGGAAGGACAATTAATAAAAACACTTGAGTATGAAGGTCGGGGCAGTGAAATCACTCTCGATAATACTGATTTGTTTGCCGGAACTTATCTCTGCCGGATCTTTTCTTACGATAACTTTTCAGTATCAGAAAGAAAAGTGGTAATTATTAAATAATTCTTATGATTATAATGATTCAAAACTAATTTCAGACCTTCGGGAAAAATAAGATTCTCATTGATCAATGAGTATTTGTTCAGTTTTTTTACCAGGTAAAGTTTTATGTAAAAAAAAAGCCTCCAAGTTTTTGGAGGCCCTTTTTTAATTCTTCTATAATATCATCTTATTCATTCAGTGTAAAACGCTTGAATGTCGTAACAGTTAAATCCTTGTTGAATGATTTTAAATATTGATCGACACTCATTTTGCTGTCTTTTACAAAATCCTGACTTAATAATGTCCGCTCCTTGAAGAATTTATTAAGTCTACCTTCAGCAATCTTGTCAAGAATTTTCTCCGGCTTGCCTTCCAGGCGTGCTTGTTCACGTCCAATCTTGAATTCCTCATCGCGAATTTCGGCAGGCACCTCGTCTTTATTAATTGCTACAGGGTCCATTGCTGCAATCTGCATGGCAACATCTTTATAAACCTGCTCATCGATACCGGCAACATTGAATCCTACAACTGCTGCAAGTTTGTTTCCAGGGTGGATATAGGCTACTGTTGTTTCGGCTTCGATTCTCTCATAATAACCGAGCTCGATTTTTTCGCCGATAATACCACTCTGTTCTGCAACTTTATCGGTAACTGAAGCACCATCCAGTTCAAGTGCTGATAATTCGTCGATGTTTGTCGGATTTTTCTCAAGGGCAAGATCGACAAGTGATGTGGTAAAATTCACGAAATCTTCGTTCTTAGCAACAAAGTCGGTTTCACATTTTACCGAAACTATTGCTGCCTCAAATTTTTTACTGCTTGCTTTCGCAATAACAGCACCTTCGGTTGCTTCCCTGTCGGCACGTTTATTAGCGATAGCCATTCCTCTTTCGCGGATATATTCTATTGCTTTTTCAAAATCGCCATCTGCTTCTTTTAGTGCCTTTTTACAATCCATCATTCCGGCACCGGTCATTTTGCGTAATTTGGCAACATCGGCTGCTTTAATATCTGCCATTTTTCTTTATTTTATATTAATTGTTATTCTGATTCAATGTTTTTCTTTGCAGGTGCTTTTCGGGCACTTGTTTTTTTAACATCGGTTTTTTTAGGTTTTGCCTTTGAAGAATCTTCTTTATCCTTCGCTGCTTTTCGCTCGTCGATTCCCTCTTTGATGCTCGCTATAATTACATTCAAAATAAGAGAAATTGACTTTGATGCATCATCGTTGGCTGGAATTGGGAAATCGATCCTGCTTGGATCAGAATTCGTATCAACAATCCCAAAAACCGGAATGCCCAGTTTAACGGCTTCTGCAACCGATATGTGTTCTTTTAAAACATCGATGACAAAAATAGCAGCCGGTAAACGTGTGAGATCGGCAATACTTCCAAGGTTTTTTTCAAGTTTTGCCCTTTGCCTTGTTATCTGTAATTTTTCTCTTTTCGAGATATTATCAAAAGTACTTTCTTTTA
>CAYLZH010000314.1:0-4226 GCA_964388245.1 uncultured Bacteroidales bacterium
ATACCTTCCTGTTCCGTTTTTGTCAATCATTATTGATGACTGCATTAAAAATGGCAAGGATTATAATTGCGGAGGGGCCAGGTACAATACACGATACGTCCAGGGAGTCGGACTTGGGAGCATTACTGATAGCCTGACTGCAATAAAATATCATGTGTTTGACAGGAAAACTATTCCGATGAGGAATTTCCTTAATGCCCTGAAAACAAACTTCGAAGAGCAAATCGATCTCCGTTATAAGCTTATTTACGAAACCCCTAAATTTGGCAATGATGACGATTATGCTGATGAACAGGCTGTCAGTGTCTTTAATCTTTTCCATAAGGCAGTTGACAACCGGCCTACCGTTAATAACGGTAAATACAGGATCAACCTGTTGCCAACAACCAGCCATGTTTATTTTGGATCAGTAATCGGGACTATGCCCGATGGACGTAAAGCCGGCCAACCACTTTCCGAAGGCATATCACCTGTGCAGGGTGCCGATACTAAAGGCCCGACTGCTGTGCTAAAATCGGCATCAAAAATCGATCATATCAAAACCGGGGGCACACTTCTAAATCAAAAGTTTACACCTGATTTTTTTAACGATGGAGATAGTATAATAAAGGTATCCGGCTTGGTGCGAAGTTACTTTAGCTTGAAAGGCCATCATATTCAGTTTAATGTTGTGTCGGCACATACGCTACGCGACGCACAAAAACATCCGGAGAAATACAAGGATTTAATAGTAAGGGTGGCCGGGTATAGTGATTATTTTAATGATCTTGGTGTAGATCTTCAAAACGAGATAATTAGAAGAACAGAACATAAAATGTAGTAGGCCGATTTAGACAAATTGTCACAAGTATTTCAGACTGCAAACATATCCTTATTTTTGTTCCATAATCAAAGTATGAAAAATGGTCTCTAAATCCAATTACGAAGAAATAACAAAACAATGCATCACTCTTGCGAAGGAAACCGGAGGATTTCTGAAAAAGGAATTTTCAAATTTCCGGAGTGATATGGTTGAAGCCAAAGGCCTCCACGATTTTGTATCTTATGTTGATAAAGAATCGGAAAAACTTTTGGTTGATGGATTGAGTCAGATTTGCCCCGATGCAGGATTTATTGTGGAAGAGGGCACATCAACAGAAAAAAATGAAACACTCAACTGGGTAGTCGATCCTCTTGACGGGACAACAAACTTTATCCATGGATTACCCCCTTTTGCTATTTCAATTGCACTTATGCATAGTGATGAAGCTGTTGTCGGAGTTGTTTATGAAGTTAGTCTTGATGAATGTTTTTATGCCTGGCAGGGTTCTACCGCGTATTTAAACGGAAAGGAAATTCGTGTTTCTGAAGCACTGAAAGTAAGCGATTCCCTGGTGGCGACCGGATTTCCCTATTACGATTATCACCGGATTAAACCCATGCTCGATAGCCTGGAGTATTTTATGAGAAATTCGCATGGAATCAGGCGCCTTGGATCGGCAGCTACCGATCTGGCCTATGTGGCGTGTGGCCGTTTTGATGCTTTTTATGAGTACAGCCTGAATTCATGGGATGTAGCTGCGGGCGCACTCATAGTAAAACAGGCCGGTGGATTGGTTAGCGACTTCAGAAAAGGAAACAACTACATTTTCGGGAGGGAAATAATTGCCACAAACAATAATGTTTTTAATGAATTTAGCAGTATTATTTCTCAGCTCTTTTCCAGATAACAATATTCTGATCCATTCAAATATTCCGATTAGGTGATTATATTTTTCCTGAAAAGTTCCAGTTCGTTTTCGTTTAATTTTTCTTTCGGGAAAAATATCGATTGACCATTGTCCAATTTTACATAAAAGTATTTCTTGTTTTCCTGAATTTTGTTTTTCCTCAGGTTTATTTTTCCCTCATTTAACCGGTCTTTAAGATACAGGTTGAAATCAGTTATTTTATACGAGAATGTTTCATCTTTTGCCCGGTTTGCCAATACCAGAATCAGGGGTTTAACAGTATAAAACAAACCATAAGCAAGTGTAAATCCGATAATAAACATATTGATTTTATCCGCAAATGAATAACTTAAGTACAAACCAGCTCCAACCAAAGTAGGCCCCATATACATTCTCATATACCGTACAAAACTCCTGGGTCCATAAAAGTAGTCATAGATATAGAACTGCTTAAATTCCTTTCTCGTTATTGTTATTTTCATTGTTGTTTTATTATGTCATTTGAAACAGCAAATATATCACTTCTTCTACCTTCCCGAATTATTCCTAATTTTGCGACCTAAAAATTTATGCTGATGGCACAAAAACCTTCTATACCAAAAGGTACGCGGGACTTCACACCTAATGAAATGAACCGCAGAAATTATATATTCGATATCATAAAAGGTGTATTTAAGAAATATGGGTATTCGCCTATTGAAACCCCGGCCATGGAAAATCTGTCGACATTGCTTGGCAAATATGGTGAGGAGGGCGATAAGCTTTTGTTTAAAGTGTTGAATTCCGGTGATTTTCTGTCGAAAGTAAAAGATGAGGAGCTGGCTCAGAAAAACACCAATAGTCTTGTAACTCGTATTTGTGAAAAGGGCTTACGTTATGATCTTACTGTTCCGTTTGCCCGTTTTGTTGTACAGCACCGGAACGAGCTTGCATTTCCTTTTAAGCGCTACCAGATTCAGAATGTATGGCGTGCCGATCGACCTCAAAAAGGCCGGTACCGCGAGTTCTATCAGTGCGATGTAGATGTGATCGGAAGCAACTCATTATTGAACGAGCTGGAATTGGTTCAAATTATCGATGAGGTATTTGGGGTCCTGAAACTGAATGTGGTAACTAAAATCAACAACCGGAAAATCCTATCAGGTATTGCTGAGATAATTGGCCAGGCCGATAAAATCATCGACATTACTGTAGCCATCGATAAGCTTGAAAAGATTGGACTGGAGGGAGTAAACAAGGAGCTGTCCGAAAAGGAAATCCCCGATGAAGCAATTAATCAGCTTCAGCCTATTATCAATCTAAAAGGCCCGAACAATGAAAAACTAAACACACTGAAACAAGTTCTTGCAGCCTCTGAAATTGGGTTGAAGGGAATTGCCGAAATGGAACAAATCTTCAATTATCTGAATGATGTAGAAGTTTCTTTAGAGGTGGAACTCGATCTTACACTGGCCCGTGGCCTTGACTACTACACCGGGGCAATTTTTGAGGTAAAATCAAAAGATGTTCCAATGGGCAGTATTTGTGGCGGTGGTCGCTACGATGACCTTACAGGGATTTTTGGCTTGAAAGATGTGTCAGGTGTGGGTATTTCGTTTGGTGCCGATCGCATTTATGATGTAGTTGAACAACTCAATCTTTTCCCTGAAGAGGCAATTGTTGGAACTCAACTTTTATTTGTGAATTTTGGTGATAAAGAAGAAGCATATTGTCTACCCTTATTAGCCAAATCCCGGCAGGCAGGAATCAATGCAGAGATCTATCCCGATCAAACTAAAATGAAGAAGCAAATGACTTATGCCAATAGTAACAAAATTCCATTTGTTACAATTGCAGGTACCAATGAAATTGAGGCACGTAAAATCACTTTAAAAAATATGGAAACCGGCGAGCAGGAAATGATGGATATTGAGGAGATGATTGAAAGTCTAAGGTAATATTGGCTTGGTTTTGAATTATGTCAATTATTTAATAAATTTGGAATGTTATGCCAGAGATTTCAAGGTTTTACGGATTGATAATTTTGATGAACTTCAAAGACCATGCACCTCCTCATTTTCATGTATGGTATGGCGAGTATAAAGTTTCGGTAACAATTGCAGATGGTATTGTATAAGGAGAAATGCCACAAAGAGCGTTGAAGATGGTTTTTTCTTGGCTTTAAGCCCACAGGGAAGAATTGATGGCCAATTGGGAACTAGCTCAACATGGAGATAAACTAAAGAAAATAGAACCATTAAGATAATTGAATATGTTTTTGGAAGTTTTAAATGCTAATTATTTGGGTGATTATAGAATATCGTTGGAATTTAATAATGGAGATACTAAAGTTGTTGACCTTAAGGATGAAATGAATGGTTCAGTTTTTCAAGCTTTGAAAGACAAAAATTATTTTAAGAAATTCACAATAAAATTTAATACGATTGAATGGGATAATGGTGCTGATTTTGCCCCCGAATATTTATACGAAATAGGAAAGGAATAAAATCTAAGAATCAAATATTCTCAAATTTTAAT
>CAYLZH010000315.1:0-4205 GCA_964388245.1 uncultured Bacteroidales bacterium
CAGCAACACTAATGTGAAAATTCAATTGCTGAAATTCAATAACCTGTTCAGGATTTTCATAAAAACTATACTCAATCTTTTTGTTGTCAAACTTCTCGAACATTTCAACTTTAGTTTCATTCTGTGAAACCAGGAGGTAGTATTTTAAAGAAGGCATTTTAAGATAATAATGTTTTTTGATATTTCGGTCGTAGAGTTCAGTGCTATCTGAGAGGACTTCAACAATAATAACTGGATTTTTAACGGAAATACTTTTTTTATTCGACAAATCATTTTCATCACAAGTAACTAAAACATCAGGATATACATAAAACTCGTTGGCTTTTAGTTCTACTTTTACATCATTTACCAGTACGACACAGCTTTTATCTTTAAATGCTTGCTTTAGAATTGTGAAAACCTCCCCTGTCAGAATGTTGTGCCTGACAGTTCCACCGGACATATTGTAAACCTCTCCAAAAAAATAGTCATGTTTTTCATAACTTTCCTCTTCTAACTTAAGATAATCCTGATAACTATAATTCTTTTGTTCTTCTTTTATTGCATTCATTTCTTGCGACTTCAGTAAATATCCAATACAAATATACGATATTAACAAAAGTGAGACAAGGCATGCCAGGTGTCTGTAAACATTACGATGGCTATTCCTACATTAGGTGTATTAAAAAAACATTATTGCCACACCACGATTTCATCTAACGCCTTTCTTATCTTTTCTTTTTTCAGATAGCCATCAATCGGATAACCAAGCGGTGTGAACGCAAATACTACTTCATTTTGATTCATCTTTAGAATGTTCCTCAGTTTCACAGGATCAAAAGCAGCAATCCAACAGGTACCTATGCCTTCGTTTTCAGCAGCCAGGATCATATGGTCCATAGCAATGGTCAGGTCGGTTTCAATGGTGTTGTAGCCATCGTAGGCACGGGTCCAGGCCCTGGTTTTATCGCCAACAACAATCAGAATGTGGGGGGCATCATTGAGCCAGTCGCGACCATAGCATGATTTTACCTGAGACAATAACGGTTCTCCAGAAACAACAATAAATTTCCAGGGCTGAAAATTTGCCGCAGAGGGAGCTAATCTGCCCGCTTCAAGTATTCTTAGAAGCTTTTCTTTATCAATAGATTCATCTGGATTATATTGTCTGACACTTTCGCGTGAATTAATTAACGTATAAAATTCCATGTTGATACTGTTCTGTTTTGAAACATTGAATATAGATAAAGTTTTTTATGGTTCAAAAGGTGTGATAGTGAATGTTGGAGACTGAGACTGAAAACCATATACCAGTTTAGGTTTTAATCCGTCAAACTTAAATAGTTCAGCGCCAATAATCAATGCAACAAAAAAACCATTTAAGAAAAGCAACTCACCATGGCCTAATTTCTCGAGTAGTTTATATAAAACAGGCCGAAGAATTAGAAGAACAAGAGGTAGCGCAATGACATAATAATGTGGACTTTTGCCTGCTGCAAGAGCAATAAAGATTACTGCAAACAGGTTTTCTAAATAGCCGTTCAATGCTTCCGATTATTGATTTTAGCTTAACCTACATTAAAAGAAAAGACATAATCCAGGTGGATAAAGCATGAATAAAAGCTGATATCGAATATAAGAACAAGTTAAAAACGATCCCTTGGAAAGGTGTCTCCTCAAATAATTATCTATAGTAAATTCCGACGAAAGTGAAGTCACGTAAATCATAGATTGCAAATATGAGTGTGTATAATGTTGATAGAATGTTTAATATTATACCGAATAGTTTTAATCATACTTTAAACTTTTTATTTGTTTTCTATATATTATAATCTTAATCCAAAGAATAAGAAACAAAAAAGGGAGCATCGCCCCCTTTCATTTATAATGGAATATTGCCGTGTTTCTTTGGTGGATTATTTTCACTTTTATTCCGGGTCATTTCAAGCGCCTGGATAAGTTTCTTCCTGGTTTCGCGCGGATAAATTATCTCGTCGATATATCCCAGTTCGGCAGCCCGGTATGGATTGGCAAAAGTTTCTTTGTACTCTTCGACAGCTTTTATTTTTTCCTCATCGCTTAAATGTCGATAAAGGATATTTACAGCCCCATCGGCACCCATTACTGCAATCTCTGCTGATGGATATGCAAGGTTAATATCAGCACCAATGTGCTTACTCGACATTACATCATATGCTCCACCGTAAGCTTTTCTGGTAATCAGGGTAATTTTTGGTACTGTAGCTTCCGAGAAAGCATAGAGTAATTTTGCTCCATGCTTTATAATTCCGCCAAATTCCTGATCGGTTCCGGGCAGAAATCCGGGTACATCAACCAGCGTGATCAATGGGATATTAAATGCATCGCAAAAGCGTACAAATCGTGCTGCTTTTGTCGAAGAATTAATATCTAAAACACCTGCATAGTTTGCCGGTTGGTTTGCAACAAATCCAACAGACTGTCCATCCATTCGGCCAAAACCAACAACTATGTTCATGGCATAATGTTCCTGAACTTCGAAAAAATAGTTGTTATCGCATACCGAGGTGATGAGTTCTTTAATATCATATGGCTTATTCGGATCTTCTGGAACAAGTTTCATTAGGGTTTCATCTTCGCGGTCGATGGGATCAAGGTTTTGTCGTTTTGGTGGATCCTCCATGTTATTCGATGGCAGAAACGACATTAATTCGCGAATGGTCATAATACTCTGTTCATCGTTTTCGGCCATAAAATGGGCAACACCACTTTTTGTATTATGCGTAACAGCACCTCCTAATTCCTTTTTCGTTACTTCTTCATGGGTAACAGATTTTACAACATCCGGACCGGTAACAAACATATAGCTCGTATCTTTCACCATAAATATGAAATCGGTTAAAGCAGGGGAGTAAACAGCTCCTCCGGCACAAGGTCCCAGTATTGCAGAAATCTGAGGCACAACACCCGATGCCTTTACATTCAACAAAAATATATCTGCATAGCCGGCAAGGCTTTGAACACCCTCCTGGATGCGAGCACCACCGGAGTCATTTAATCCTATTAGTGGTGCACCGTTTTTCATAGCCAGCTTGGTAACTTTCACGATTTTGTTGGCATTTGTAAGGCTCAATGATCCACCAAATACTGTAAAGTCCTGGGCGAAAACATAAACCAATCGGCCATCAATTTTACCATATCCTGATACCACTCCATCGCCCTGGAATTTCGTCTTTTCCATTCCAAAATCTGAAATCCGGTGTACAACATATTTATCAAGTTCGACCAATGAGTTCGGATCTAACAATATATTAATCCTTTCTCGTGCAGTTAGCCTGCCAGCCTGGTGTTGTTTGTCAATTCGTGCTTGCCCCCCTCCCAGTTCGGCTAAGCGGTTTTTTTCCTCAAGTATCTTATATTTTTCTTCGTTTGAAATCATTTTCTCAGCATTTATTATTATTCAACATAAATCAATGGTTGGTTGGCTTCGATGTTTTCGCCTTCTTTAACTTTTATTTCCTTGATTATCCTATCTTGTTTTACTTTGTATTCACTCTCCATTTTCATGGCTGAGATTATTATAACGGTTTTTCCTTCTTCTACCTGATCTCCTTCATTTACAAGGATTTTTACAACTTTTCCTGGCATCGGTGAAAAAATAAAATCGGCCTCATCGCCCAGTGCACCATTTTTCCTTAATTTCTGATACCGCGACTCAGCATCGATAACTTCTGTAGTTACTGAGTTATACAAGGTATCGACCGTATATTCTTTTGGTTTCCGGCTTTCTACAATTTCAACATTATAAGAGTTATCGTTGCTAATAATTGAATACACACCATTTTCAACCATAATGGCATCAACGTCAAAGATTTTCCCATCGAGTGAAATTTTAACTTTCGAGCCGTTTTTTTCCAATAATTCGACCGAAGCAATTCGATCATTTAAGGCTATATCTAATTTCATATTGTTTAGTTTAGTTGATTACAATCGCAACATTCCACGTTGTTTCCAAAAATTCTTCCATTGATTCTTCGCACAAGGCAAATCACCATCATCTGTCAGCGATACGCCACCTTCAAGTTTCGACTGATGGTGCAGGAAAGTGGTAAGAATAATAATATCTTCAATATCCTTGCTCATTTGGTCTTTTTCCATAAGGAAATCAAAATTATCATCGATAAAGTGTGTGTTGTATTTTCCTTCAACAAATGCTTTTGCCTGTACTACTTTATCTAGAAATGCCA
>CAYLZH010000316.1:0-4046 GCA_964388245.1 uncultured Bacteroidales bacterium
GCAGCTATTATCAACTGACCAATTTTTTCGTCAATGGTCATTTCGGCCATTAGTTTACCAGCCCAATCGCTTGGGGATTTATAAAATTCCGGTTTGATATTTTTGTTGAAATAAAATGTTGGTTCCCTTACAATTGCAAAGCTTCCGAATAGATGAATGATGATAAAAATAATGATAACCCTGAAAAATAACCCCATGTTTAATCTGAATCAAATTTGATAAAAACAAAAATAGAAATTTGATCGGGACGAACAAGTATCATCCTTTTTTGATCAGAAGAATATTTTAACCTGCTGATTGTTTGTGCCTGTTTCCTGTTTTCAAAATCATTATTTATTTGCAATTCAACTGGCATTATCCCAACTTTACCAATTCCAAACGAATGATTATGAAAAAAAACAAAGCAATAAAAATTACCGGTATCGTTGTACTTGTGCTGGTAATTACATATTTAGCTTCACCAACCTATGTGCAACGGGCATTAATTTATCAGAAGGTTGGTATTGATGATTACCCGATTTTTCCAAACCGGACAGTAGAAGCAGGAAATCCTCAAAGCTGGAAGAATCATGAGTCATACAATATGAAAGCCATTTCTGATGATGTAATGTCGAAGATCGAAGAATTGCAAACTATTGCATTTGTTGTTATCAAGGATGGCAAATTAAAGCACGAGGAATACTGGGGTGACTACTCAGCAGAATCGAAAACAAACTCTTTCTCGGCAGCAAAAAGTATCGTTGGCCTTTTGATGGGTTGTGCTATCGACGATGGATTTATTAAAGGAGTCGACGAGAAAGTCAGCAATTATTTTCCGGAAATTATAGGAGAATATTCAGGTGAATTAACTATCAGGAATGTTTTGACAATGAGCTCAGGTTTGAATTGGGACGAAAGTTATGGTAGTCTTTTTTCAACAACAACTGAAGCTTATTATGGTAATAATCTGCCGAAATTAATACTTGGACTTGAAGTGGATAAACAGCCCGGCAAAGAATTCAGGTACCTGAGCGGAAATACCCAACTACTCGCAATGATTATTACAAAAGCCACTGGGAAAAAATTAGGGCAATATGCTTCAGAAAAGTTGTGGATACCATTGCAGGCCGAACACGATGCGTTGTGGTGTTTGGATAAGGATAAGGGACTGGAAAAAGCCTATTGTTGTTTTAATTCTAATGCCACCGATTTTGCACGGATTGGCCAAATGGTCCTCGATTCAGGACGATGGAACGGACAACAGATAATTTCCGAAGATTATATTCTTGAATCGGTTTCGCCGGCAAACTATCTTAAAGAAACAGGAACCAACAACCAGCTAAATTATTATGGTTTTCAATGGTGGATTATGGCTTATAAGGGGCATCATGTGGCCTATGCACGAGGAATCCTGGGGCAGTATATTTTTGTAATCCCCTCGATGAATGCTGTTGTGGTCAGGCTTGGTCATGTTCGAAGCAATAGGTATAAAAACCATCATCCATTGTGTGCTTATACTTACCTTGATGCAGCCTTTCAAATATTCGATTAAGCCTTATCCAATGGAAGTATCAAGAAAACAATCGAAACAAATAAATGCGGCCATCGAAACCTGGCAAAAAGACTCATTACTTAGCGATGAAAAAGCCGATGAATTACGAAACACGCTTGTCGAGAAAAAGATAGACTGGAAACTTATTGCCCGCTACAGCTTCTGGACAGCCCTGGCAAGTGCCTTTATTTCAGTGGCATCGTTGCTGGCCGATGAATTCATAATTGAATTGGCTGAAAGGTTGATGCAAACCAGTGATTATATTTTCAGCATCTTCTTTTTTGTTGCTTCAACGGTGAGTTATTTCTGGGCATGGCGAATTAAAATCCGCCGGCGCGAAAAGCAACTGAGTATTGAATTTATATCGTTAACTGCTTCACTGTTACTGGGTGGGGCACTGGTTTATCTGTTGAAATCGTTCGACGAAATGGGCGATTTTCCTGCATGGGTACTTTTGCTTTGCGCAGTGCTTTGGGGTACTATGGCAAATTTCTTTTCGTCGGGCAGTACCTGGATGCTCAGTCTTATTGCATTATACGCATGGTTTGGCCTGAGCACTTTTACCATAACAGACGAGAGCTATTCCTTCCTTGGGATGAATTATGCATTGCGTTTTGTCGTTTTCAGCATTATTTTGTTTTACTCCGGATACCTGATTCGATTTTGGGTGAAGTTTAAATTTTATACCCTCACACGATATTTTACCTTATCGGCATTTTTTGTTGCATTTTGGCTGCTTACCATTTTTGGAAATTACATAAGCTTTGATGTCTGGCAGGAAGTGCGGCAGGAAAACCTCTATTACTGGGGAATTGTGTTTGGTATGGTAACTATTGGATTCATAATATATGGGATAAAACGTGAAGATGATTTTATCCGGGCCTATGGTATATCTTTTCTGCTGTTGAATATTTACACACGCTATTTCGAGTTCTTTTGGGAGTATTCCCACAAGGCAATCTTTTTTGCTATTCTTGCCATATCGTTCTGGTTAATTGGTCGAAAGGCCGAACGGCTATGGAATATGGATTTCAGAAAAAAATATACAAGCGATCAGCAATAATTATTGTTGCCAGTAAGGAAATATAAGGGATAATATTTTACATTTTCTGTATTAGTCTCTTATTTTTGTATTTTTATCATTTATTTAACTAACCCCGGATTCGATGAAAAAGATGCTGCTTGTAATATTTATTGCTGGATTCTCAAATTTTCTACCGGCACAAAACTGGTCGCTCCTGAATAAGAACTACAAATACAATTACAGCCTGGGCAATACGGGATATATCACAAATACACTTTACGCTGATTCGTTTCAGGTAAGTGGAAATGATACTATGTTTTTCATGAACCGCATTATTACTGAATGTGATACATGTAGTACTTCGAATCTTTTCCTAAAAAACCAGCCACAATTCATGCAGCGAAAAGTAATGTTTTCCAATGGAGTATATTGTTTTATAGATACTTCTTATTATGCCATAAAACCACATTCTAATGTTGGAGGAAACTGGATTTTCGATACTATAAATAACAATTCGGCAACAGTTGTCTCAGTTTTTCAATCATCGATATTTGGACAAAGCGATTCGATAAAACAGATCATACTTGGTTCAGGAGACAGTATTATAATAAGCAAAAGATTTGGGATAATTCAATTTCCTGATTTTAAGTCGAATCAAAGTTATACACTAATTGGTATTGAAGGACTTAATATCGGTGAGATCGAACCTAAGTTTAAGGAGATTTTTGATTTTAATGTTGGTGATGTTTTTCAGTATGACATAAGGAAAACGATCGCGGTGTCTGCACCGACGCAAATCAGACATGAAAAAATTACGATTTTGGATAAACAATACTACACAGATAGTATCAAATATGAAGTAAATGTTTTTGTAAAAAAATACAAATATTACGTTATTATTTATGAAGAACAGTATTTTCATTTCGATTCAATATTGATTTTTAGAGATTCATCGAATCATATATGCAATAAATACAATCATGAAATTATAAAACCAGTCTACCATGAACAAATTGGATTTACTCCTGATTCATTAGTTTATGGCAGAATGGAAAATTCAGCCTGGATATATATTACTAATGGTTTCCTCCAATCGTTGAAAACTAAAGGGATTGATTTTCATGGCCCATTTCAACTCTATAATTTCTCTTCTTCAAGTATTATTAGTTATGATCTTTTAGAACCCGCATGGGTAGCGACTTATATGAACCTGTTTGCTATTGGCCTGGGTCAATGCATATGGCATTGCGATCCTTTTGAATATCCCAGATCAAACTACCTTATTGGCTATGTTAAAAATGGTGACACAACCGGAACAGTTTATCCTGATGAATATTTCCTTGAGATTAATGAACAAGGATTAAGCGTTCCCGGGATTTCTGTTTTTCCCAATCCCATGGCTGAGAAAGCAGGTATCAAACTTCATAATTCGAATCAATTACTCAAGTTTCGCAGTTCCAAAAGTACTGTAATTGTTTGATTTCATAAAAT
>CAYLZH010000317.1:0-4044 GCA_964388245.1 uncultured Bacteroidales bacterium
AAAACCCTCATCGGCATCGACGTTCATTTTAACACTCTTATAAACGTCGGTTGCATTACCGTCCGTCTGGTCGCTAACGTCCCTGACCCTGTTGCGCAGCTTATCGAGTTAGGCCTCACCATTTACTCCTTTATATCGCCAATGTGCAGCAAGCCCCTTCTCGGCAATATCGTCCATTCGCCTTGTACGAATCTGAATTTCGACCCATCTTCCGCCAGGTCCCATAAGGGTTGTATGCAGCGACTCGTATCCATTCGATTTTGGAATTGATATCCAATCGCGCAATTGTTTAGGATTTGGAGGATAAATATCCGAAACTACCGAATACGTTCGCCAGCAATCAGACTTTTCATTTTTTAATTTTGAATCAAGAATAATGCGAATAGCAAACTTATCGTATACCTCATCGAATTCCACATTCTTCTTTTTCATTTTCTGATAGATCGAATTAACCCTTTTCGCACGCCATTTAATCTCAAATTTCAATCGCTTTTTCTGAAGTGCTTTATCGATCGAATCAATAACTTTATTGATAAACTCTTTCCTTTCTATCTGGGTTTCCTGCAAACGCTTGTCAATATTCAGATATACTTCGGGAATTTTAATCCGCATTGCCCTGTCTTCGAGCTCACCCTTTATGTTGTATAGTCCTAATTTGTGGGCAAGTGGCGAATACAAATGGTTGGTCTCCATTGCCATTGTATCATGATCATCAACCGGGTACAACTGGATATTCCGCATTTTATATAATCTGATGGCCAGTTGTAAAAGTAATACACGAACATCTTTTGCAAGTGTTAAAAGAAATTTTTTCAGGTTTTCCGATTGCATCGATTGCTTGCTGGAGGCTATGGTAGATATTTTATTTACACCCAAAATTATGAGAGCAACATGTTGTCCGAACTTTTCTTCAATTACCTCGATGGATATTGCCTTGTCGGTTACAGCCTGGTACAACAACGAGCTAACGATACTTGTTCGTCCCAGACCTAATTCTTCAATTACAATACGGGCTATTTCAAACGATTTAAAAATATATGGTTGGCCATGCTTTTGCCGTTTGTCCTTAAATGCTTCGAGGGCAATATCGAGAGCCTTCCGGATAATTCCTATATCCTGCCTGTTTAAAAAAGGTTTACAAAGCCTTAATAGGTTTTTGTATTTCTGAATAATAACTTTCCTTTCTTCTTCCGGTCCTAACTGTTCATCCATCAAACTCAATCCTTAAAGGCTGATCCATTACCTGATTTAATAATGCATTCAACACCCCTTTCCCTTATTTATTGTTGGTTATACTTTAAAAATTTGCAAATGTTTTAATTCTCCCGAAACTATCAAAAATAAAGTAGTTGCCAACATTCATCATAGCAAATATAATGAAACATACCTATAAAATTCCTGAGCGTCAATTTATTTATAAAATTTACAATGAAGGGATTAAAATGTGATTGTTTTTCTACATTTGTGCATCTTGATTATCAGCATTAGTTTAATGTAAATTCTTGTTTAAATACATCCACCTGATATGAAAATAATTAAGTGCTTTATCGGATCATCTACTGAACAGATCGAAATAGCCAGGAAAATCCAGCATATGCTTTCAGAATTAAGTGATGACAATACACAATATCAAAGCACTTTATGGAAGCACTTTTTCGATCCCGGGGTTAACTATTTGGAAAATCTGATAAACAAAAGCCCGGAATATGATTATGGTATTTTTGTAATTACACCCGACGATATCACCGAAAGCCGAAACGAAACATATGAATCTACAAGGGATAATGTAATATTTGAAATGGGCATTTTTGCCGGAAGCACATCAAGCAAAAAAATCTTTGCATTCTATGATGAGAACCGGCCACCAAAGATTATGTCCGACTTTGATGGCATTTCGAAAATCGCCTATAACGGAAAAATCGAATCGCTTTCTGATGCACTTAGTCCGGCCTGTTTACGACTGCATGAAGCAATTAAGTACGACAACTATTCCTTAGCAAAATTACAGGATGAAATAATACCAGTAAACCAGATGATTCAGGAAATTATTGGTTTAGATACAATTTATCCTACTTATACAAGTGCCGAACCGGATATCCTCGCCGAACTGGATTCAACTAATGGCCCGATCAGGATTTTTGCGCAAATTGGTGCAAGTACAATCGGCGAAAAGGGAAGCTTTTTCGACAAAATCCTGCAACTGGGTAAAAAGAAAGTGGAAATCAGAACCTTACATGCAGACCGAACTTCACCTTTTTTTAATGAATCGCGGCTACGGGAGCTTGGAAAAAATCCTGATCAGATCTACCGGATCCTTGATTATGTTAAAAGATCGCTTATCGAACTGGAGCACAATCCTTATAGTTCGTTACGTCACCGTACTCATAAGTGGCCTTATGTTTGGCGCATGATTTCGAGTGATAATAAATTATTTCTGATGCCATATTTCGCCGATAAAAATGCCACGAAATATTCACCTGTTTTACTATTCTCGAAAAAAGAAAATTCTTTGTACAATACTTTTGTAAACTTGTTCGATTTTATTTGGGAAGATAATGCACCAAAAGAAAAAAAGCTATCCGATTTCATTACACCGGCAACACCGGCAGCAGTTGCATTATTCATGAATAAGAAACTGAACAACCAGGAATATCATGTTTTTGGCATACCCAGCCGGGATATCGAAAGTGGATCGTTGCACCTCAGATTTTATGGAATTGGTGGAAAGCGAAGAGATGGAGAAGTTTTTAATAGCTGGGACGAGCTTGCACTAAACAAAGGTAATCTTGAAATAATGAATGCCATCGATTCACTCGAAAGCTCGAACACGACATATGTCCTTTATTCAAACAGTACCATTGAAGAGGTAAATATTTTTGCCGAAGCAATCCAGCCAAGACTTATTCTTGAGAAGCGCCAGCATTCGGGAATGGGAAGCATGAAAAAAACCGATGACCACCAGTACATTATTGGTTATAATGCCAGATTGAAAGATGTTGAATTATACCCATCAGGGAACATTTCATGCATCGTATTGCTTACTGACAATCATCTGCGCAGAATAAAACGTGATCTACAAACTACAATATTCGACCTTGAAAACGAAGGAGCCATTTTTATTGAAAAAGAAGGAATAAACATCGATAAAACTAAATACCTGGCACCCTGGGGTATTGCTACATATTTGCTTCGTGAACTAAAAGATTAAGCCATTCGTAAAAACAGTTTTCCTTTAAATATATAATCCACTTTTGCTTTAATATTCTCTTTGTCGTAACCGTTTAATTTGTTCTTTGGAAGGAATAAATGGCATTCTTTGTCCTGCTTGTCAAGCACTGTCCAGGTATGTTCCCGTTTTCCCGTAGGGTGAAAATAATCCTCCTCGTTTAGGAACCGGAAAGTATAAACCTCACCCACCTGATATCCTGGATATTCCGGTTCAATATAATACGAGCCGGGACGATGAGGTGCTACGATGGTACCTGTAAATGAACTCCCTTTCGACATTTGTCTGTTTGAGTAATGTTTGATCCTCAGAAAATGAAGCTGTCCAATTTCATCTTTTAGCTGGTAATATTCTTTTCTTCTAATCAGTGTTGATATGCCATCCACAACAAAATTCACACGAGTTCCCTGTTCATACACCTTCTCATGATGATAAACAGAGGGTATAAAAAGTAAAATACGCCCTTTTCTGATCTGGGCAACAACAAGTCTAATTTCCTTTCCCGTCTGATAATCAGAGAAATTATCAGGAATCCATAGCCGGTGAGTAATCCCACAATGATCAGAAACCTCAATGTGGTATTCGATATCTCCAAATGAATTTTTCTCGGTGAAACTCCTGCTAAACTTAAAACTATATTCCTTCCCAATTGAATAATAGGGATTTATCGGCTCAAGATATATCTTGCCTGTACAACTTATTTTATCAACCTTACATTCAATATTTTGCCCTATTTTAAAACTATAATGCTTATAATCAATAGTTGGCAAAAGATGCTTTTTATGATCAGGATCAACAAGGATATAAAAATCCTCGCC
>CAYLZH010000318.1:0-3844 GCA_964388245.1 uncultured Bacteroidales bacterium
CCGGGAATTGCTATCAGCCAGAAACAAATTGCCCGGAATCCCCGCTCAACTGTTGGAACAATCAGTGAAGTGAACGACCATTATCGATTGCTGTTTTCAAGAGTTGCAACACATATTGATCCAACTAAGGACCGATTACCTGCGTCTGCCTTTTCTTTTAACAACGAAGAAGGAGCCTGTGTAAATTGCAAAGGTTTAGGATCCATTGTAGTTTGCGATCCCGAACGATTAGTAAGCAATCCTGATAAATCTTTAATTTCAGGTGCAATGGATGGAAGTAAAACCGGGAAGTTTTATGGCGATCCATACGGACAATATGTAGCAACTTTACTGGAGGTTGGTCGGAATCACAACTTCGATTATTCTAAAAGCTGGATCGTTCTTTCAGAACAAGAGAAGAAAATTGCCATGTATGGAACCGGACAACAGGAGTATGAAGTTTCATGGAAATACCAAAGAAAACAGCGAAGCGGTGAACATAATTTTACAACCCAATGGCCTGGTTTTACAGGTCATGTAAACGAGGAGTACCAACGTAAGCATGCCGATAAAAGGGGAGATGCAATGCTTATGCTGATGAAGTCTGTAGTTTGCCCTGTCTGTGATGGCAGGCGAATAAGAGCAGAGGTACTTGAATGGAATTTTGCCGGATTATCTTTGGCCGAACTTAATAATCTGACCATCAGGGAGAGCATTTTATTTTTCAATGAAATTAAAACAAATGAACTTAATCCTTCACACGGCCTCCCAATTTGCGAAAATGAAAATCTCAATACCATTTCTCAGCCAATAGTATCTGGCATCCTCCAGAAATTAGGGATAATTGCACAACTGGGCCTCGATTATCTCATGCCTGCCAGATCATCGTTTACCTTGTCAGGTGGGGAATCGCAGCGCCTACGGCTTGCCGGGATGCTCAATGCCGGGTTGACAGGAATATGCTACGTGTTAGATGAACCCACTGTAGGTCTTCATTCTGATAACACTGTAAAGTTGATCTCCGTTATAAAACAATTGTGTAATATGGGAAATACAGTTGTTGTTGTGGAACATGATGAAGAGGTAATAAGGGCTGCCGACCATATAATTGATATTGGCCCCGGGGCAGGTACAAATGGAGGAAAAATTCAGGCTCAGGGAACACTTGAGACGATTCTAAATTCCAACTGCCTGACAGCAGAATATCTCGCAAAGAAAAAGCAAATTGGCTTTACTGCTTCCTCTAAAATGATAAAAGATCGAATTTCAATTCTGGGTGCAACTGCTAACAACCTGAAAAATTTAGATATTTCGTTTCCCGGCAACGTATTAACAGTTGTTTCGGGAGTATCTGGAAGTGGCAAAACAAGTCTTATTTTTGATGTCCTTCATGAATCGGCCAGAGCGGGAAAACCTGTTAACTGCAAAGATATTTCGGGTTTGGAAGCTTTTAACGAGATTATTGCAATCGATAGTACAAATATTGGTGTATCGATGAATAGCAATTTGCTGACTTATACCGGTTTGTTTAGTACAATTCGTGATATATTTGCGAATACTCCGTTTGCTAAATCCCATCAACTATCGAAAAAACATTTTAGCTTTAATCAGAAAGCCGGGCGATGCGAGACCTGTCTGGGACAAGGCCGTATAAAAGTTGCGATGGATTTCCTGTCGGATGTTCATATTACATGTGAGGATTGTAATGGAAAGCGGTTTACGCCGGAAATCCAGGCGTGCAGCTATCAGGGGAAATCCATTTATGATGTTCTTGAACTAACTGTAGAAGAGGCTATACAATTCTTTACATACCAGGATATAATTTTTGATGCCCTGCATATTTTACATGAAACCGGGTTATCATATATTAAATTGGGCCAAACCCTGAACACATACTCGGGAGGTGAACTACAAAGGCTAAAGTTGGCTGCAATCCTTCTTTCTTCAAAAATAGAAAATTGCTTATACCTAATGGACGAACCTACTACAGGCCTGCATTTTAATGATGTAAACCGATTAATGAAAATCGTTGAACGATTGATAGGTGGTGGCCATACTGTGATTATGGTTGAACACCACAGCGATATTATTAAGTTGGCTGATTGGAATATTGAACTGGGCCCACAGGGAGGCAATGAAGGTGGTGAAATTACTTTTCAGGGAAGTATCGGGAAAAGATAATATATTTTCGATTGTGACAATTGATTCGGTAACGGATAAACAAAAATTACTATATTTACCTTTGCTCAACTAAAAGTGGTCATTATGAAATTTTCCACACCATGTTATCTTATGCTGGTCTTATTTTCCATACTTATAATTATTCCGGCTGAGGATTGTGTGTCGCAAAAGAAATCAGCAGAAGTTATTTATTATGATACAAAAATTCAGATTGTTAATAGTACATTAAAAGTAAAGACATCGTGCGAAATAAAGATTTATAACAGAACAGGCGATAAATACACAAGAATCTCGATACCATATTCATCAATGACTAAAATATCAGAAATCGAGGGATATATAAAAGACAATGATGGAAAAGTTGTGAGAAAACTTAAATCGAAGGATATTGAAAGCAGGAGCTCCATTTCATCCATGTCGTTTTATGAGGATGATTTCGTAAAAGAATTTTCACTTAAGCATAATCGATACCCATATACAATTTTTTATTCGTACAAGGAGAAATTCAACGAATTTATGTTTCTCGATTACTGGATTCCTGTGGTAAACTATAAGATACCTACATTGAACGCAAGTTTAAGTGTCGAGATTCCAGCTGATTACCAAATAAATCATATACACCAAAGAATCGATAGCTTTTTTCATGAAAACGTGGAGGATCGCCAAATCTACAGATGGGAAGCATCCTATTCAAATATTATTGAAGATGAATTATTTTCCCCACCATTACGATTCTATTTTCCAGAGGTCAGGATTGTTCCTGTCGATTTTGTTTGGGATATTAAAGGCTCTCTCGAAAGTTGGAAAAGTTTCGGCAACTGGCAATATCAACTAACGCAAGGATTATCGGATTTGCCTGCATCTGAAAAAGAGAAAATCAATCAAATCACTCAAAACTGCAAAAATGATCTGGAAAAGATCAGAAAATTATACCACTACTTGCAGGATGATACAAGATATGTAAATATATCGATTGAGACAGGTGGCCTGAAACCATATCCTGCATCCTATGTCTGCAAGAATAAATATGGCGACTGTAAAGCGTTATCGAATTATTTCAAATCTGTTTTGGATTATATTGGAATTCCGGCTTACTATACCAAAATTTATAGCGGGGAACAAATCATACCTGTCAAAAAATCTTTTCCATCGCAGCAATCCAATCATATAATCCTGTTTGTTCCATTAAAAAATGATACGCTTTGGATTGATTGCACCAGCGACGGGGCGTTTAACTATGCAGGTGTTTATATCCAAAACCGTGAGGCCTTTGTCATCGATCAGGATAATAGTCGATTTGTAAAAACCCCTGCACTTTCGATAAAGGATGTTCTCGAAAGAAAACTTATTAAATTCAACCTGGCAGATGCTAATGTAAAAGTTGATGTAGAAAGTGAATACAGGGCTGATTCATATGAGATACTTAGATATTCCATCGATAATCTTGATGTAAATGAAAAAAAACAGCTTCTTCGGAATGATTTTATTGAAAAAGGATTCGAGCTTATTGATTTTATAATAGAGCAGCAATACAGGGATGATCCATATATTTATCTTAAATATTCAGCCACTGCCGACAGAGCTTATAAATACTACGGAAACGACCTGATTATTGACCTTGTTTCTACAGATATGCCTGATTTTGAGGCTTTAGAAAAAAGAGTATTTCCGGTTCAGTTTTATT
>CAYLZH010000319.1:0-3830 GCA_964388245.1 uncultured Bacteroidales bacterium
AGAAGTCACCATCTGCGAGGGTGAAAGTTATATTTTCGGAACACAAACCTTAACTACTGCTGGAATTTATACTGAAGTATTAATGGCGGAAAATGGATGTGATTCAACGGTGATCTTAACCTTAACTGTAAATCCAACATTCGGCACAACTGATGAAGCCACAATCTGCGAAGGTGAAAGTTATATTTTCGGAACACTAACCTTAACTGCTGCAGGAACTTATACTGAAGTATTTATGGCGGAAAATGGATGTGATTCAACGGTAGTTCTTACTCTAACTGTTAATCCACTTCCTGTTGTTGATCTTGGGCCGGATACAAGTGGAACAGTTGGTGATATTATCACAATTAATGCGGGTACTTTTAACAGCTATCTTTGGTCGTCTGGTGAAACCACAAGTAGTATTTCTGTATCAACAACAGGCATTTATTCAGTTACTGTTACCGATCAAAATGGCTGTCAGGGAACCGATAATATCTTTGTTGAGTTTCAATCAATTGCAGGATCTCCACCTGTTGTTTATTCGTTTGCACCTGCAGATAGCACTTTACTTGAAAATTGGAGCAATGTTTTCATATCAACCTATGATGCTGATTCAGACATTGATTATCTTGAAGTTTTCGTAACAAAATCAAGTTATCCGGGAGATTCTGTTAACTGGATTGCCTGGGATGTTCCTGCCGATCCTGCTAACCTGGCAGTGTTTAACAGCAATTACATTGGAATTGTTGAAGCATCATTTGTTTCAGGTATTTTTAAGCTAAATATTAATACACTTGCTTTAGCAGATACAAATCTTAACTTCCCGGGCTGGGGCGAAGGAGCTTATACTTTCTGGTATATTGCTCACGATAGCCAGGGAATGCAAAGCGATTATTGGGGCAATTCATCAGCAATCGTACCACATGCAACATACTTAATCGAAGAACTTGTAGTCAACAGCCAATTAATTACACTTGATGCAGGGTTCTCTATTTTTTCAACTTATATCGAACCTTTCTATCCAGATATTGCTGAGGTGCTTGACAGCATATCCTCCGAAGTTATTATTGTTAAAGATGGAAACGGCAACCCTTATTGGCCACAATTTAGCCTGAATAATATAGGCGATATGGAAAAAGGTAAAGGTTACCAGATCAAGCTTAGTTCAGCTCAACATTTATGGATTATCGGAACATTGATCGAACCTCAGAATACACCTATTAGCCTACCATACGGTTGGAGCCTGGTCGGATATTTAAGAACAAATCCTGCCCCTATGCCAACAATTCTTCAGAGCCTTGGCTCAAATCTGATTCTTGTAAAAAATAGTCAGGGTCAGGTGTATTGGCCATATTTCAACCTGAATTTAATTGGAGATATGGAACCCGGATTAGGCTATAAAATCAGGATGATGGCACCAGAAACATTAATCTATCCGGCAAATACGAATAATTATGCGAAATCTGTTATAAACAGCAGGAAACCGGTGCATTTTGTTTCTAATCGCGCATCAGGAAACATGACATTGGGAATACCCCTTTCGGCCTGGGAAACTGATATTAAGCCGGGCGATGAAATTGGCGTTTTTTCTCTGGATGGACATTTAGTTGGAAGCAGTGTGTACAATGACCAAAATATGGCAATCACTATTTGGGGATCTGATGATCAGTTGGGATTTAAAGGAATTGAACGAAATCATAAATTTATTTTATTGCATTGGGACAGTAATAAGAATATAGAAAGCCGGATTAACATTCAGCATTTTGAAACTGGTTCGGATCAATATATTGAGGACGATATTGCGGTGATTGGCAAAATGCATATCAGTGATAAATTATTTCAGAATGAAATTTTGAGTTGTTTTCCAAATCCAGCTAATCATTCAACCAGTATCGCTTTTTCAGTCGATGGGAAAAATCCCGTTTCATTGGCACTCTTTGATGATACAGGAAAACTTATCCGTAATTTAACATCAGGGCCTTTGCCTGGCGGAGCGTATAATATAACAATTGAAACCAACCAGTTACAATCAGGGAATTATATGATAGTTTTAAAGTCAGGAATTTTTGAGGTGTCGAAAAAGATGGTAGTTATCCACTAACGAATTCCTGGAAATCGAGAAATGATTCTGTTAAAAAAGACTGCCAGTTAATGGTGGTCTTTTTTGATTTAATTGAGAATCAGTAAACAGTATTGGAAAAATTCCCTGGGAGAAGCGAAATAATATTCAACTACTATAAAATTTTACACCTTTGCAAAGTACAAGGTTATCATTTTTACAGATATTAAAAGAATTAATAGTGGAAATAAAGATCAGATTGGCAACTCCGGATGATGCCGTGTTTATAGTTGATTTTCAAATTATAATGGCACAAGAGACTGAAAATATTATACTTGACAAAGAAATAGTCAATCAAGGTGTAAGGGCAGTTTTTAATGACAGATCGAAAGGGGAGTACTGGGTTGCAGAAAATGATTCAACAATAATTGCATCGATGCTAATGACACCGGAATGGAGCGATTGGCGAAATGCAACAATTCTATGGTTTCAGTCGGTTTATGTGATACCGGAATATCGTTCGAAAGGTGTATTCAGAAATATGTATAAAGCACTAAAACAAAAAGTTAAGTCGACTGAAAACCTGGGCGGACTTCGACTCTATGTTGATAAAACTAATCATATCGCCCAAAATGCATATCGTAACCTGGGAATGAATGGCGATCATTATAACTTTTATGAATGGATGAAAGATTTTTAATCTATAAATTCCCTAACTGAAATATTCATCTCGTACCAAAATTATAAAATCTATTAAATCAATCTGATTATGATAAGAATAGCAACAATTGTTTTTACCCTTATTATTGTATTTACATCATGTAAAAGAGTAGAAAAGAAGAATATCGAAAGTGACAATTCTACACCAATACTGGAACAAGCCAAACCATCACAGGATCATCTGATAATGGCCACCCTTTGGTTTCAAAAATCGGCCGAGCGAAGAGCCTTATCCTATCAGGCTTTTAATTGGGCTACAATTATGCTCGACAACCATCTGAAAGACACACCGGATTCCCTTCCCCGATGCGTTATTTTAGATATCGACGAAACAGTACTCGACAATAGCCTTTATGAAGGGAAATGCATAAAAACCGGAAAACCGTACACACCGGAATCCTGGAAAGAATGGACCGACATGGCAAATGCATCAGCAATTCCCGGAGCCCTTGATTTTTGTAATTACGCAAAAGAACGAGGAGTTGAAGTTTTTTATGTCTCGAACCGGATGGTCAATGAAATAGATTCGAGTGTAAAAAATCTTAAATCCCTTGGTTTTCCATTTGCTGATCGCGATCATTGCTATTTTCAAGATAAAGATAAGAGTAAGAAGCAACGAAGAGCTTCAATAGCGATCACCCACAAAATACTCATGTTACTCGGCGATAACCTGAATGATTTTAGCGAAATTTTCGAAAACAGAAACGATGATTTTGGCTTTGCAGAAGTTGATAGAAACAAGAATCAATTCGGCTCTCGCTTTATTCTCCTGCCAAATCCAATGTATGGAAGCTGGGAACGGCCAATCCTGAACCAAGTTGAGAATAACGATTTCACTAAAAATGAGAAGCGAAAACATCAAATCGAATCCCTATGATAAGGATTTCCTGACATGCCATGAATTAGGTAAAATTAAATTTTATCGACTTATTACACGGCGAGAATTGCTAAGCAGCAAAAAAATGCAAGTTTCTGAACGAATTGCTTTTACTATCGGATTTTTTTTTATTAATTCCTAAAATCCGCAAGAATTTTTTTATATGTGAAACACACAAGATGCCTTGGATAA
>CAYLZH010000320.1:0-3776 GCA_964388245.1 uncultured Bacteroidales bacterium
CAAAAAATTGACATATGCCAATTTTTTTGTCATATGCCGATTTTGAAAAACGGCATAAGTGATTTTGAAAAACGGCATATGCAGATAAAATCAGCATATGCCAATAATAACGGCATATACATTGATAAGTATTTATTTTGAATATTTCAGAATTTAATAAGCACTTATTATCTTGTGAAATTACATCCAAAGGCCTGCCGGGCACAGTGATTCAGGGCTATTTGCCTTTGCCGGAATATAGCATCCACAAAGGTCGCAATGCAGGTAAACACTTTTACTTGCATGATCGCAGGATGAACATATATGCATCCGGTCCTTGGCAAGTTGCCTTGTTTCCGGATTCCCAAAAATGAAATTCCGCCAACCTATTATAATCTCACGAACACGTTTTGCAACCATTAACTTTTCTATGGAATATCAAATTCAAGCAAACTACGGAAAAATCGAACTACTTTTACATGCCAAGTTCTTTTACGATCTTACTAATCTTTTCATCGAGCCGGGCATCAACTTTATAGTAATCAGCCTTCGATACCAGTTGTTCCTTAACTCCAAAATAGAATTTGATTTTTGGTTCGGTTCCGGATGGTCTGATAGACACTTTTGTACCGTCATGTGTAATAAATTGTAGTACATTCGATTTTGGTAATTTGATATCATACCTTAAATGGCTGATTTGATCGAACGACTTTTGTTTTAGATAATCATGAATTAAAACCACATCGGAACCAGCAAGTGACTCAGGGGGTGAGTTACGGAAATTATCCATCATTTTCTGGATTTCCTCAGCCCCGGATTTTCCTTTTTTGGTGATCGGTATCATTGTTTCTTTGTAAAATCCAAATTCAGTATAAATATCGATGAGTAAATCAAACATCGATTTTCCCTGATTAATTGCCCAGGCTGCAGTTTCAGCGATGAGGGCACATGACATAACTGCATCTTTATCGCGAACAAATTCGCCTGCCAGGTATCCGTAGCTTTCTTCTCCTCCTCCAATAAATAATTTCTGTCCTTCGTTTTTCTTCATTATATCTGCAATGAACTTAAATCCGGTTAGGACATCATAATATTCAACATCGAATTTTCGGGCAATCTCAACCAACAGCTCCGATGTTACAATGGTTTTAATAATATACTCTTTGCCTTTTAGTTTACTTTTTTCGTGCCATTGGGTAATCAGGTAATATATTAATAAAGCCGCTGTCTGGTTACCGTTAACCAAAATATATTCTCCTTTATCATTCTTTATGGCAATACCAACCCTGTCCGCATCAGGATCGGTTGCCAGGATCAGGTCTGCATCAACCGTTTTTGCTTTTTCAAGGGCCATGTTCAATGCTGCAGGTTCTTCAGGATTTGGTGAAACTACAGTTGGGAAATTACCCGAAACAACATCCTGTTCAGGAATATTATAGATATTTTCGAATCCAAATTTCTTTAAAATTGCCGGAACAAGTACAACTCCGGTACCGTGAATTGGAGTATAAACAATTTTCAGGTTTTTATTTTTACTGATGATTTCAGGATTTAATGAAAGCTCCTTGATTTTATTCAGATAGATTTCATCAAAGTCATTACCGATTATTTCAATCAACGAATCGTTGCCATCGAATTTAATCTGATCAGCAGTAATTTTTGATGCTTCTTCAACCACATTAACATCATGTGGATTAATAAGTTGGCCACCATCCTCCCAGTATGCTTTGAATCCATTATACTCTTTTGGATTGTGCGAAGCAGTAATCACGACACCACTCTTGCATCCAAAATGCCTGATAGCAAACGAAAGTTCAGGTGTAGGTCGCAGCGACTCAAAGAGATATGCCTTAATTCCATTTGCTGAAAATATTTTTGCAACAGTTTTGGCAAATAAAGGACTATTGTTCCGACAATCGTGTGCGATGGCCACTTTTATTTCAGGGCTATCGCTAAAGCTTTCCTTAAGGTAATTACACAATCCCTGGGTGGCCATACCAACTGTATAAACATTCATCCGGTTTGTGCCTACTCCCATTATTCCACGCAAACCTCCAGTCCCAAATTCAAGATCTTTATAAAATGATTCTATAAGCTGTGCTTCATCGTTTTCGAGCATGTGTATCACAGCGTTCTTTGTTTCCTGGTCGAAATTTCCTTCAAGCCACTTTTGTGCTTTCGAATTTACAAGCTCTAATAAATCTTCGTTTTTCATCTTACTAAACTTTACTGATTAATACCTAAAACTTTAAGACATCGTAAAAGGCTATCGCGCCAGTGCGGAATCTCTATCGAGAAGGTATTTTTAATTCGTTCTTTATTCAATACACTATAAAATGGTCGATTGGCGGGAAGAGGGTAATCTTTTGTTTCGATGGCCTTTATCTTGCAGTTAAGATTAGCCGATTTGATTATTTCTGTTGCGAAATCGTACCAGGAAGTAACTCCTTCGTTGGAGTAATGATAGATAGCAGGTTTAAGTATTGTTGGGTCATTTTTAGCATTTACAAGAATATCCAATATTGCCTTTGCAAGATCTGCTGCATATGTTGGTGTACCTATCTGATCGAATATAACATTTAATTCGTTTCGCTCTTTTCCAAACCTGATCATGGTTTTAACGAAATTATTTCCAAAACCAGAATAAAGCCACGAAGTACGTATTATAATTCCCCTGGCACCGGAAAGGAGAAAATATTTTTCACCTCCTTCCTTCGATCGTCCATAGGATGAGTTTGGGCAGGTTGGATCGCTTTCAGCATATGGTGTGTTTTTACTGCCATCAAAAACGTAATCAGTTGATACGTGGATCATGGCCATGTCGAATTTTTTTGCTGCTTTGGCTAAATATCCAACTGCTGTTTTGTTTAGTAGATTGGCAAAATCGGTATCTTCTTCGGCTTTATCGACGGCTGTGTAGGCTGCACAATTTATCAGAAATGAGAAATTTCCATTCTTAATAAATTCCTCGATTTTATCCTGATTTGTGATGTTAAGCTCGTCGACATCGGTGTATACAAATTGAAATTGTGGAAACAATCCGGCTATTTCCTTTATTTCGTTTCCTAATTGTCCGTTTGCTCCGGTTACAAGAATCTTATCCATCGGTTTTATTAAATAATTCTGGTTTCGTTTTTACATCTGATTAAAGACAAAGTTTTTTTCCGCTTCTTCGAAAGCAGGCAATACCTTATCTTTTGCAGAAACAATAGCTTTGTGAGGATCGATTCCCCAATCGATTTTCAAGAATTCATCGTTGAAATTAATTCCACGGTCGGCTTCCGGAAAATACAGATTGTCGCACTTGTAAATAAAAACAACATTTTCGCTTAACACAGAAAATCCGTGGGCAAAACCTCTTGGAATCAGTAACTGTTTTTTGTTTTCGCCCGAAATCTCGAAACCTTCCCATTGTCCATAGGTGGGCGAATTTTCGCGTATATCGACTGCAACATCATATATTTTTCCTTCGATTACACGAATTAATTTTGCCTGGGAATAAGGTGCCAACTGATAATGTAAACCACGTATTACTCCATATGATGATAAGGATTCATTATCCTGAACAAAGTTGAAATTCAATCCTAATTCTTTAAATTTCTGATCATTGTAACTTTCGAAAAAATACCCTCTGTCGTCTTCAAAAATTTTTGGTTCAATAACAACAAGGCCAGGTATTTTTGTTTTTATTATATTCATACTGATTACTTATGATGTTTTTTGCAATTAACGCGCTTCAAAAATAAATAATGTGTCCGAATAAAAGCTTACGGACACATATTTTTCAACCTGATTAT
>CAYLZH010000321.1:0-3737 GCA_964388245.1 uncultured Bacteroidales bacterium
CATTTTCAACAGTACTTTCAATTCCAACAGAAGCAAGTATGCTTTGGATTTTTTCAATCCTTACATTTTTCTCCTGTATAGGCTGAAGGTTGATAGCAGTAAACGAAAGGATGGCAGCCACAATAACAACCATTATCGAGGCATACATGAATGTATATAAATTTCCTTGCGTGTTCATAGTATATCTATTGTTTTAGCAAATCAATTAAATTAATTAGGCAGCAACTTTTGCGCGTTTCAACCTGCGCTTAATGTTGCCTTGAATTACGTAATGGTCAACCAATGGTGCAAACACATTCATTAACAAAATAGCAAGCATAACTCCCTCAGGGTATGCAGGGTTAAGTACTCTGACGAGAATAGCTATAAATCCTGTTAGAAATCCATAGATCCACTTACCTCGCTCGGTTTGTGCAGCTGTAACCGGATCGGTAGCCATAAATACACCTCCAAATGCAAAACCACCCAACAACAAGTGTTGATAAGCCGGTAATGACATATAAGGATTAGTATCGGTAGCAAAACCATTCAGAATTAGTCCCATTGCCAATCCACCCACAAAAAATGAAAGCATTATCTTCCAACTTCCCACATCTGTGTAAAGCAAGAATATGGCACCTAATAAAATTGCCAGGGTCGATGTTTCACCAATAGAACCCGGAATAGTTCCGATAAACATTTCTGCAATACTTGGAAGTTTTTCCATGTTTCCGGCAGCAGCTTCGGCCAATGGGGTTGCCCCCGAGAAACCATCTACAAGACCTTCGCCGGTACCCATTCCTTCAATCCAAACTTTATCGCCCGACATGTCAGATGGATACGCAAAAAACAGGAAGGCCCTGGCTGTAAGTGCAGGGTTCACGATGTTCATGCCTGTACCTCCAAAAACCTCTTTACCAATAATAACTGCAAAAATGGTTGCAACGGCTATCATCCATAATGGTGTATCAATAGGTACAATTAACGGGATTAACATCCCGGAAACCAGAAACCCTTCGTTTACTTCGTGTCCGCGCGATTGGGCAAAAATAAACTCAACGCCTAATCCGGCTACGTAGGAAACAATAATAATGGGCAATACTTTTAAAAAGCCAAACCAGAAAGACTCAAAGAGAGTGAATTCAGATCCGGTTGACAAAGCGTGCTGGTAGCCGGTGTTCCACATCCCAAACAATAATGCTGGTATTGTGGCCATAACAACGACACTCATTGTACGCTTCATGTCTTTATGGTCGCGAATGTGTGATCCTTTTTTGGTTACTACATTCGGAACGAACAAGAAAGTTTCGAAGGCATCGAATGTCGATTGCAGCTTTTCAAACTTTCCACCTTTTTCAAAGTTAGGTTTTATTTTATCAACATATTTTCTTAGACCATCCATCTGGAAATCATTTTGATATATAAATAGCGATTCACCGCTTATCTATCCAAGTTCTTTAATCATTAAATTAAGGCCACCTCTAAGAACTTCCTGTATTTCGATTTTTGAAGTACACGCAAATTCGCACAGGGCAATATCTTCTTCAACCACCTCATAAATGCCTAATTGTTCCATCTTGTCGATATCTTCGACCATAATGGCTTTTAGAAGTGGTACTGGAAGAATATCCATAGGGAATACTTTCTCGTATTCGCCTGACATTACAAAAGCTCTTTCGCCTCCATGTAAGTTCGAATCCATTTTGTATTCCTTATTTGGAGTGAGCCAGGAGAAAAACGACCGCGAAGTCGAAAATTTCTCTAATCCGGGAAGAGCCCAACCAAACATTTCGTAATAATTACCTTCAGGGATAACTGTTACAAGTGAATCGTAAAAACCAATAAACCCATTTTTAGCAATTTGCGATCCGGTTAACACATTACCCGAAATATATCGAAGTTCGCCATTCGTTACATTATTCTTAACAAGGTGATCGATAGAAGCACCTAACATTGTACGATAGTACTGTGGTTTGTTAACCTCCGAACCGGCCAGAGCAACAATACGTTCCATATTGTATTGTCCGGTTTCAAACAAGCGTCCAATAAAAACTACATCCTGAGGATTGATATACCAGACTAAATCGCCCTTATTTATAGGAGCGATGTGGTGGATCTGAATACCTACATTTCCTGCCGGATGAGGACCCTCGAAAAAAGTTTGCTCTGTTCCATTGATTTTTTTCAACGGACTGGCTGTACTTTCGGAATTAAGGTTCAGGAAGATTTTTCCTTCGGTAAGCCTCGTAAGGCAATCGATTCCCTTCTGAAATTCGTTAATTTGATTTTGAAGGATAAAATCCATATCAGGCGCCAGTGGTGCCGTATCAAAACCAGAAATATGAATTGATTTTGGGGTATCGTCGGGGTTTGCTATTACACCATATGGCCTTTGACGAATAAATGGCCAAACACCACTTTTTAATAACTTTTCTTTAACCTGAGCAGCCGATAAATTATTTATATCATCGCCTCCGCCAAAATCGATAAATTCCTGTTTTCCGTCAGGTTCAATAACTATTTCGAGCAGCCTTCTTCGTTCGCCCCTGTTAATTGCAGAAACTTTCCCGCTAACAGGCGATGTAAAAAGAATGTCTGCTTTGTATTTGTCATGAAACAAAGGACTACCGGCTTTTACTTCATACCCGGCCTTTACATCCAACTTAGGTGTTACACCTGGAAAATCGGGAGGTTTAATCGCATAAAAATCTGATTGCTCAACAGTTTGCAGGATTTTTTCGGCTTTGCCTTTAAGCTTAATATCCAAGCCTTTCCTGATCTTTATTGTTTTCGACATGTTAAACTTATCATAATTAATTTACACAAAAGTAGAATTTTTTGATTTTAGAATGTATCTAAACAGCGAAATATTTATATATCGAAGGTTCTAAATCTGTAAATATATTGAAACATAGGATTTTTTAATTTTCAAACATGTTATAAAACATATAATTGATCAATAAAAAATTTGAAAAGGAAAATATGTATCTGTAGTAAAAGGTGTTAACATAAAGGGTTTCCTGTAAAATAAAAATACAGTGTGTCCATTACAAACCATATTTTTTTCTGATTACACGTTCGATTAACCGTTCGGGTAACAATCGTTTAAGAAAAACCAGCAAAGGCCCGGTTCCTCCTACTGCATAAAACGGATTTGGTTTACTGGTTTTTATCAGCTTCATTACTTTATTGGCAACCATTTCGGGCGGATCGGCCAGGGCCATATTGGCTAGAAGGATTTCCCGTACTTTTTCGGCTATGTGTCCGTATTCAGAATTTCCTTTTGCAATGAATTCGGGAGTAATAGTAGTTTTAATATCATTGGGTTCGATAAGAATAACCCTGATACCAAATGAAAAAAGCTCGTACCGCAGGCTCTGGGTAAATCCCATAACTGCAAATTTCGATGATGAATAGCTTGAAAAATAAGGCAATGCAAACCGGCCGCCCAAACTGCCTATATTTATTATAGTGCCTGATTTTTTTTTGCGCATTCCGGGAAGGAAAAGCTGGGTAAGATGAATCATTCCAAATAAATTGATCCGGAACATTTCTTCATACTTTTCAATAGTTATTTCTTCGACAGCACCCAATTGCGATTGGCCAGCATTGTTTACCAGTATGTCGATTTCCTGAATCTGGTCAAAACAGTTTCTGATACTTTCATTGTTGCTAAGTTCCAGCGGAACAAATTGTACCTCAGGAAGCTTGTCAGCAATAGTGGTAATATTTCTTGAGGTTCCGAAAACCTGATAACC
>CAYLZH010000322.1:0-3685 GCA_964388245.1 uncultured Bacteroidales bacterium
GGGCCTGATATCCTAAAATATTTAAATTGTTCTTAGCATTACGAATATCCTTATCCTGAGGTAAAGGTTCTGTCATAAGACTTTCAAGGTTTCTTAGCCTGGGGTAAATAATCACCTCATCGATGGCAATCGTATCACGGCTAAGAAATATGCCAATCAGCATATCAGGATTATCAATTGTATCACTCACCCGCCAGGTAATACTTTTGTATGACACATGGCTAAATCTTAGGCTATCTCCCTTACAAGCCCAAAGCGAAAAATTCCCCTCAACAGAAGAAATAGTATTAGATTTTGATCCAAGCACATGCACTTCGGAAATGGCAGATAAAGTACCAGCATCATACACCCTCCCGACAAAATGTATAGAATCCTGAGATATATTCTGCCCTCTAATCACGAACGGAAAAAATAATATCGTTGTAGAAATAATCAGAATCAAGATATAACCCGGCAAGTTTTTATGATTTAACATTTAGCTAATATTTTTATTGATAAAGATACAATGCTTCCTGATTTTTTTTGTACCTTTCGATTATATAAAATCAAACCACAATCAATACTATGAAATCATTCTTTTACTCGCAGGCCATAATATTCATTATGGTACTTTCCTACACTACTTTGTACGGACAGGTATTCCAAATGCAATCACAACCTTTAAACAAGGCCGTTGTAGGAATTAAATTCCAACAACCATCTTTTGCTATCGAAAACGATTTAACCTTTTTATCAGGCATGTATGATCTGTCGGCAAACATCCCATTAAGCACTTTGCTCAATTTAGAGCTTTCATTATCGTATGGAAATTATGAATCAAAATCAGATTCGAGATTCGACGGAATAGGAAACCTTTATCTTGGATTTCAGATACCCGGAGCCGGAAACGAGAAAATATTTGTTACAAACAACCTTGGATTATTTATTCCAACTGCTGAGAATTCAGTAGACCCATCTGCTTTATATCTTAATTCATTAACTGATGCTGTTGGACTTGCTAAATCAATTCCTGATTACTTAACTGCCCAATGGATCACTTCGGTGCAATCCAATACGGACAATACGGGTTTGTATGGATTTGAACTTGGGCTAAGCTGTTTTCAGCCAACAGGCGAATTAACAAATGATTTTGACACTGAATTATTTATTAATTACGGGATAAAAGGCGGAGTTCAAATTGAAAAACTGAGTTTATTTACAGAAATAGTAGGATTGGGTATTATTTCTGAATCTGATCTGAATTTAGAAGAACGGTTTATCAGCACTCTCCAGCTTGGTTTTATTTGGGAAGGCAGAAATTTTCAACCCGGAATATTTTTCAAGACCTACTTTCAGAAAGAAGATACAGATGTAGTCGATCATATTATAGGCTTTCAGTTGGATTTCATTATTTAATCATGATTTCGTGTTTTTCTTTAATTTTGACAGAGATAAACATCAGTTATGAAATCAAAGATTCTTTTGCTATTTCTAGTCGCAAACTTATTCTTTCTTAAAGACCAGTTTGCCCAACCCTGCAAAGAGGTAATTGCCTACTATCCTAATTGGCAATGGTACGACCGGAATAAATTAGTTAATCCTGCCTCAATAGATTATTCGCAATACAGCATTATTAACTATGCCTTTTTCAATCCTCTTTCTGATGGCAGTATAGTAGAAACTGATTCCTGGGCCGACGAAAACCTTCTTTTTGGCCAGCACGATTGGGTAAATGGTGGCTACCTGCCAAACACATCACTCATCGATATTGCTCACAATAATAATGTTAAAGTTTTAGTATCGATCGGAGGGTGGACCTTATCGAATAACTTTCCAGGCATAGCTGCCGATTCGATAAAACGAACCTATTTTGCATCGGAATGTACAAGGTTGCTGCAACTTTATAATTTCGATGGCATCGACCTCGACTGGGAGTATCCCGGATTCGCAGAACATAACGGCACCCCACTCGATGGTGCTAATTTCACCCTTCTTGTTCAGGAAGTCCGCGATTCGATTGATGCACTTGGATTATTAACTGGTAAAGATTATTTGTTGTCTTCGTGTTTTAGTGCCGATCCTCAGAAAATGGAAATTATTGAATGGACAAACCTTATTCCTGAACTAGATATGTTTAATATGATGACTTACGACTTTTTTGGGGCATGGAGCTCGCTGAGCAACCATAATTCTCCACTATATCCTCCGGTCGTTGGAAACCCTGTGTTCAACATCGATTCAACATTTTACTATGTAACACAAGTTCACGGAGTACCGTCTTCTATGGTAAATATAGGGATTCCATTTTATGGACGTTCTGTTACAGGTTGTACAGGATTACACCAAAGTAATTCAGGATCGCCCGATGGCTCTACTTTCTGGGAAGATGAAGGATCGCCTTTGTATTACAACATTCTTAATAAAATGAACCAGTTCTCGTCGTACTGGGACACTACTGCCCAGGTTCCTTATCTTTTAGGCAATGCAATTAACACTTTTGTATCCTACGACAACGAACAATCGGTTGCATTAAAGGCAGAATATATTTTAAATAAGAATGCGCGTGGAGTCATCATTTGGGAACTTACCGGCGATTATCTTGAAACAACACCAGGATCAGGAATTGTTTCTGGAACACCCCTAATCGATACCATCAATATTGTACTTTGTTCGGTTGTTACTGCTGTAGCCGGAAATCAGATAAAAGATACGAACCAGATTTTTGTATATCCAAATCCAGCAAAAAGAAACGAGAAAATCTTTATCCAAATTCCAAATAACAATCAAGATATTAACAACTTAGAAGTATTCACATCATCAGGAAAATGTATTAAGTCAGTTCAACTTATCAATCAATCCTCGTTACAATTGTCATTTCAAAGTAAAGGGATTTATCTCCTTCGCATTAAAAACATTAAACTATCTGTTTCAGAAAAAATATTTATATACTAATTTTACTATTTCTTTTATTTTAATATATCCAAAACCAGGTAATTCGTTGATCTGATATGCCTGGGCAATATTGTGTCGATTATTATGGGTAAGCAAAAAACAGCATGGTTTTGTCAAAAATGTGGGATGGAATCGCCTAAGTGGGTAGGAAAATGCCCTTCGTGTGATGAGTGGAACTGCATGGTTGAGGAACCGAAAATAAAAGCTTCAACAAGCCTGATTTCGCAGGAAAATACAATACAGTCAAAACCAATAAGGCTAAGCGAAATTCCAGATGAGACTGAAACACGTATCGATCTTCGAAGTATTGAACTGAATCGTGTGTTAGGTGGAGGACTGGTCAGGGGATCGATTGTGCTTCTTGGCGGAGAACCGGGTATTGGAAAATCAACCCTAATTCTTCAGCTTTCGTTGCGCTTAAAGGGGCGGAAAATTTTGTATGTCTCGGGCGAAGAAAGTGTTCAGCAAATAAGATTACGGGCGAACCGTATTGGTGTTAAAAACGAAGAATGCCTACTACTAAGTGAAACCCTTCTTGAGAATGTATTGTCGCACGCGAAAAAAATATTGCCGGAATTTGTAGTAATCGATTCAATTCAGACCATAGCTACATCCAGGGTAGAGTCATCGCCGGGAAGTGTTAGCCAGGTTAGAGAATGTACGGCCGAAATTCTTCGATTTGCAAAGCAGTTGAACATCCCATTTTTCATCATCGGACATATTACAAAAGAGGGCAGCCTGGCAGGACCAAAGG
>CAYLZH010000323.1:0-3626 GCA_964388245.1 uncultured Bacteroidales bacterium
AAAATATTATGATGCAAGGCATCACTGCTATGCCTGGCGACTGGGTGCCGATATGAAACACTACCGGGCTAATGATGATGGTGAACCATCGAGCACTGCCGGTAAACCAATCCTCGGACAAATACAATCGAACGGACTGACAAATATCCTGATAGTAGTGGTCAGGTATTTTGGAGGAACGAAACTGGGCGTGCCCGGATTGATCAATGCCTATCGGACGGCTGCTGCCGATGCCATTTCAAATGCCACACTTGTTGAAAAAACCGTTAACGACATCCTTCGAATTGATTTCGACTATCTTGCAATGAACAACGTAATGAAAATTATGAAGGAAGATAAGCCTGAACAGCTTGAACAACAATTTGATCTTAAATGTAGTATCACGATAAGTATCCGACAGAGTGAGACAAAAGGGTTGAGCGATAAATTTGAGGAGATCGATTCTGTAAGTGTGGAATATTTAAGAACAGTATAAGCTGATGACCAGCTTGTTACATCTTTTCGTAATTAATAATTTTTTTGCGCCAATCAGAAGGAATTGCAATTGTTTCATTCTCTGAATTCGAATATCCAACCATAATTGACAATGCACTTGCCATTATTTCTGAGGTTTCTTTTAAAATAATTTCCTGGTACATATCGAGGCTTTTGTTGCCCAGGCGAATTATTTTAGACCGGATCTCAATTTCGTCATTTAATCCAATGGCAGAGAAATACTCGATGGTTATTTTTGCAAGCACCAAACCTGTTTTATCCCAGTTTACATCCATTCCCAGTATGGTGTTGAAATAGCTAACCTTGCCAAAATCGAAATAATCCTGATACACGGCATTATTAACGTGCCCCATCAGGTCGATGTCATTAAACCTGACCTGCACTGTTGTATAATGATAAAATGCTTGTGATCCTGGTTCGGTTTGTTGAGAATTAGTGCTCATAATTTATTCTGCTTGAAGTTAAATCGCGTTTTTGTTAGGATCATAAATGTCATCCAGGGCTTATTTGTGTTGTAGTTCGCCAAAACTCGAACCACAAACACTGCAATAATCAGATGATGAATAAACCTTGCTATCACAAAGCGAACATGTATACGTTGAATCAGATGCTGGATCTCTTCGCCAATTGACTATCTTTATGACTACTAAAAGAACCGGGATAAGAAGGCTCCCAAAGAAAATTTTCCAAATCATATTACCCGTTAATAGATGATACAAATCTATAAAAAAAGTATCCTTTCAAAAATTTATTAATACATTTACTCCCTTCAGATATTATCAGAAAAATATAAGTTATGCTATTATTTCAGAAAAAACTCACGAATCTGTTTTATGTAATTCTTGGTTTGCCTGCTACCGCTATGGGATTTGGGCTCTCTATCCAGATTGCAGTTTTAAGCTGGATTCTCCGGACACAATATGGCCTTGAGATTCACGAAATTGGGATAGTTTGGGCTGCAGGTCCGATTGCCGGAATATTAGGCCAGCCTATTGTTGGATTAATTAGCGATAAGGTTTGGTTTCTTGGAGGCAGACGCAGGCCATTTATAATAATCGGAGGAATACTTACAGCCCTGTCAATTTTAGCTTTACCAAATATCGATGTTATTACTGATTTTATTGGGATTGGAAGTATTATGGCTGTAGCATTAACCGTTGCACTTACACTTGATTTATCGATTAATATCAGTTTTAATCCCACTCGGGCCATAATTGCCGATATAACTCCAGAAGGTACAGCCAGAACCAAAGGATATACCTGGATGCAATCGATCTCGAATCTTTTTGGCAGTCTTGCCTATTTAACCGGTGCCTTGCTCGATAATTACACACTGATTTATGTTGGTGTTATTGTTATTCTCCTGTTCTCTATTGCACCATTGTTCATGATTGAAGAGCCAGTTGAGCTTTCTGAAGAAAAAACCGAAAACGAACAAAGTGAAAGCTCAAGTACTAACTGGGGACAATTATTCAGAATTTATTTTGCCCATGGATTTTCGTGGTTAGGTATTCAAACTATGTTTATTTATTTATTTGCATTTCTTGAGCAACGGCTTGATGTCGCTGACGACATATTTCTTGGTCAAGCTACAGGTTGGTCGTTTTTTATTCTGAATGCTGTTGGGGCTGTTCTCCCAATTGCACTATTGCAACCCATGACAAAAAAAATTGGACAGGTAAAAACCCATCGGCTGGCTGTTTTGGTTATGTCCTTAGGATATTTTGGAATTGCCTTTTTTGCCCAAAGTGTTTGGGCCCTGTATGCTTGTTTTGTAGTGTTAAGTGTAGGATGGTCGGCGGTGGTAAGCCTTCCGTTCGCAATTATGTCGGAGAATGTCGATAAAGGACGCATGGGTTTTTTTATGGGAATCTTCAATCTTTCGGTTGTATTACCACAGCTATTGGCCAGTTTTATTATCGGATTCGTAATCGATGCATATATTGAAAAATACGATGGGATTGTTTTTCTGATTAGTGGAATTTCATTAGCTGTATCGACACTTTTGTGGGGATTAGTAAGAGAAACCCGATCAAATTAATTATTGTCATTGCATTGAACTATCCAATCAAAGAACTTAAAATCTGAAAGAAATTATCATTTCATAACAAGCAAAGATCAATGAAAATGCAAGGTGATCCTAAAGTTTATTCGGCACTTGAAGAATTAGAAATCGAATTTGAATATTACGAACACCCTCCTGCCCCAACCATTGAAATAGCCATGCAACACTGGAAGGATATTGAATATTCAACACATTGTAAAAACCTCTTTTTCAGAAACCATAAAGGAAACAGGCATTATCTTGTATTACTGCATTATGCACAAAATCTGGCTATTCGTGATTTGGAACAGCGTCTGCGACAAGGCAAAATTACTTTCGCGTCGCCAAAAAGAATGACAAAATTCCTCGGACTGGAAGCCGGCTCGGTGTCGCCATTTGGTCTTGTAAACGACAACGAAAACCATGTGCATGTATTTATCGACAGGCATCTTCAGGATTCAAAAAACCTGAGTTTTCACCCTAATATAAATACAGCGACATTGGTAATTTCTTTCGATGATTTTATCCGCTACCTCAAATGGACCGGGAATAGTTATGAATTCATTGATCTTTACTAATCCGGGCTCAATTTTTGATAAGGAATCGATTAATTTTGATCTTTGTTAATCCATGCTTGTCTAAAAAATGAAAAACGAAAAGAAATACTTCCTTTATCTGGCAATTGCCGGTTTATTAAATTTCTCATGCAACCTTGATCCTTGTTCCGATTATGACTTTGACGATTGCTTTTTAGATGAACCTGTTGATGCTTTTTTCATTTTAAAGATTAGCCAGCGAAACGATCAGGACTCTGTGCTTATTATGTTTTACAGAGGAACGGTTGATGATGGCGTATTGATCGATTCGTTTTATAGCTTCAGTAGCGAAGAATCATATTATCTTGATGTTGATCAAAGGTATTCAGGCTATGCCGAATATTATGTTGAGGATGATACTATTCATGCCATTGATGGTCAAAAATTGAGAACTGTTGAAACAAGTAAATGCGAAGAAACTTGCTGGAAAATTAAAGGTGATGAATTAGACCTTCGGCTAAAATTTTAAGCAATACATGTCGGTTTAACTA
>CAYLZH010000324.1:0-3607 GCA_964388245.1 uncultured Bacteroidales bacterium
GTTTTTGCGGCAAGTTAATCATTTGTGGAAAATAGGGAATTTTGTCGTGCACCCCTAATGCATGCTTTATAGTCGGCCACCTATTATTATTTACATATGGCATTATGGAATGTAAATTATGGAATTTACCGAAAGCACGAATTACCACAAGGGATTGTGTCGAAATAACTTCGTCTGAACCAGCAGGTTGTTTCGTCACAGTCCCAAATCATGCTTCCTTAACATCAAACTCGTAATATTCCATTACGGGATTCGATAATATCTTCTTGCAGGCCTCTTCAACTTTATCAGAAGCATGTTGTCGGTCATCGGCTTCGAGTTCCATCGTTATATGTTTGCCAATGCGTACATTTTCGACCGATTTGTATCCAATATTGTGCATGCTGTTTCGTACCGCTTTCCCTTGTGGGTCGAGGAGTGCTTTGAGCGGCATTACATCAATTTCTGCAACGAATTTCATAAGCGTGTTTTTTGTTTTTTGCAAAATTATCAATTATTATATAGCCTCAACAAGAAATTCGGTTATTTCAATAATTTTTGAGATTCTTGTTTACTCACTAATGAAAGTACTATGTATAAAATAATCAATGTGGGGATTGCAAATAATTGAATAGCAAGTATTAATATCAGCGATATTCCAAGGAAAACAAATCTGATTTTATTATCACGGAAACTGAAGTTGCTGAATTTCAATGAAAACATTTTGATGTTCGAAACAAGCAGGAAGGATTGAACTAAAATCAGAATAATTAAAAAATACTGATTTGTAATTACCTGATCTAAAAATGAGTAGTTATAATACCATAAAAGTACTGGCAAGGAAGCAATCAGTATTGCATTGGCCGGTGTTGGTAATCCTATAAAATTTGTTGTTTGATTGGTATCGATATTAAATTTAGCAAGGCGTAGTGCCGAAAAAATTACAATCAGAAAGGGCAGGCACAATAAAATCAATTCATCAATGGGCAGGATTTGATTAAACCCATCGACATTTAAGGCATTGATCATAAGGCCATAAAGTATAAACGAAGGAGCCAGTCCAAAGCTGATTACATCAGCAAGGCTGTCTAATTGTTTACCAATTTCGGAGTATGCTTTTAGAATCCGGGCTGTAAATCCGTCGAGGAAATCGAAAATGGCTGCAATTCCAATAAACAGGGATGCTACGTGTAATTTCTCCTGAAATACCATAATTATGGCCAGACTACCGGCAAACAGGTTTAGCGAAGTAATTATATTAGGTATGGATTTAATAAGCTTCAATTAACCGGGCTATGTAGATTGTAATGATTTAGTAATCAATTTTATCGTCAAGTTTTTCCCATTCTTTAAAAGCCTTCAGGGCTTCGGAGTGCATTATTTGTTCGAACGGAATAGTCCTCTTATCAATATCTTTTTCAATTTCATCATAGATGAAAAAATCATCGAAACCGGCTTTACGGGCATCTTCCCTTGTGTTGGCATAATATACTTTACCAATATGCGACCAGTAAATAGCACCAAGGCACATTGGGCAGGGTTCGCACGAAGTATATAATTCGCAACCTTCGAGGTTAAAGGTACTTAGCTTTGTGCAGGCTGAGCGAATTGCACAAACTTCAGCGTGGGCAGTAGGGTCATTATTCTGGGTTACCTGGTTCGATTCTGCAGAAATGATTTCACCGTCTTTCACTACAACAGCCCCAAACGGACCACCATGATGTTTCATACTTTCAATTGAAAGATCAATCGCTTTTTGCATGAACAACTTCTGATTCCGGTTCATTTTCTATTTCCTCTTTCGTGAAAAATCGTTTCTGAAAAATAATTATAAATGCAACACCGATGGTTATAGCTGAATCGGCAATGTTAAAAACCGGCCTGAAAAAGATAAATAGTTCATTTTTCCAGAACGGGAACCAGTCTGGGAACTGCCCCTTTATTATTGGAAAATACAACATATCGACAACCTTTCCGTGAAGGAAGCCGGCATATCCTCCACCTTCCGGAAATATGCGTGCAACATCATGATAACTATTAGTGAAAATGAGTCCGTAAAAAGCACTATCAATGATATTTCCAAATGCACCTGCAAATATTAGTGAAACACTAAGTATCAGGCCGGTTGGAGTATCTTTTTTATCAAGATAGAAGATATAATATCCAATAGCCGAAATTGCTATTAACCTGAAAATACTTAGGGCAATTTTTCCGTACTCACCTCCCAGTTCAACGCCAAATGCCATCCCTGGATTTTCGGTAAAATGAATAATAAACCAGTTTCCAAAAATGTTAAATTCCTGGCCTAAATACATGTTTGTTTTTACCCAAACTTTCAGGATCTGATCGAGGATTAATACAACTATTATTAGTATGATTGATTTACTGAGCCTTGACATTCAAAATGCGGATAATTCTTTTCAATTCATCGAGATGAATCACAAAAGATAGTTTAATCTGGTTAATTTAACTTTAGCGCTGGTTGCGTTTTGCATCAATACTAAGTGTTGCATGTGGTACTGCACGCAATCTTTCCTTTGAAATAAGTTTCCCTGTTTCCCGGCAAACTCCGTACGTTTTATTTTCGATCCTTATAAGTGCAGCCTGAAGATGCTGAATAAACTTTTGCTGACGCTGGGCAAGCTTTCCTGCTTCTTCTTTAGATAATACTGAAGCACCTTCTTCCAAAACCTTAAAAGTAGGTGAGGTGTCCTGAATATCGTTATCGTCGGAATGGGAAATTGTCGATCGTAACAGATCGTAGTCGTCCTGGGCTTTCTTTATTTTTCCAAGAATAATATCTTTAAATTCCTTAAGTTCTTCATCGGTATATCTCTTTTTTTCTGCCATGACACTAATTTTTTATAAATATAACAATTTTTCTATTTTGATTACAAATTTTAACAATACGCCTAAGCGGTAATTTTACTTATTGAAATCTGAGTTTTTATTTCATTATCTATTTCAATTTCTGTTGCTTCACCATCCTGAATCACATCGACCAACTCAATTATTTGGGCAAGTGTTTGAGTTCCAATGTAATCTTTATGTTTTTCAATCGCCGAATTTATCGACTCATTAATCTCAATTTTGATTTCAATTTTATCAGTTACATCGAAACCGGAACTCTTACGAAGATTCTGAATCCTGTTGATAAACTCGCGTGCAATTCCTTCCGATCGTAAGTTGTCACTTACAGTAATATCGAGGGCAACAGTTAAATTGCCTTCGTTTGCCACCAGCCAGCCCGGAATATCCTGTGTTACTATTTCAACCTCGTTAAGGCTCAATTCATAATCAATGCCCTCAATCGACAGGTTATATATCCCTTGTTCTTCGAAATTTCGAATATCATCCTGGCTAAATTTATTAATTGATGCTGCTACCTGTTTCATTAGTTTACCAAATCGCTTTCCAAGGAGTGCAAAATTTGGCTTGATCTTTTTTACGAATACGCCTGATGTATCAGTAATTAATTCCAGCTCTTTTACATTAACCTCCGACAGAATTATATTCTCAACAGCTTTAAATTGCTTTTTTTGATGATCATCTACAACCGGCACCATTATTTTACTCAACGGTTGCCTTACTTTAAGGCTCACCTTGCGTCGGAGTCCAAGCACCATAG
>CAYLZH010000325.1:0-3582 GCA_964388245.1 uncultured Bacteroidales bacterium
AGCATAAAATACAATATGCAGCAGAATATCGCCAAGTTCCTTTTTAATTTCCGGCAGGTCTTCTTTCATGATGGCATCAGCCAGTTCATAAACTTCTTCCAGTGTTAGCGTTCGTAAAGTTTCCAGCGTCTGTTTCTTATCCCATGGACAACGGGCACGTAACTCGTCCATTATGGTGAGTAACCTTTCGAAAGCATTTAGTTTGTCTTGTGTTGTATTCATGTATTATTTTGATCAGTAATTAAGTTGATTAAGTGTTTTTGTTGAATGTACTCAATTTCCTAATTCCTCAATTTTCCGTTTCATTAACTCTTTAATTCCCTAATTACTTAATTCTCTTAATTCATCATTCCACTTAATTTCCTAATTTTGCACTCGTAAAAGTAAAAAGAATATTTGCATTACATGTCTGAGCGCATTATCTATTTCGATGGTATTGACCCGGTTGATATTTACGGTGTAAACAACACTAAGCTGGAACGGTTAAAAAACTATTTCTCAAAGTTGAAGATTGTTGCACGTGGCAATGAAATAAAAGCCATTGGAGAAGAATTGGAGTTAGAAAAATTTGGGAAAAAAATTCAATTGCTCATTGATCATTTTCATCATTATAATATTATTACAAATAATGATTTTGAACGAATAGTATTAGTTGATGAGGATGGGAATAATGTAGACAACAGCAAACGAGAAGAACCTTTATTGTTTGGAAATACAGGCAAATTGATTCGTGCTCGTACACCTAACCAGGTTCGAATGGTTAATGATTGCACCAACAACGATTTATTGTTCGCCATTGGTCCGGCCGGAACAGGGAAAACATACACAGCCATTGCTCTCGGGGTTCGGGCTTTAAAAAACCGGGAGGTTAAGCGAATTGTATTAAGCCGGCCAGCGGTTGAGGCAGGCGAAAATCTTGGCTTTTTACCAGGTGATGTGAAGGAGAAAATCGATCCGTACCTGCAACCACTATACGATGCCCTCGACGATATGATCCCATCAAAAAAGTTAAAAGACATGATGGAGGAAGGAATAATCCAAATTGCACCACTTGCATTTATGCGGGGACGTACACTCGAAAATGCATTTGTAATCCTGGATGAAGCCCAGAATGCAACACTTAACCAGTTTAAAATGTTTGTCACAAGAATGGGGATGAATGCAAAATTTATTGTCACCGGCGATATAACCCAAATCGATCTACCCAAAAAAAGTCATTCAGGCTTATTGCAGGCACTTAGCATTTTAAAGGGCATAAAAGGGATTTCTATAATCCGGTTCAACGAGCAGGATATTGTACGACACCCACTTGTGAAAAAAATTGTTGCTGCTTATGACCGGTTATATAAAGATGAAAAGAACAAAACAGATCAGTGAAACGGAAAATTGAGGAATTAGGAAAATGGGTCTATTCAACGAAATCACTTAATCAACTCAATCACTTTTTACTAAAACGAAAATATAAATATAAAATATAAAAGAATGAACGCTATTACTGAAACAAATTTTGATTTCCCGGGAGTAAAAACGCTCTACAAAGGGAAAGTACGCGATGTATACACCCTCGAAAATGACAGGATGGTTATGGTAGTTTCCGACCGTATTTCGGCATTCGATGTAGTATTGCCAAAGGGGATTCCTTATAAAGGCCAGGTATTGAATCAGATTGCCGAGAAGTTTCTCGATGCAACCGCCGATATTCTCCCAAACTGGAAAATTGCCTCACCCGACCCAATGGTAACAGTAGGTCATTACTGCGATCCATTTCCGATCGAGATGATTATCCGTGGATATCTTACCGGCAGCTCCTGGCGATCCTATAAAAAAGGTGCACGAGAGATTTGTGGTGTACCAGTCCCTGATGGGATGCGCGAACACCAATCATTTGGTGAGCCCATAATTACTCCGACAACAAAAGCCACCGATGGCCACGATGAGGACATATCACGTGAAGAAATCCTGAAACAAGGACTTATTTCAGAAGAAGACTACGTACAATTAGAAGACTACACCCGCAAGCTATTCAAGCGTGGCAGTGAGATCGCCGATAAGATGGAACTTATCTTGGTAGATACAAAATATGAATTTGGTAAGAAAGACGGTCAAATTTATCTTATTGATGAGATCCATACTCCTGATTCATCTCGCTATTTCTACAAGGATGGCTATGCTGAGCGCTTCATGAATGGTGAAAATCAAAAGCAATTGTCGAAGGAATTTGTTCGTGAATGGTTAATGGATAATGGTTTCCAGGGAAAAGAAGGCCAACAAGTACCGGAAATGAGTGAAGCCTTTGTTACACAGGTATCTGACCGTTACATAGAGTTATTCGAAAGTATTACCGGTGACAAATTCCGGAAAGCAGACATCTCAAACGTGGAAGCACGCATTGAGACAAACGTGTTGGAATTCTTGAACAAATAAAAATAAAACACATCACTACATCACCCCTGTAGGTTTGCATCTCAGGGGTATTTTTTATCCTGAAATACAAATATCTTTTTACAATAAAGAAAAAGATACCGAATCAGGAGATTTCATGTAATAAGAATCTTTATCTCAGGTGAATAGAAGCTTTATACAGGTTCGGATATGTTCGACTTGCAAGATCTGATGTCTTACTTTATTTCGCTTGTTTATTAAGGATAATTATCCAGATTAAATACCTCACCCATAATCACCTTTGCTCCCTGCTTCACAACAAACTCACTTACACCATGCTCCTGATCGGGCCTGCCCCAATCGTATGTATAACCCAGTCTAGTAAATGGGTATCTGATCTCACCCTCATCGGGGAAATAGGCAAAGATTAATAAACTATTAAACCAGTCGATATACTCCTGTGTGGCCGACGCCGGGAAATATAATGCGGCAGTATTGTCGGTTATCTCGTTATCGGGGGTTGGGCGGAATAAATCTTTGGGCTTCACCCAAAACTCAACGAAAAAAGTATTCTTTCCCAAATAAGGAATGCCGACTAACTGCGATGCCCGTAATGAAACTACCGAGTCAGTAGATAGCTCTTCTTCCTGAAGTCGATTGTACAACTCCGGGACCATGCTAACCCAAACTTCGGCCTGGTTTAGTACTACAGTATCACCGGAATTCTGAGGCCAGGATATGTCGGTAAATGTTACTGCCAGAACATAGTCTTCAGCTCCGACAGTTTTCCACGAAAGCATTTCGTTGTCCTTTACAACCGGTACAAGATTGTATGAAATTTCTGAGGAATCGGCAATCATTGCATCAGCAATGGCATCGTTATACAGTTGCTCCAGGGAAGTACCTGCTACAGGAATGTAATCTGATTCCATGCTACACGAAAGGAACAGACACGGTAAAATAACTAATAGCACAAAAGGTAATTTTCCTTTCATGATTCCTATTTGTAATATCATCTTGTAAGTATTTGATCTGCCATTATATTTTAATATAGTGCATTTCACTGTGAATTGGATTTGTAACTTTGTTAAGCATCACAAAAATCAAGCGTTTTGTACGAACTCTCTTCACATTATTTCAATCATCATACGAGATAGAACCGGTAATAACAAAAAATCATACACCTGCTATACTTGAGAT